>CAZYPV010000026.1:0-39893 GCA_964649515.1 uncultured Comamonadaceae bacterium | reverse complement strand
CGTCTTTTTCGAAGAGTGCTTTGCGCGCATCGTAATTTCTCAAGCGCGACTCCTCAGCATTCTCAGCCAAAAAGAATTCCTGATTTTCCTTTTCTTGCTCAATCTCGTAGCTCTTTTCTTCACGAAGTGCCTCTTTTCCTACTGGAATGGACTCCAAAGTGTTTTTTTCTTTTTCGCTGGCATCGATGGAAGAAGCTCTCCGCTCATCAGCCGCCGACTTGGTGTCTGACTCAAATCGAGCATGTTGTTCAACAATTTCTTGGGTTGCATCCACCTTCTGTTTTTGCAAGTCGCTTCCTTCCATCGCCACAGCGCTCTGTCGCTCTTTTTGCTCAATGGCATTTCGTTCACCGTCTGAACGGAGCACATTTCCTCTTTTGACATAGGAACTTTGGGTTGACTCGTTTTCGGCTTTCAGGTCTTGCACATCACGCACATGCTCCTGACGGAAACGGTCCATCTCGCTAAGTTCTTCTGTTCTAATCTCCAGATCTTCCAATTCTTGATCTGCATCTTGTCTTCGAGCTTCAGCACTTTTAGCCATTGCTGAACCTTCGCTTTGGTTTTTTTCTTTGATCCGCTCGGTATCTTGAAGTTTCCCTTCTCGGTTCATTTCACCATCGCGGAAAATTCGAATCAGTTCATCCTCCTGGGCTTTTCCATCTTCGAGGTTTTGCTTGCGTGTGTAATTGGCATCTGCGGCCTTATCTGCTAGGTACTCTTGGAAGTTTTCTTTTTCCTGCTCTTTCGCCTTGGCTTTAGCTCGGGCCTCACTTGCTCGGGCCTCTCGGTAGTATTTCTCTGCCTCGTCCTCGGTGCTCGTGTTCGCATTGTTCATGAACTCTTCTTGCCTTCTTCGCTCTTCTTCTTCCGCCGCCAAGCGCTCTGCCGCTTTTCGATCTGCCTCAGCTTGAGCCTCTTGCTCTCGTCTCAATCGTTCTTCTTCAAGCAATCGTTCTCGCTCTTCACGATCAGCAGCTGCGGCAGCTTCGGCAGCTCTTCTTTCTTCTTCTTTTCTCAAGCGCTCCGCCTCTGCAGCATCATTTTGGGCAAGGGCTTCCCGTTCTGCTAGAATCTCATCAATGCGGGCAATTCGCGACTTGGGGTACTTCTCATTGGCCTTAATTTCCAAAGCGGCCACGTAATCTGCTCTTGCCGATGTCAAATCGTCTTGGTCAAAAGCCACGTTGGCTTTGTCAATCAAGGCTTGGTACTCATTGTCAATTTTTTCTCGCTCCGCATTGGCGATGGCCTCCTCTTCGTTGGACTGACGTTCCCGAATGATCTCATCTATTTTGTCAATACGTGTTTGAGGGAATTTCTCATTGGGCTTAAGTGCCAGTGCTTCTTGGTATTTGGACTTTGCGTCATCGAGTTTGTCTTTATCAAAATCCTCATTGGCTTTGTCCAATAGGGCTTGAAAAGCTGCGTTGATTCGTTCTTGTTCCGCATTAGCGGCAGCTGCTTCCTCGGCAGCCAGTGCCTCAGCCTCTTGATCTTTGATGAGCTGGTTGATCTCATCAATTTTGTCTTTGGGCAAAGCTTCTTCAGGCTTCAAGGTTCTCGCTTCCTCAAAATTTCTGAGCGCAGCTTTCAACTCGTTGGAGTCGATGTTTTTCTGCCCCAAGGTAATGGCTTCTTGGTATTTCCGCTCGCGCTCTGCTGCAGCCTCGGCCTCTGCTTCTGCATTTTCAATTCGTTTTCTGGCTTCTGCAATTTGATCTCTTGGGTAGCTTTCTTTGGGCATGAAATCCAAAGCCGTTTCATACTTGCCGATGGCTTTTTGGTAATCGCTCGACTTAAACAAAGCATCCGCTTCAGCTACCAAACTGTCATACTGCTCTTGCATTTCTAATGCCTCGAGGAGTTTTTCAATCTCAGCGAGTTTTTCTTTGGGCTCACGTTCTTCCGGTTTTAAATCTTGCGCTGCTTCAAAATCACTTTTTGCGGAGGTATAATCTTTGGTCTTGATTCGGTTGTTTCCCGATTCAATGAGTCGTTTGTATTCCGCTTCTCGATTGGCGAGCGCATTTTTCTCGTCCAACTTTTTCTTTGCTTCAGCTAGTTTTTCAGGAGCGGGTTCTTTGTCTGGAAAAATGGCCAAAGCATCTTCGTATTGCGCAATGGCGTCTTCATACTTCTCATCCCCCATTTTTTGATCTCCCTTCGCAATCAGGTCGTCAAACTGCTTGAGCATCTTCTCCATGTTGGCTGCAAGGTCTTCCAAACGTTCAAATTCCGCGTCAATTTCATCCATCACGCTTTGGGTGTAGGGAAAATCAAATTCAATGGAGTTCCGCTGTGGATCAAAAGTGGCAATTCCAATGGGTTTATCGAGAATGGAGGTGTTGAATCCTTCTTGATTTTCGAAAATTGAAACGTCCATCGACATTTGAAATCCGCCCTTCATGTCTTCATCCGGGATGTCTTTGGTTCGAATTTCGATGGTCTTCGCAACAAAATCGAGCTTCGAAAACTGTATTTTGTAGTCAAAACCCAAAGGCAATTCAAGGTTGTATTTTCCGCTTCCGGTGGTGGTGAAACTATCAAATTGTTTCCCGTTTTGAATCACGGTAATCTGCACAGACTCTAGCTTCTTCATGGAGAAGCTGTCTTTGATGTTCCCTTGAATATCGAGAATTTCACTTTGAGCTAGGAGCATGTTCGCGATGAGCATAGAACACATCATCAACATAAGCCTTGCAGCACTACTTATTTTAAAACCTTGTTTACCTTGCATGCAATCGGGTTCGATTCGAATCTCTTTAATGTAACGTAAAACTATGGAATTTAGTTATTGGGAGCGCAGGTCTTTCCTGGGAAATGCCAAATATTGTATTATCGGCGGCGGAATTGTTGGACTCTCAACAGCCCTAAATCTGGCCAAAAAACTCCCTCCAGAACACATTGTGGTCTTCGAAAAATCACCTTTTTCAGGTGGAGGAAGTACCAAAAATGCAGGTTTCGCCTGTTTTGGGAGTCCGACCGAGGTGCTTTCAGACCTTCAACTCATGGAAAAAAAGGAATGCAGTGATTTGATTCGTTTGCGTTTTGACGGTTTGAAGTTATTACGACGCACTTTGGGCGACAAAACCATCGCATACGAAGCTTGTGGCGGTTTGGAGTTCTTCGCACCAAAAGAAAACACCGAAGAAAACAATTTTGGCCACGCGCTTGAATCAATTCCTATGCTCAATGCTTTTATGGAAGAGGCGATTGGCGAAAAAGAGGTTTACCATGAAGTGGATCGATTACAAAATCAGTACAAGGTAGCTGGTATTCAAGGAGGAATCAATAACCGACTCGAAGGAGCCATCGATACCGGGAAAATGATGGATGCCCTCATCCAAAAAGTCAACGATTTGGGCATTCGCCTTGTTCGAGGAATGGAGTTGCTGAAATTTGATGAAGTGGGTGAACAGGTGAACCTGCATTTTGACTATGGAAAGATTTCTTGTGACCGGTTGTTCATTTGCACCAACAGCATGAGCGCCTCACTTTTACCGAAAATGGAAGTTTATCCAGGAAGAAACACCGTCTTGCTCACCTCTCCTGTTCCTAATTTAAAATTGAAAGGTACCTTCCACATGTTTGAAGGCTATGTTTATTTCAGAAACATTGGCGATCGACTGCTTTTGGGGGGCGGAAGGCATTGGGCAGGTGCTGAAGAAAACACCCTCGTACACGGAAGTAACCCAAAGATTGAAAAAAGACTTTTAGCGCTCCTTCAGGAAACCCTTCTCCCGAATACTGATGTGAAGGTGGATTATCAGTGGTCGGGATTCTTAGGTTTAGGAAGTAAAAAATCTCCCATCATTCAAAAAGTTGGAAGCCGCAGTTATTGCGCCGTTCGAATGGGCGGAATGGGGGTAGCGATCGGCAGCGAAATTGGAAGACGATTGGCTGAACTCTTTTTCGAAGAAGGATGATTTTAAGCTGGAGATAACCTTTTTGATTCACGTGCGTAGAAAGGACAAAACAATTCTTTTATCCATGCGTGAGTTAATGACCATATTGTTTGCCTGCTTGATGATATCAGCAGCAACAGCTCAAGAGCTTGACAACACCGTTGTTGATACCACTCCGGTCACGGAAACAGCTCCAAACACCGCACTTCCAGCCTTAAAATTGAAGCCGCGTGTAGGACTGAGTATCGGACCAATGATGTTCATTGGTGATGTCGGTAGCGGAAGCAAAGCCAATCACCTCGGTTCAGGTAGAATGGCCCTCACCCTCGACGTGAGCAATCGAATCAATAGCTTTTTTGATGTACGCTTGTACAGCACTTTTGGACAAATCAAGCTCACTGATTATCAAGGTGATGCTCCTTTTGATTTCAAAACACAGGTGCGCAACGGCGGAGTGTCGCTCAGCTATAACTTCAACCACTTTCTAAAGCCCAATCGGGTTATTGAGCCCTGGGTTTCTGTTGGTTTTGAGAGCATTGAGTTTTTATCCAAGGCCGATCTTTACGATGCCAATGGCTACGAGTACCACTACTGGAGCGATGGAAGCATCATGAGCACTGCAGAAAATGCATCTGACGCGAGTGAAGCGATTCGTATTTATAAAGATGGGGTGTACGAAACCGATTTGAGAGAGTTGAATTTGGACGGACAAGGAAGATATACCGAACGAACTTGGGGGGTTCCTGTTGGAGCTGGTTTTCAGTTTTTGCTGACCGATCGCTTTCACGTGCGTTGTGGAGCACAAATGACCTTCACCATGAGTGACCTTATCGATAACCGAACAGCAAATAGCGAAGGTGACCGAAAAGGAAATGCGGCCAACGATCGCTTTTTGTACAGTTCTGTAGGACTCAACTACGACTTGAACATTGGTCCGAAAGTTAGAGAACTCCCACCGCTTGAATTCATGGATGAGAACGGTGAAATGTTGCTCGTTACCCTTAGTAACGACGGTGACGGAGACGGTGTGAACGATATGGAAGACGAATGCCCTGGAACACCTGAAGGTGCACCCGTGGACAAAACAGGATGTCCAACCGACAGCGACGGCGATGGATATGCCGATTACATGGATGACGAACCCAACTCTGCCCACATGAATGTGGATGCTTTTGGAGTGGCCATGAGTGATGAAGACACCTATCAGCGTTACTTGATGTGGAACGACTCCATCCCTTGGAAAACAAGCACTTGGAGTGAAGATTACGCCAAGTTGGATTCTGACCCAGGACACTGGAGTAACCGTTACAGCGTTCAAGTTGGCGCTCAGAGCGAAGGATTATCTCAAGCACAAATCAACGCCATTTTGTCTCTAAAGGACATCACCAGCATCAAGGAAAACGACGATCAAGTGTACCTTGTTGGAAATTACGACAACCTCCCCGATGCTGTGAAACGTAAAATTGAATTGAACGACGAAGGAATCGACGGAGCAGTTGTTTCAAAAGACGGCGATGAGCCAATCATCAACGTGGGAGAAGAAGCTGTGGCTTTGGAAGAAAACATCCGCGAAGAAATGGAGGAAATCGAGACCTTGGCTGCTCTTCCGGTGGTGAACGGCATGGAAACCTTAAACACCAACGACCCAGACAGCGCAATGTTAGCTGCAGAAGGAGATTTTCCTCTTGAAGCCATTCAAAACGAAGGAGTGATCTTTAGGGTTCAAGTTGGTGCATTTCGTGGAAAATTGAACGAAGATATTTTTGCAGGTGTGGATGATATCATTTCCCTCACCGGTAGCGATCAACTGACCCGATACATGACCTCAGACTACGCCACCTTGGGTGAAGCCGCAGAACGGAGAGTCGAACTTTTGACCCAAGGTTTTGAGGGAGCATTTATCGCCGCCTTCAAAAATGGTGAACGCATTACTTTGGCGTCAACGGGAGCAAAAGTCCTTCAGCCAGAAAACGACATTACCTACGACATCGAAAACAACTCCATCGATCCGGCCTTTGTGAACTTCAAAGTACAATTGGGAGCTTTCGATTTGGAGATTCCGACAGCCACTTTGGACAGCTTCTTGAGCTTGGGTGGAATTGGTTCAGACAAAAACAAAGATGGACTTACCCGTTATTTCACCCTCAACGTGAACTCCTACGAAGCCGCAGAACAATTGTTGAATCAAGCGCTTGACCTTGGCATTGAAGAAGCGTTTATTGTTGGAGACTTCAACGGCACCACCATTCCTGTTGGAGAAGCCTTGACGATGCGAGGAGAAGTAGCGCCCGTTACGGCTGCTCAGGATTAAGCGATTCAGCGATTTTCCGGACCACATTTTGTCCGTCCATCGCTGCAGAAACAATACCTCCGGCATACCCTGCCCCTTCACCACAAGGATACAAACCTTGTACTTGGGTATGGGTTAAAGACTGCCGATCACGAGGAATACGAATTGGGGAGGATGTCCGACTTTCGGGAGCTGTAAGCACGGCGTCGTTGGTGAGATATCCTCTCATTTTTTTCCCAAAACTGACGAATGCTTTGGCCAAACGATCAGCAATAAAAGGAGGAAGCACTTCCCTGAGGTTGACACTCGCCAAACCTGGCTGATAGGAGCAATTGGGCAAATCGCGGGAAACCCGATTTTCAACGAAATCCACCATTCTTTGCGCAGGAACAACTTGTCGCTCCCCTCCTGCTTTCCAACATGCTTTTTCTACCTCTCGTTGAAGTTCGAGCGCACCAAATGTACCACTATACCCCTCGGCATCGAGCAATTCGTCAGTGATCTCTACAACTATTCCCGAGTTGGAATAAGGATTGTTTCGTTTGGATGGGCTCCATCCATTGGTCACCACCTCACCTTCTTCCGTTGCACAAGGGGCAATGATTCCACCAGGACACATGCAAAAAGAGTACACGCCTACTCCATCCACCTGTTCCACCAAAGCATAAGAGGCTGGCGGTAAATGCTCGCCACTGAGTTCCCCTTTGTATTGAATGCGATCGATGAGCGACTGCTGGTGCTCAATGCGCACACCTAGAGCGAAGGGCTTTCTTTCAATCGAAATGCGATGATCATCCAAAAGGTGAAATACATCACGCGCAGAATGACCCGTGGCCAAAACGACCGCAATGCCTTTGTATATTTTCTCCCCAACTTTCGCTCCCACACAGCTTCCGTTTTCGATCATCAATCCGCTCACCTTTGCATTGAAATGAACCTCACCGCCGAAGCGTTCAATGGTTTCTCTCATGTGGACGATGATTTGCGGAAGTTTATTGGTACCAATGTGCGGATGGGCATCTTTTAGAATATCCTCCGTAGCTCCATGATGCACCAAACGGCGCAAAATATCCTCGATTTTACCCCGCTTGTGGGATCGAGTATATAATTTCCCATCGGAGTAGGTGCCGGCACCTCCCTCCCCAAAACAGTAATTGGAATCGGGGTTAACGATGTGCTCTTTGTTGATGGCTGCAAGATCTCTCCTGCGGTCTCGAACATTTTTCCCTCGCTCCAAAACAACAGGTTTCAAACCCAACTTCAAACACTCCAAAGCAGCAAAGAGTCCGGCCGGACCAAAGCCCACGATGACCACCTCCTCTTTTCCCTTCACCTCCTGGTACCCGGGATCGAACGCTTGTGAAGGAAGGGCTTCTCCTTGTGCAAAAACCTCCAAACGGAGACGGTATACCACCGGCTTTTTTCGAGCATCAATGGAACGCTTGAGCAGGCGAATTTCCTGAATATCGTTGGGCGACCATCTCAACAGAGAAGCAGCACTCTCTTTCCAAAAATGAGGATCATTGTGCTGTGCAGGCAGGGCGGCGAGGTCAATAACTTTGGACATGAATGCAAAAATACACTTCTCTTCAATGCCAAAATGCAGAAAAACGCTTCAAAGCGAAAAAGGAAGTGTTCTAATCATCGGAACTTGTACATTTGTGGCTTAGAAAATACAGTCTATGTCAATCGAAACGGCCACCAGTATCAAGTACAACAACCCAGGCTTGGACAATCAAGAACTGATTGAACTCTACAAAGCCCTCATGCTACCTCGAATGATTGAGGAAAAAATGCTCAGTCAGCTTCGCCTTGGGAAAATCTCCAAGTGGTTCAGTGGTATTGGTCAAGAAGCCATTTCGGTAGGTGTTACTCAAGCCTTGAATCAGGATGAATTCATCTTGCCCATGCACCGAAACCTCGGTGTATTTGTAGGCCGTGGAATTCCTTTGAGCCGACTTTTTGCTCAATTTCAAGGAAAGGAAAGCGGTTTCACCAAAGGCCGTGACCGCTCTTTTCACTTTGGAAGCATTGAGCACAAAGTGGTGGGAATGATTTCTCACTTGGGTCCGCAATTGGGCATTGCAGACGGAATTGCATTGGCCAACAAGCTGGGAAGTAAGGAAAAAGCCACCTTCGTTTTCACAGGAGATGGAGGAGCCAGCCAGGGTGATTTTCACGAAGCAGTGAACGTTGCAGCCGTTTGGCAATTGCCCGTCATCATCGGAATTGAGAACAACTCTTGGGGACTCTCTACCCCCAGTTCTGAGCAGTTCCGTTGTGAGCAGTTTATCGACAAAGCCAAAGGCTATGGCATCCCTGAAGAAGACGCCATCTTAGTGGATGGGAACAACATTTTGGAAGTGTATCAGGCAGTAAAAGACGCCGCTGCATCCATTCGCAAAAATCCCCGTCCCATCATCATGGAGTTCATGACCTTTAGAATTCGTGGACATGAAGAAGCCTCTGGGACAAAATATTACCCGGACGGACTCATTGAGCAATGGGAAAAGTTGGATCCGGTAGTGAATTTTGAACAGTTCTTGCACGAAGGAGGGGTAATCGACGCCGACTTTATTGCCGCCACAAAAAAGGAAATCAAAGACGAAATATCGTCAGGTCTGAAAAGCGCCTACGCCGAAGCATTGATCCCCGTTGACCCTCAAAAAGAGTTGTCCGACATCTACCGCAACTTTGAACTCAAAATAACTCCGGCATCATCTCAGCGCAAGGAAATGCGATTCATCGACGCTATATCTGACGGATTGAGAAGCGCCATGGAGCATCATGACAATTTGGTGCTCATGGGACAAGACATCGCTGATTATGGAGGAGTATTTAAAGTTACTGAAGGCTTTGTTGAATCCTTTGGAAAAGAACGAGTAAGAAACACTCCGCTTTGTGAATCTGCCATTGTTGGGAGTGCCCTTGGATTGAGTATCGGTGGGTACAAAGCCATGATGGAAATGCAATTTGCTGATTTTGTCACCTGCGGATTCAACCAGATCATCAACAACTTAGCGAAGCTCAACTATCGTTGGGACGAAAATGCCGACGTAGTTGTTCGGATGCCAACAGGAGCGGGCGTTGGAGCGGGTCCGTTCCACAGTCAGAGCAACGAAGCATGGTTTTTTCACACCCCTGGATTAAAAATCGCCTACCCCGCCTTTCCCGCTGATGCCAAAGGATTGTTGTTGAGCGCATTTGAAGACCCCAACCCAGTCTTATTCTTTGAACACAAAGCCCTGTACAGAAGTGTAAGTGCTGAAGTACCCGAAGGATATTACACCCTTCCCTTTGGAAAAGCAGCAAGCCTGAGAACCGGCAATGAAGTGAGCATCATTACCTACGGAATGGGAGTTCATTGGGCATTGGAGGTATTGGACAAACATCCAGAAATCGAAGCCGACCTGATTGACCTTCGCACCTTGGCACCTCTTGACACCGAGAGCATCTATGCCAGTGTTCGGAAAACGGGAAAAGCCATAGTGCTGCATGAAGATTGCTTGACCGGTGGAATTGGTGGAGAAATCTCCGCCTTGATTCACGAGCACTGCTGGGAGCACCTGGATGCCGCCGTTGTGAGAAGTGCAAGCATGGATACCCCTGTACCTTTTGCAATACCACTGGAGAACAAATTTTTGGCCAGTGACCGCTTCGAAAACCAACTTTTGGACCTTCTGAAAGCATAGGTAGATAAGAAACCTTCAGGAGCAGAGCGTTTCGATAAATGAAGACCTTTGGCCGACCGATGGGAAGAAAATTGCTGCAAAAAAGCGCATTTGCTTTTGTGTGATTTTTGACGTAAATTCTTATCAATTAAGACCTTACCCCCATGTCCACAAATCGCTCTCAACTCAAACAAGCCGTTCACTCCATGCTCAATGATGTCGTGGAGCAATGTTTTCACCACCTCATCAACTATCCTGACGAAACGGCGAAAATCAACGCCATCATAAAGGATGCTACCAATGAAATCAACTATCAACTTGTGCGCATTGATGCACATGAGTATCACGATGAATCTCCTGATTTGCGGGAGCATTATCAGCGCATATCGAAAGACGTGCACAAGAAAAGCATTCGCCTCTTGAGCGAATTACAGAATGTTCAGCGGAAAGCCTCGATGTAAAGTTGTTTTATCTTCTTCCTCCCTGTTGACGAACAACTCTAGGGTTTTTGATCGCTTGCTCGATGGTTTTGATGTCTTTTTTCATCATCCCACGTTTATCCAAACGCTTCGCCTCGTTGATCAATTGAATGGCCTCATTTCTTTTGTTTCGAGAAGCGGCCACCATCGCCATGTTCAATTTGGCCATGGCCTTATCGTGATCCATGTTTAAGCCCAATTGGAGGGCTTTGCGGAAGTTTTTATCGGCGCTGTTCAAGTTGGTGCTCACCTCTGTTAGTCCGATCAAATAGTACCAATATCCCTGCTGTTTTTTCCAAAGTTTATTTGGGTTGACCCGATCGAGCCAAGTTCTGGCCTTTGCGAAGTCTTGTTTTCTCAATTGAAAAAGGGCGATGATCATTCTCAAACTTCTCAAATTGATGAGCACCAAAATCGCACTCACGAAAATCATCCCAATGCCCGAACCCCAGTTTCCGGTAACAAATAAGTACACCGTGTAGGCCAAAGAAAGGGCTGCTATTAAAATCTTTATTATTCTTGTATCCATGCTTGCAGTTAATCGCATGCAAAGCTAAAACTTATAATGCACATGGCACACATCACTTGGAAAAGCATACGAACAGAAGAAGACTTTCACGCATCCATCGAAGAAAGTGAACAGCGCACCGTGGTCATTTTTAAACACAGCACCCGTTGCAGTGTAAGTTTTATGGCCAAGAAATCTTTGGAAATGCAATGGGACATTGATGAAGAAAAAGCCAGCATTTACTTTCTGGACCTCATCGCCTTTCGTCCAATCTCGAACCTCATTGCCCAGGAATTGGGAGTACAACACGAATCCCCTCAAGCCATCGTGATTCAAAAGGGCACGGTGGTGGATGTCCGCACTCACGGTGAAATCTCCGTCGAAGCCCTACATCCCTTTGTATAAAAAAGCGTATCTTGTGCATGCTATAACCTGAAAAACAACCGCATGCAACGTCTACTCATGCTGGGCTTCTTTTTGATGCTTAGCGTCACTCTCTTCGGCCAAAAACCGCCCTCACTCCATTTTCAAAATGCCTATTTCATTACGGGTCAGCCCATTTTTGGATTGGGACTCGAAATTCCCATTCACCCCTCTTTCGCTCTTATGGGCAGCGCTGAGTATGGCAGGTACGCTTCGGTTGAAGAAGAACTGCTGAGCGCGAACATTGAAAGCTACTCGCTTACGGGATTTGGTTTGCAAGGTGAAGTTCGCTGGTATTGTTTTGCCCCAAAAAAGGAAGATCAAAAGGGCCTCTTCTTGTCAGCATTCATCAAACAACGCTGGATGAAGGAATACAAAGCTGAAGGAATCACCACTTTTGGGAATGAACTGAGTATTGATGACCTAGAAGTGAATGAGCGATTCATTCATGGTACCTCGTTGGGACTCTTAGCAGGATATCGAGTGAGCTGCGGCGATAGTCCTTTTGCCTTTGAAATTATTGCCGGTGGCGGACACGAATGGCAGTCTTGGAAGCAGCGCTCTACCCAAAATCTTCCCACCGAAAACACCCCATCTCAACACTTCACACCAAGAGCGCACTTAGGCTTTGTTTATCAACTTTAAACAAACTCTTTTTACTAAATTTGTAGCCGATTTTTAAAGGGATAGAGGCCATGAGTATCATTAAAGTTCGTGTTGTTGCAGACACAGAAGAAGACATTTTTCGCGACATTGAAATTGAAGCAAACGACACCTTTGAGCGACTTCACAAAGGTATTTTGGCTGCATTTGACTTTAAAGAAGGAGAAATGGCCAGTTTCTATATGAGCAATGATACTTGGGAACGTGGGGATGAAATTGCTTTGGTGGACATTGAACTTGGCGATGAAGAGCTGAGTGGACTTAAAGGAATGAGCAATACCCTTTTGAGCGACATGATCACCGAGCCCGATCAAAAAATTGTTTACGTCTATGACTTCATGCGCATGTGGTGCTTCTACATTGAAGTTGTGGAGATGAAGAAAAGGGCTCTTTCGACCATCTACCCGAAAGTGTCTATGGTTTTTGGTGATAGTCCGGAACAGAACGAAAAAGAATCGGATCTTTTTGCCGATGCCGACGCACTGCTTCACGCTGCCGATGATGGAAAAAGTACTAAAAGCAAACCCGAACTCACGGGCGACCCGGAAATTGACGCTTATTTGATGGAGGAAGACGATGACGACAGCAGCGGAGGCTTTGAGAACATCGACGACCTCGGCGATGAATACTACTAGTCAGGATGAAACCCCTACTCATCGTTATTGTTGGACCCACCGCCATAGGTAAAACCAGCTTATCCATTCAAATTGCCCAGCATTTGGGCACTGAAATCATCTCGGCTGATTCTCGCCAGTTTTACAAAGAACTCGCCATTGGAACCGCAAAACCCACAGCCGAAGAGCGCGCACAAGTACCGCATCATTTTGTCGACTTTTTAAGCATTGAAGAAAGTTACAGTGCCGGACAATTTGAACGCGAAGTATTGACCTTTCTCAACAACTTCTTCCAACACCATTCCACAGCAGTGATGGTGGGAGGGTCTGGACTCTTTGTAAAAGCTGTTTGCGAAGGTTTGGACGAACTGCCGAAAAGTGAATCCATTCGAGAAGAGCTCAACCAACGATTTGAAAATGGAGGCATCCCTCCCCTCTTGGAAGAGCTTCAAACGCTCGACCCCGAGTTTCATCAGCAAGTTGACCAAGGAAATCCGCAGCGCATCATACGGGCATTGGAAGTTTGTTTGGCCAGTGGAAAGCCCTATTCATCTCTTCGAAAAAACACAAGCAAAGAACGTCCATTTGACATCCTGACCATCGGCCTGGAAGGAGAACGCTCTTGGGTGTACGAGCGCATCAACCGCCGAACGGAAATCATGATGGAAGAAGGGTTTTTAGATGAAGCCAAGGCCGTTTTTGACCAAAGAGATCTCAACGCCCTCAAAACAGTGGGATACCGCGAACTCTTTGATCACCTTCAAGGAGAAATCAGCCTTGAACGCGCCGTTGAACTGATTCAACAAAACACCCGACGCTTTGCAAAAAGACAACTCACCTGGTTCAAAAAGCAAAAAGACACCCATTGGATGGATGCACAACATCCGGAAGAAATTTTAGCTTGGGTAAAAAACCACGTCCTCCATCGAACAAGCAGCGCGGCTAATCGTTAATTGAGAGCATGCAAACCATCATCGACGAACAAACGGTAAAAGATTTAGAATTCGATCTTATTCGAATCATGCTTCACGACATGTGCAACTCCAGCACAGCCAAAGCGAAGATGACCGAATTGGCGCCTTATCGAAAGCCTCACGAATTGGAAAAATCCCTTCGAGAGCTCAAGGAATTCCACCGCATTCGAACCGAAGGCTTCTCCTTTCCAGCGATTGATTTTGATGAATTGTTGAAGGAAATCAAGCTCCTTGGGATACCGGGATCCGTACTCCCCGAACTCAGCTTCCTGAGCATCTTGAGCGCATCCCGTCTTGTGAACGAATTGGTGCTGTTTTTCAAAAAAGAAAAAGGTGTATTTCCCGAACTTGAACAGCGGATGAAGGAGGTTTACTTCACTCAAGACCTCATCAAACCCATTGAAAAAGTATTTGGCCCCAGAGGCGAAATAAAAGACGACGCCTCCCCAGCACTGGCATCCATTCGGAAGGAAATTGTAGTTTGCAGGAGAAAGATTACCCGTCAATTCAACCGGGAGTTGAAAAACATGACGGAAAAAGGACTCTTGGGTGATGTGAAGGAAGCCTACCTCCAAAATCGCCGTGTTCTTGCCGTACAAAGCACCCATAAACGGAAGGTGAATGGCATCGTTCAAGGGGCTTCGAAAACGGGAAACCTGACCTACATTGAACCGCAAGCTGTGGTGGCAATGAATCATGAATTGGAGATGATTCACGATGATGAGCGTAAGGAAATTCGTCGCATTCTCGCCGCACTTACCGAAAGCACTCGTCAACACCTCGAATTGATTGAAGCCTACCAAGTGCTGCTCGTGGCCCTCGATTTTGTGAATGCGAAATGTAGACTCGCCATACAATTGAATTGCAGCATGCCTTCCTTCCAAAAGGAAAATCGTGTTGAACTCATTGATGCCTTTCACCCCATTCTTTACCTCACCAACGAACGCGAGGGAAATACTACTTTTCCTCAAAGTTTGACCTTGGATTTGGAGCATCGCATGCTGGTGATTTCTGGTCCGAATGCCGGTGGAAAAAGCATCACCCTGAAAACGGTCGGACTCCTACAGTTGATGTTTCAAAGTGGACTCATGATCCCTGCGAACGAAAACAGTAAGATGTCTTTCTTCCGATTCATCCTCACCGACATTGGAGACAACCAAAGTATTGAAAATCAGCTTAGTACTTACTCCTACCGTTTGAAGCGAATGAAGCACTTTTTGGACATCACCAACAAGAATTCGCTCCTGCTTTTGGACGAGTTTGGGACGGGCTCTGACCCTGATCTCGGTGGTGCTTTGGCGGAGGTGTTTTTCGAAGAACTGTATCAACGAGGGGCATTTGGAGTGATTACAACCCACTACTCTAATATCAAATTAAGGGCAGCAAACCTCAATCAGGCGCTGAACGGTTCCATGCTTTTCGACAAGGCTAGTTTGGAGCCTTTGTTCAAGCTGGATATCGGTCAGCCAGGTAGCTCCTTCACCTTCGAAGTAGCCGAAATCAACGGCATACCTCAGGCGCTGATCGATGATGCCATCTCTCGATTGGACGATCGAAAGGTGAAAATGGACCGATTGATTGCCGATCTTCAAAAAGAGAAAGCAATTTATCGGGCCAAAGCACAGCAAGTTCAACAAGCAGAAATGAAGACCAAAACTTCTGCACTGGAATTTGAACGTTTAAAGCTGAAGTACGAACAGAAGGAAATGGCGCAACAAAAACGCATTGAGGAAAACAACCTGCACATTCATCGCGGGAAGAAGCTCTCCTCATTCATTGCCAATTATGAAGTGAGCGCAAAAGGCAAGAGTCAAAACAAAGAACTCCTAGCAGAGGTCAACAAGTACATTGCCATGGAGAAAACCAAAATTGTGGATGCTCAAAAGGCCCAAGAACTGAAGGCCAAATCTCAGAACAATAAGAAGAAGAAAGTTACCAAACCTAGAAGCAAGCAACACCTTATCAAAGTGGGATCAACCGTTAAATTGATCAACGGCAAGGAAAAAGGTACGGTGCTTGAAATGGATCAAGAGAATGCCACAGTGGCCTTCGGTGTTTTCAAAACCAAGGTGCGCCTCAACCGCTTGAACTTTGTTCGTTAAGTGCTCAACTATCTCAAGACATTGATGTGTCCTTCGTAGAACGTGGATTCTTCACTACCTATCAAACGAATGGTGGCTCTCCAGTTGTACACGTCATCGGCCACAAAGGTGTTGTAGTTGTCTTGAAAATCCCCTACCCAGCCTTCCTTTGGGTCGTTGGTTTGGAAGACCAGTACTCCCCATCGGTCGAAAATCTGGAACTCGTAAAACTCGAGCAATCCTTCACCCAATAACACCGGCTGGAAGAAGTCGTTGATGTTATCTCCATCCGGCGTAAAGGTGTTGGGCACAAAGAAGTTAAATTCTTCCTCCACCGTCACCTCACGCGCGGTGCTGTTCTGGCATCCGTTCACCGTTGCCACTAATAGATCAATGGTATAGTTTCCGGGTTCGTCGTATGTGTGTTCGGGGTTGATGTTCGTGGAGGTAAATCCATCGCCAAAATTCCAAAACCACAAATCTGCCCCTGCTGAATTGTCAAACAACTGAATGCTTGGATCGTAAACACTCATAACTTCAGGTTCCACATAAAAATCAGCCACAGGAACGTTGTAAACAGTGATGTAATTTTCCAAAGTCAAGGTGTCCAAACAACCCTGATCACTTTGAACAAACATGCTCACATCATACACTCCAGGATCGTTGAAAACATGAAGAGGGTCTGACGATTGAGAATTTGGGGCGTCGTTGAAGTTCCACAAGTAAGTCGCTGCTCCTTCGGAAAGGTCGGTAAACTGAACTTGCAAGGGCTCACATCCTTCAGTAATGTTGGAAGTGAAATCGGCCTCGGGTGTGGGATGAATGGTGAATGAAGCGGTGAATTCATCTTCGCATCCGTATGCATTGCTCGCTGTTAAGGTGATGGGATAAGTGCCAACTCCTTCAATGGTCAAAGCGGGCGATTCAATGTTTGCACTTCCAAACGGACCAAAATCCCAAGTATAATTGTCGGCCAAAATACTTGTATTGCTTGTCTGAACATCAATTGGATCTTGACATGTTTCGTACTCGTCTAGCACAAAATTGGCTACCGGACTCGGACTCACAACTACCGTCAGCACAAACGTATCTGCGCAGAGTTGCAAGTTTTGAGCAATCATTTCGATATCGTAAGAAAGAGGGTCTTCATTCGGGTTGAAGAAAGTATGCTCGGGGTTCGGACCACTCCCCGTTTCATTATCTCCAAAGTCCCATTGGTAGAAGAGTCCATTGTTCGTTTCATTGGCGAACTGCACCGTAAAGGGAGTACATCCTACCGTTTCAGCAACACTGAATGAAGCTTCTGGAGCCCCGTAAACCGTGAAATTTTGGGTGATTTCTGCCGGACAATCGTTCAAAGCGCTCACCACAGACATGGTCACAGGAAAGGTTTGACCGCTTTCGAAAGTGTGGAAAGGATTGGTCACATTGGACGTGGTTCCATCGCCAAAATCCCAATCAACATTGATCACATCGGGGGTTTGATTGAAGAATTGAACCGCCTGATCTTCGCACACATCGGGCACATCCGTGGTGAAGCTCGGCTCGGGAGATTCGAAAACATTGATCACGATTTGGGTCGTATCGTAACTACAACCGTTGTCAGCAAACTGGAAAACCGTGTACGTTCCCGCATTCAAAAACGTGTGTGTTGGGCTTGGGTTGTTGGTCACGTTGTCATCTCCAAAATCATAGGACACCGTTGTTGCACCCTCAGAAAAATCAGTGAATTCAACCTCCATCGGTTCACACCCTTCCGTAATGTTGGTATTGAAAAAAGCACTCACCGTATTGGGCAGCACCGTCACCGTGTAATCAAAGGTATCCACCCCACACTCATTGCTTGTAATGAGGGTGATGGTATAATCCGTTGGAAGGGAATCTGTTGTGAAGATATGTGTGAGCGGCTCTTCGAGGGTGCTTGTTCCTCCATCTCCGAAGTCCCAATCAAAAGTATCTGGGTTCCCCACCGAAGTATTTGCAATGTTGATGGTCCAAGGCGAACAGAAGACATCCAAATCGGTTCCAAATTCAGCAACTGGCTGAGGAAAAACAGTGATTTCATCCACCGCCACATCACTTCCACAATAATTACTCACCGTGAGGCTCACGTTGTAGATAACATCATCCGGACCCTGTTGATACACCACGTTGGCTGGGGTTTCATCAATACTACTTGTGGTTGCGAGATCCCAGAGGTAGCTCAAATCCTGACCAACACTTAAATTCTCAAAAGCCACATCCAATGGAGCACAACCGTTGTTGGGGTCAACCGCAAAATCGGCCATTGGAGGGTTGATGACGCTCGTGCTTGCCGATGTAGTATCGCTGCACCCAAGATCATTATACCCAATAAAAGTAATGTCAAACGTTCCTTCGTTGGGGAAGGTGTAATTCGGCTCAAAAAGAAAGTCTTCATCTCCATTGCCCCAATCCCAGTAATAGGAAGTTGCTCCGGTAGTGTTGTTGGTGAGATCGATGGGGGAATTGGTGCAAGCATCTGCTTCAACATCAATCAAAGCATTGGGAATTTCCAGCACCTCAATGGCCAAATTCACGGTGTCACTACAACCGGTGAGAGGCGATGTGTACCAATAGAACACATCCGCAGTTCCTGCACCAATACTAGGGTCGAAAATTCCGGCAGTTGCATCTACAATGCCCGGACCTTCCCACGTTCCTCCTAGCGGACTAAAATTCTCCAGCGACTGAAGTCCGACGTTGCCACAGAACTCACTGGACGTTCCAGGATCCAATTGGGGCAAGGGAAGCACTTCTACCTCGATGCTATCCACACTGTAACACGTCCCTGAACCAAACTCCAAGTAAAGCGTGAACACCCCGTCATTGGTGAGCAATGGATCGAAAACTCCATTTTCAGCGTCACTAATTCCATCTCCAAACCAATTGACATCAGCCAGAGGAGAAAAACCGCTCAATTGCAGTGCACCATTGTTCAAGCAAATGCTCTCATCACTTCCTGCGTCCACAATCACTGGGGCAATCACCTCCACAAGAATGGAATCGCTGGCGCCGCAACCAATGCCGTCGGTATAGTCATAAACGAGGTAGTAAGAACCGATGCCCGGACTCTCAAAAATTCCCGAAGGATCGGTGATTCCCGTACCCGACCAAGTACCGATACCGGGTCCTTGTGGGGAAAAGCCAGTAAGCACCTCAGGAATGGCTTGATCGCAAAGCGTAAGATCGGTACCTGGATCGATCAACGGTGCCGCATTCACAAAGACAGTAATTTGATCATTCGAAGCACAACCTACCCCATCCACCAAGGTGAGACTATAGCTCTCCGTTGTTGTTGGTGAAGCCCATGGATTGGGAATTGTAGTGTTGCTCAGTGCACCTCCCCCCGACCAAGAATAAATCTCAAACGGCGGATGGTCGCCAGAAGGAATCCCTTCCAGTTGAACACTATCCCCTTCGCAAATGCTCACATCCACACCCAAATCAATCTCGGGCAAAGTATAGACTTCAACATCCACATCGTCTGAAGTTTCGCAGGTTCCACTTCCAATCGTGTAGGTCAAGGTTTGAACACCTGCAACACTTGGCGTAAAGAGTCCACTCGCATCTACATTGTTTCCAGACCATGTTCCACCCGAAGCCAACTGAACTGCGGGAGCATTCAAGCAAAGAGCAAAATCATCACCCGCAAAAGCATTTTGAGGATCAGACACCTGCACTTCGATGGAATCCACAGCCGTGCAACCCGCAATGTTCGTGTAAGTGTAATACAAGAAAATGGTTTCTTCTTGGGAGGGAGTGAACACACCATCGGCAGACACCCCTGTTCCTGACCATAGCCCAGTTCCATTCGCATCGCTGAGGGGACTGAATCCAGTCAGGGTTTCGGGAATGGGTTGATTGCATAGGATCAAATCTGAGCCCGCCTCTACATTCGGAAGCGGAAGCACATTCACCGTCACCTCTTCGCTGGAAGTACATCCGTTGTCATCTTCAATTGTGAAAGTGTAAACCGTGGTGCCTTGCGGACTAGCAACAGGATCATAGGAATTGGGATCATCCAAGCCTGTAAGTGGCGACCAAGAAGGATTCACATAGGGCGCCAATCCATCACTCACCACAGCATTGAGTTGCACTTCATCTCCTTCACAAATGTTGACATCATCTCCCAAATCGATGCTTGGGTTTTCAAGCACCTCAATGGTCAATTCATCAGAGGACAAACAAGACCCACCTCCTAAAGTGTAGGTCAAAGTGGTATTGCCCAGGATGCTTGGAAAGAATTCACCATCTGGGGTAACATTGTTTCCAGACCACGTTCCTCCTGGAGTAACAGGTACCAGTTGGATCGAATTTGTTGAAGCGCACAAGGAGAAATCATCCCCAGCATTGGCCGTTGTGGGTTCGATCACCTCAATGTTCAGCACGTCGCTGTTCACACAAGCATTGTTGTCTGTAAACGTGTAAGTAACTGTAAAATCGCCTGAGGCTGACGGCGTGTAAACACCGCTTGGACTAACGTCTATTCCGGTCCAAACCCCAGTTCCTCCGGTCGTTGGAGAAAAACCTGTCAACTGCTCTCCCACAGGTTGGTTGCAGAGGGTAATATCTGGTCCAGCCTCCACGATGGGAAGCGGGTTTACCACAAGGGTAGCATCTGTCGTACCTTGACAACCGTTGGCATCCGTAACCAGCACCTCGTAGTTGGTTGTGGTGAGCGGACAAGCACTTGGGTTTTGCGCAGAAGGATCAGACAAAGCCGTAGCCGGGTTCCAAGAAAAAGAAGCGTAAGGAGGAGTTCCGCCACTCACGGAAAGCGGTAAAGTCAAGCAATCTCCAGCACAAATGGCATCCATCGCATCAATCACTGGAACGGGAAGCGGGTGCACATCCAAGGTAATGCTTTCACTCGCCGGACAACCGATGGGAGAAGTAGCATTTACCGTGTAAGTTGTACTTCCGTTTGGAGTAGCGATCACATTGGCTCCGAAGGTGGTATTCAAAGTAGCATTGCCGTTCCAATTGTAATTGATACCACCACTGGCTGTGAGTGCGATGCTCGAGCCTTGGCAAACCGTTTGATCTGGGTCAGCTGATGAAATGACGATATTGGGAGCACTTTCAACAACAAAGGACTCCGAATCGCTGCCCGTGCCGCACTCATTACTTACACTTAAACTCACTGTAAAAGTGCCATCGGTGTTATAAACTACAGTACCTGGGGATGGATTATTCGAAGTGCTCGGACTCCCTCCAGGCATGCTCCATGAATAATTATTGATGCTCCCTAAACCGTTGTCGATGAATGCAGACGGATTGATACTTGCTCCCTCACAAAAATTTGAAATGTTGCTTAGATCGACTGTTGGAGGTTCGATGACGTTCACGGGCAAGGTGTAAATTGAACTTCCACACAAATTGGTGACTGTCAACCGAACGGTATAGTTCCCCGCCTGAGAAAACAGGAATTCAGGATCGATACTGCTCGATGAACCTGACGAAAAACTTACTCCAGTGCTGGGGATAACCTCCCAAAAATAGGTCTCTTGGTCACACAACTGCAAGGAACTTGATAGGTTCTCTGGAGCAACGTTCAAAGGCGCACACCCCGATTGAGGGTCAAGCGTAAACAAGGCTTGTGGCGGCGGAGTAGCACAAATTTCTTGCGAAACGGTCTGACTCCCACAAGGGTTCGCTCCGGTCATCGTCACCGTATAAGTTCCAGGATCAAAAGAAGCAGAAAAACCATTGGCATCGTTCAAAGAACCACCAGTGATGGTCCACCCGGTAGCTGGAGATATGCTCCACTGGGCGGTCATCAATTGACTACAAACACCGTTATTGTTGAAGAAGGCATTTGTACTGGTATTCACAAACTGGAATGAAGGGGTATTGGAGCACCATTCATTTCCGGGCAAAACATCCATGGAAACTGTTGGTGGCGAACTCGTTTGCACAGGCTCAAATGTGGACGAAGATTGTCCGCAAGGATTACTTGCAATGATTCTCACATGGAACGAATTGGCAAATCCACCCAAACTCGTCACTCCACAAGAAGAACCGTTGAACACATGCTCTACGGCCGGAGGTGGCGGGTGATTGAAAATCTCATCTGGAGAACCGTCATTGTACGATACCGTGTAAATTGTTCCTGGGGGATTGTTTTGAGTATTGAGAATGGGAAAACTCAGGGTTTCCGTTGGAGAACATAATCCAATGGTGTTCCCTCCCCCCAAGGCCACGGAGGGGTTGTTTCCTGCAAAGACCTCATAAATTTCTGTGGATTCACATCCATTTTGTCCGGTAACAGTAACACTCAAATCAAAGAACCCCGATTCGGCGTAACTGTGATCCAAGGATGACCATGTTGCTCCCTCGAAAGGTGTGCTTCCATCACCCCAATCGATGATGTAGTTAGTATTCGTAGCCGTGGTGCTTGAATTGTTCGTAATGCTCAAGTCGAAAGCTGTTCCAGGTGGACCACACATCACGAAAGGCGTGAAAATATCTACATCGGAAAGTGTGGGATCTGGAGCCTGACTTAAAGTAAGTTGTTGAACGCGGGTATCGCTACATCCGTTCTCATCGGTCACCGTGAGGGTCACATCAAAGGTTTGAGAGCCATTTCCATAGGCCAAGAATGCGTGGGTAGGGTCTTCTGCTGAACTTGTGTTCCCATCTGATCCCGGATTACCAAAGTTCCAAGAGTAACTGAGGCCTTCTCCGACTGAACTATCAATAAATTGTACCTCTTCACCAGCACAAGGACTTGTATTCAGAATATCAAACTCAGCTATGGGGTTATTGAACACCGTGATGGTCACTTCGTCTTCTGCCGTGCATCCATCTGCCGTTAAGCTTACCGTGTAAGTGGTGGTGCTGTTTGGAGTAACACTAGGATTGGTTACATCCCCAAGACCATCGCTCCAAGTGATGGTGGCGTTATCTCCTGAAATGATGGTTGGATTGCCACCTAAAACCGCACTTTCACCGAGGCAAATGCTTTGATCATCTCCCGCGTCTACCTCACATTGTCCCAAAGCTGTGTGACTTAAAGCGCTCAATAGTAGCACAATGAGGAAGGATATTTTCTTCGTATAGATTGACATAGTTAGGGGCAAAAGTAGTGATTTCCATAGGGGAAACCATTATAATTGGACCTTGGTTGCACCTTGAAACAAAAAAAGGGGCAAATGCCCCCTTTTCATGAAATTTTCGTTCGATCAGTCGAATTAGATTTTACTCCATTTCTTTGTTTGGGTAAGTCCTTCGGAATCTTGCAAGGTCACATAATAAATCCCACTTGGCAATTCGCTGAGTTGAATTTTCGCTACCGGACCGCTGATTTCTTCCATGGCTACCAATTTACCTGTCTGATCAAAAACACTCACCGTATGCAAAAGGCTGGCGCTCTTAATTCTAAGGTTCAAGAAATCGCTAGAAGGGTTTGGAGCGATAAAAAATGCCTCGTAGCCCAAGGTGAATTCTTCTGTGTTCAAAGCAGGGTCGCACGAACCGTCGCTATTTCGGTAAGAACCGTCAATGATCTGAATCCCTTCACCACTTGAGCCCGAAAGTGGATCTAACCACACTTTTAGCTTTTGATTTGCCGCATTGGGGTTGTTATTCCAGTGGTAGGACATCTTACCATATTGATCTGGTGCGTTTGGACCAAATTGTCCGCTTTGGACACAGTCAGAAAACCCTGAAGAAAGGGTTCCAATGATTCTTTTGGCTCCATTATAAAGGGGCGATCCTGATGATCCTCCCTCCGTTGTTCCATGGTCGGTTTGTGTAGCAGACCATCTCACTTCCCAGTGCGAACCGGGTGCACCCCACCAAATGCTTTGAGCGGGCTGTGTATATTCGGAAATCTTCTTGTAGTCTCCTGATGGATGATGAATTCCCTTTCCGGCGGGAGAAGTGGTGTTTGTTGCATCCCATCCTGCAAAGAATGGATTGTAGCTGTCTGGAATATCATCTTCCACCTCTAACAGAAGGAAATCAGACCCACTAAACCCGTTGGGGGAATCGTCGTTGGAATCGGCCAAACGAATGGCTCCCGTTCTGTTTCGGGCACTGCTCCCTCCAAGAACGCTGCACTCTTCCCACTCAGGAATACCATCGTCGTTGGCATCCTCCATCGGACGTTCGTAGTTGAATCTAAATTGAAGAAATGCCATGTCTGCATCCGAAACCGTTGGAGCACAGTGCATGGCCGACAAAACGTACTGTCTGCAATCAAAAGCAGTGGTATTTACCAACGAACCCGAGCACAAACCAATGTCATTTCCATCTGTGATTCTCATGCGCACCACACCATCGCGTTGTGCCGTCCAGAATTCCCCTTCAGGACAATTCACATCAACCTGACAACCGCCCGATGCACCACCGCGCTCTGCCTCTTCCAATTCAGCAGGAGGATATACATAACGGAAAAAATGTCCTGCACCCATAAGATCCAAAACAGGCGCTCCAACCACATCTGCGGGCTGAACGTATTCTAAGGTGATGCTCTCACCCCACATGTCATTGGTCATGTAACGCATGTGATCGTTGTTCTCTTCGCTGCCAATCGGACCTTCGAAATACGTTCGATCTGCGTTGTAGATGAAAAGCGCACTTCCTTCAGGCAAATAAAATCCGTCAAAATAAGCACAAACGCTCATCGCCTCTGGTGAACGTAAGGTCAATCGCCATACTTGAGTACCATCCGCCAAGGTATTCCAAGTTCCTGCTTGGGAAGCATCTGTGTCGTGAAAAAGAACCCGACCCTGAATGGTTTGCCCTTTGCGCGCTTCCAAATCGTCGGCATGAGCCATTAACTCCTCGTAGGAAGTTCCGGACATGGTGAGCACTTCACTCGCTCCCAATTCGCTGGCATTTGTAAAACCAAGAGGACGTTCAAACTGATTCTGGGCATGCAAATGGATGCTCCAACTCGAAAATAAAAAGGCACTAATGATAAAGTAGAATTGCTTCATTGATGAATGATTTTGCCCGAAAGTACAACAAAAGCAAGGAAAACGGGTGTAGGAATTGTTCCTTAATGGGAATCCAACCACGGAAAGACCTCAAAAAGTCACATGAAATCGAGAAGTGGGTACGTTTGATGAAATGGCGGCTCTGCACTTCAAAGAAAATCCGATTTTTACCTCATGAAAAAACCCATTTATAAAAGGAAAGTCTTTCTCATTTCTTTTTGCCTCTTCGCTATGGCAGCGCTGTGGTGGTGGTTTTTTTCTTTGCCGAAAGAGCTCTTTGACGCGCCCACCAGCACCGTTGTTTTGGATGCTAGCGGACAACTTTTAGCTGCCCGTATCGCTCAAGACGAACAGTACCGCTTCCCCATGAGCGATGATGTTCCCAGCAAATTTGCCACCTGCATAACGGCCTTTGAAGACCGCGAATTTTATCGGCATTCGGGAGTGAATTGGGGAAGCCTACTTCGGGCTTTTAAGCAAAATGTTCAGCAAGGCGAAATTGTATCGGGAGCCAGCACCATCAGCATGCAAGTTATTCGCTTAAGCCGCAACAACCCCAAACGCACCTACCTCGAAAAAGCCTTGGAAATCTTGCGGGCTTTGCGTTTGGAAATGCGGTATTCCAAAGAAGAAATTTTAGCCCTCTATGCTGCGCATGCTCCTATGGGTGGGAATGTGGTGGGATTAAATGCTGCTTCTTGGCGCTATTTTGGACGAGCACCCGAAGCACTCTCTTGGTCGGAAACCGCCGCTCTCGCCATCTTGCCCAATGCCCCCGGTATTATCTATCCCGGACGAAGCACCCAACCCTACCGAGAAAAAAGAGACCGACTCCTCTCCTACCTTCACCAAGAAGGACATTTTGACGCCTTGGACTTGGAGCTCGCCATGGCAGAATCCCTACCATCCAAACCAAAAGCACTGCCCACTGAAGCCTTGCACCTCATGAATTTCTTGGAGAAGCAGCACGGACAAGGGAATCGATATGAAACCAAAGTACAGCGTCAGCTCCAAATTCGGATCCGAGACATCATTGCACGGGAAGTTGAAAAATTGGAAAGCAACCACATTTACAACGCCGCCGTGCTCGTGAGTGATGTTCGCAGCGGTGAAGTCATTGCTTACCTGGGGAATGCACCTGGTGACGGACACGGTAGAGCGGTGGACATCATCCAATCGCCCCGAAGCACGGGAAGCATCCTCAAGCCCTTACTTTTCGCCAGTTTGCTGGATGAAGGAGAACTTTTGCGCGATGAATTGGTAAAGGACATCCCAACGAACTTCAACGGATATCAACCCGAAAACTTCACCAAAACTTACATGGGTGCCGTGCCCGCCTCGGAAGCCTTGATCCGAAGTTTGAATGTACCCCCAGTTCGTTTGCTTCAAGACTATGGACTGGAAAAATTTCATGCAGAACTCAAAGAACTCGGCTTCGAACACTTCCATCGTCCCAGCTCGCATTACGGCTTGAGCATCATCCTCGGCGGAGGTGAATGTACCCTTTGGGAGCTGAATCGTTGTTACGCCGGCCTCGCAAAAAGTTTGATCCACACCACTGAGAACAGCGGTGCATACCCCGATTATACCATCGAAGAACTTCGTTTGAGTTCTGATCACACACCTAAAACCTTCGCCTTGAAAAACAGTCGGATGTACGACGCTTCGAGCATCTATCAAATGTTGGACGTGATGCGAGGAGTGAATCGTCCGGACACCGAAAACGGCTGGGAGTTCTTTGGTGGAAGTACTCCCGTGGCTTGGAAAACCGGAACCAGTTTCGGACATCGAGATGCATGGGCGGTGGGCATTACTGGGGAGCACGTTATTGCTGTTTGGGTAGGAAATGCCTCTGGAGAAGGCAGGCCGGGATTAACTGGAGCACGAGCTGCCGGTCCAATTCTCTTTCAAGTGGTTGAACGTTTGCCCAAAAGCGCCTGGTTTGATCGGCCTTGGGATGAAATGCATGAAATAGCCGTTTGCGCAAAAAGTGGAGCTCGTTTAGGAATGCACTGCAAGGAAGAGCGCAGCTTGAATGTGGGAAGTTCCGGACTCCGAAGGCCGGCTTGTTCACACTGTTCGCTGGTTTTTCTGGATGAAAGCAAACAACATCGCGTAAGCAAATCGTGTTATGACGGTCCGGTTTTTCCGGAATTTTGGTTTGAATTGAGTCCGGCAGAAGCTTGGTACTACCGACGTCATCACCCCGAATACCAAGCCATCCCTCCATGGCGATCCACCTGTTTGGACGAAGTGGGACAGCACAACATCCAAATGATCTACCCCAAAAACAAGGATCAAATTGCCTTGCCGATCGACATCTCTGGGGAGAATCAAGAAGTTGTACTTGAAGCTGCACATGCCTTGAATGAAGCCACCCTCTATTGGCATTTGAATCAAGAATACCTCGGGAGCACCTCTGTTTTTCATCAAATGAGCATATCGCCGGGAACCGGGAAATACACCTTAACCTTGAGCGATGACTTTGGGGAAGTGCTTGAACAAGAAATCAGCATTGTTCATTCGTTACGCTGAGAAAAAAAAGTAAATTCGGGCTTAACCTTTTTTAACCACAGCAGTAAAAGCAAGTTGGTACTTTTATTGCTTGTATCCGTTTTGAACGAAAATCCCTTAGAATGATATTGAAGAAAATGATGTCCGGTGCCCTCCTAATTGCGGCACTAGGATGGAGTGGTTTTTCCACGGCTCAAACCATCGACCAGAAGAAAACCAGTGAAAAGTTCAACACCCTCTTGTACTACATTGAGCAAATGTATGTGGACTCCGTGGACGCTGAAAAGTTGGTGGAAACCGCGATTGTGGGCATGCTCGAAGAACTCGACCCCCACAGTTCATACATATCAGCCGCCGACGTTCAAGAAGCCAACGCCCCTTTGAAAGGAAACTTTGACGGCATCGGAATACAGTTTAACATCTTGAAAGACACCATCTTGGTGGTATCCCCCATCAGTGGCGGACCCAGTGAAAAACTAGGGATCCAAGCCGGTGATAAAATTGTGGAAATTGACGGAGAGAACGTTGCCGGTGTGAACATCACCAACAATGATGTGCGCGACAAGCTGATGGGACCCAAGGACACCCAGGTGCAAGTGGGCATTAAGCGGAAAGGCAGTAAGAAGCTCCTTGTATTTGACATCGTGCGCGACAAAATCCCTATTTTCTCTGTGGACGCATCTTATATGGTAGATGATAAAATCGGGTATGTGAAAGTCAATCGCTTTGGCAAAACCACCATGGCCGAATTGCGCGAAGCACTGATGAAGATGAAATCGCAAGGCATGGAAGATTTGATTTTGGACCTTCAGGGAAATGGAGGTGGCTACCTTCAAACCGCCATTGACATGGCCGACGAATTCTTGAGCGAGCAGAAATTGATCGTGTTTACACAAGGGAGAAGCTTTCCGAAAGACGACTTCTACGCTCGACGAGAAGGTCTTTTTGAAAAAGGAAGACTCGTTGTTTTGATTGATGAAGGATCGGCTTCCGCCTCTGAAATTGTCTCCGGTGCCATTCAAGATTGGGATCGAGGATTGATTATCGGAAGAAGGTCTTTTGGAAAAGGACTCGTTCAACGTCCGGTTCCACTCCCCGATGGAGCAGAAGTTCGGCTCACCGTTCAGAAGTACTATACCCCTTCTGGAAGATGCATTCAAAAGCCTTATGATGAAGGAGTTGAAGCTTATCGAAATGAAAAGTATGAACGCTATGAAAGTGGCGAGCTCTATTCTTTGGACAACTTGGACCTCCCCGATTCGTTGAAGTTTGAAACCAACGTGAAGAAACGCATCGTTTATGGTGGAGGTGGAATACTGCCCGACATCTTTGTCCCTATCGACACTACTCAAACCAGCGATTACTTCATGGACCTTATCCGAACCGGAGTCATGAACCGCTTTGCTTTGGAATACACCAATGAGCATCGTGCAGATCTTTCAGCCACCTTCAGTACCTCAGATGAATTCAGAGACAACTTTGTGGTGACCGCCGATATTCGCGAAGCACTCATTGCGATGGGCACCGAAGAAGAGTTGGAATTCAATGAGGAAGATTGGAACACCTCTCAAAAAGCCATTGAAATACGCCTTGCTGCTTTGATCGGTCGAAACCTTTACGACTACAATTTGTTCTTTGAAATAATCAACGATTTGAGCCCAGCTTACCAGAAAGCAATCCGAACGTTAAAAGATGGTACTTTCGAAAAAGCCAACCTCGCACATCGTGACTTTTAAAGATGAAATACCTAAATTTGAAGTGTTAAATCAAAAATGCATAAAGACAATGAAAGGATTTAAATTATTGATGGTAGCCGCTTTGGCGACAGTATGGATGAGTTCATGCACCGAAGGAACCGAGCAAGTGAGCAAACCAATGGGGGATGCTTCGAGCGAAGTAGCACAAACTACCTCAAACAAGAAAGCAGACAACAACGGTAGTTATGATGCATTGTCTAGCCAAAAGGCAGACGCAAAAGCCAAAGAGAAAAACGCAGGTTCTTCCTCAGAAACCCTTGCTAAAACGAGCATTGCTTTCGAATCCTATGAGCACGACTTTGGTGTGATTGATGAAGGTGACCGTGTAGAGCACCTCTTTAAATTCAAGAATACAGGAAGCGAGCCGTTGATTTTGGAAAAATGCAAAGGATCTTGCGGTTGCACCGTACCTGAGTGTCCGAAAGAGCCCATTGCTCCCGGAGGAGAAGGCGAAATCAAAGTTGTTTTTAACTCAAAAGGGAAGAAAAACAAGCAAACCAAGACCGTGACCATTACTGCGAACACCGAGCCCATTCAAACACAATTGAAAATTATGGCTAACGTAACGCCGGAAACAACCGCGAACTAAACCATGGGTGGTTCCACGAAATCATATTTAAAGCCCCTTCATTGGGGCTTTTTTCTGCTCTTGACTTTCTTGGGCGTGGATGCTTATGGACAAATCCCTCCCTTTCAAAAAGGAGAAGAACTCCGATACGAGTTGGTGTACAATTGGGGATTGATCTGGGCCAAGGCCGGTGCAGTAACCTTTAGCGTGGATGATACCCTCGTGGAAAACAAAAAGTACTACCATTTTCACAGTTACGGACGATCCTATGACCGTTGGGACTGGTTTTACGAAGTGCGGTCTACCTATGAATCTTGGGCCAACATGCAAATGGAATCGCAACGCTTCATTCGAAAAGGCAAAGAAGGATCGCACTTTTACGACCGCGTGTATGACGTTAAGCCCAGCGGCATTTATGCTACATTCAAAAATGAAGAAGGAGAAGTGAGCTACAAAAGCATGCCTTACTCCCCCGAAGCTCGAGACGTGATTACCGCAGTGTACTATTGCCGCACTTTGGATTTCTCCGCTTTCTCTCCCAACGACAGCATTCCACTCACCTTCTTTCTGGACGGAGCCATTTACCCCAGTTACGTGCGCTTTTTGGGCGAGGAAGAGTGGGTTCATCCCAAAACAGGTGTAGTGCACCGCTGTTGGGTGTTCAAACCCAAACTCATTGAAGGCACCGTTTTTAAGTCAGGAGAGAACATGACTGTTTATGTCACAAAAGACGAAAAGAAAATTCCCGTTTATATTGAAACCGACCTCGTAGTTGGTAAAGCCAAAGTCTTTTTATTGGATTAATTTTTGTTTTGAATTTCATCAGAAATCATTTCTTTGCAGCATGAAAAAAGTCCTCCTTTCCCTCTTCTTGATGTCCATTGCTTTTGGAGCCGTTTCACAATCTTACAACAATGCCTTTGGTGTGCGATTTGGTTGGGACACCGGACTGAGCTACAAGCATTTCCTCAGCTCACAAGACGCCATTGAAGGTATTTTATCTACGCGCTATGGGGGATTTTATTTGGTAGGACTTTATGAAAGGCACATGCCCGTTGAGCAGTTGGACAACACCTACTTTTTTTATGGCGGGGGAGCCCACATTGGAACTTGGGGTTCTCGCTCGAATTTGCCTGCGTTTGATGAAGGAAGAACCGCCAGCAGCGTAGGAATTGATGGCGTTGCAGGGGTTGAATATCGATTCCCAAAAGTCCCACTCAACATGTCGCTGGACGTCCGTGCAGATTTCAGCGTAGGGTCATTCAATGGATTCACCATCCATCCTTTTGCGCTTTCGGTGCGTTACGTCATTAATTGATCAAAGGTGTTTTTTAGTTTAGCTGAAGTTGGACTCACTTCAGCAAGTCATCAATCGCTTCAGCCAGCTTTCGGTCTTTTTCGGTCACAATGTTTCCGGCATCATGAGTATTGAGTTCAATGCGAACATAGTTGTAGACATTGTGCCAACTGGGGTGATGTTGCTGCGCCTCTGCCACGAAGGCCACCCTGGTCATAAAGGTAAAGGCCTCTTGAAAATCTTTGAAACGGAATTCGCGAATGAGTCGATTGTCTTTTTCGTACCACATGGATTCGGTGTTTTTATAAAGGTACAAATTCAAAATATTCGGCCATTGCAATTACAATTCCTTAACCATCGTGTAAATTAGCGGCATGGAAAAAATCCCCTTCTCCCCTCCCCGTGTTGATCAAATAACGGTGGATGCCGTTCGTGAGGTACTTTTGTCGGGCTGGATCACTACCGGACCAAAAACGCGGGCTTTGGAAGAAGAGATCGCGCAGTACATTCATGCTGAGGCGGTCCTTTGTTTGAATTCCTGGACTAACGCCTGCGAACTTATGCTCAGAAAGTTTGGTGTGGGTGAAGGTGATGAAGTGATCATTCCCGCATATACCTATGCCGCCACGGCAAACATCGTTATCCACCTCGGAGCAAAACCCGTGATGTTGGACATCAACCCCAAAACCTTTCACATCACTCCAGAAGCCATCGCCCAGGCCTTCACCAAAAACACAAAGGTGGTGATGCCCGTGGATATTGGAGGTTTGCCTGTGGACTACCAAGGCATCATGGCTACGCTTCAAAACACACCCTTTCAAGCCAACTCGGAACTGCAAGAGCAACTCGGCAGACCCCTTTTCCTCAGCGATGCCGCCCATTCCTTTGGTGCCACTTATCAAGGGAAGGCTGTGGGCACTCAAGCCGACGTTACCGGGTATTCTTTTCACGCAGTAAAAAACCTCACCACAGCGGAAGGAGGTGCCTTGGCTTTTCATCTGCCCAATGGCATCGATCAAGCTGCTTTGCGCAAGTCGATCAACATCTCTGCCCTTCATGGTCAAACCAAAGATGCCCTCGAAAAAACAGCCGGAAGTTCATGGAAATATGACGTCATTGAAGCCGGATTCAAATGCAATATGACTGACCTTCAAGCGGCCATTGGTTTGGTAGAATTGGAGCGGTATGGGGAAACTTTGAAACGACGAAAAGTCATTTGCCAGCAGTATTTGGAAGGATTTAAAGATCAATCGTGGTTTGTTGCTCCCCACTTTGAAGACAACAATCGGGAAAGCTCATACCACCTGTTCATGCTTCGAATTGACGGCGCCACTGAAGCGCAACGCGATGAAATCATGGAGCGGGTTCAGAACGATGGGGTGAGCGTGAATGTCCATTTTCAGCCCCTTCCATTGCTTAGTTTTTATCGCGGACTCGGATACGAAATGAAGGATTATCCCGCCAGTTTTAATGCCTATTCGCAAGAAATATCCTTGCCCGTGTACTACGATTTGACCGACAGCCAAGTTCAACGCGTCATTGAAACCGTAAAAAAGGCCGTTGCGCAAGTGCTATGAAACGCCTCTTCGATTTTTCAGCCAGCTTGCTCGCTTTGATTTGCCTTCTTCCTTTGTTCCTGTTGTTGAGCCTATTGGTGGCATTGAGCGGGAAGGGTGGCGTGTTTTTTAAGCAGAAAAGAATTGGGAAAAATCAGGTTCCTTTTCAACTTTTGAAATTCCGAAGCATGCGTCCCGATGCAGAGAAATCCGGACAACTGACGGTGGGCGATCGGGATCCACGCATTACCCCCATTGGTCTGTTTTTAAGAAAAAGCAAACTCGACGAATTGCCGCAGTTGATCAACGTACTAAAGGGAGACATGAGCATTGTTGGTCCGCGACCAGAAGTCGAACGCTACGTTCAACACTACCCAGAAAAATACTTGAAAGTACTCAGTGTTCGTCCGGGCATCACTGATCCCGCCTCCATCGCATTCATTGAAGAAAGTGAATTGTTGGCCAAGGCTGCTGACCCAGAACGTGCTTACATCGAAGAAATTCTGCCTGAGAAACTCGCCCTTCAACTTGCGTACGTTGAAGAACAGAATGCTGGTAAAGACCTTCGCATCATTTTGAAAACCTTAAAAAGGATTATTCAGACACTGAACTCTTAAAAACCTCCTGCAACTGCTTCAACTCCTCTGCTTTTCCCAACTTATCTTGTTGAGTGTAGGCAAAAATGAGGTTGGTGATCATGCGCTGGATGATTTCAGTGTTGTTGCACGGGCGGTAATACTTCACCTCTTGAGGAAGGTTGAGGTGGTAGAGAAAAGCGTCGATCTCGTTGATGAGGGTGATGCTTCCTTCAGCAAAAGGATTGATGTAAAACAGCACCCCTTGTTCATCCACATTCTCGTTGTCCATGGCACAATGTTGCTCATCGATGTAGCACAGAATGAAGTGGTTGGGCAAATTCACCCCGTAAATGGGAATCTCCAAACTGTTGGCCAAAACCTGATAGAGAACCGCCAAGGAAAGCGGATTGCCTTTTTTCGTATTCAAAACATCTCCAATGAAGTTGTTTTGAGGTGAAACGAAGTCTTTTTTATTTCCTTCGAAGCCGTAAGCGGTAAAAAGAATGTGGTTGATGACATTCACCTGTTCCACCTCCGTGAGGCTATCGTTCAGCTCCAACCAGATATCTTGGCGGATTTTACGAATTTGATTTCTGATTTCGTCGAGGTCACACCCCGGGTACTGGAACTGATGGATGAGCAAGGCCCCTTCTAGCAAATCGTTTTCAGGATTGTTTTTCCATTCTACGATCCGATCGATCACGGAATTGGATTGAATGGACCGAATTAGATGCTCAATGCGTTCTTGGAAAAGGTCACCGTAGTTATTGAGTTCCCAGTACCGTTCCAATTGAGGAATGATGACTTCACCCTTTGCTACAATGGCCTGTTCAATGTGTTGGAAGATCCCTTCATCTGGATCTTCTAACAAGGTAATTAATGCATTGATTTCGGCGCTGCTCATAATGACTATCCCGTGTTATTTGGTGCTTGGTCAAAGTTAAGCGCAGAGAAGGACCTCCCACTTGAGGCCGCTTGTACTTTTTCACATTGAGGCTGTTAATCGTTCCAAAACCACGTCAATCAAGCGGTTCACGAGCTCCTGTGGCTTATCAACAAAGCGGTTCTGATAACGGTTAGCGAGTATCGCACAGCAGGTTAGCATTTGATGACCGAGTGCACCACCCAAGGCATAGAGTCCGGCACATTCCATTTCGAAATTGCTCATCCGCTCTCCTTCATGCTCAAAGGTGTTCAAATCTTGGATGATGGACGCATTGCGAAGAGGCAATCGAAGGTTTCTTCCTTGCGGACCATAAAATCCGTTGGCGGTGAGGGTAATTCCTTGGGTCATATCGTGGGCAATCTTATTTAAAAGATCAGGATTTCCCTTCGCTCCGTATAGCGGTGGATAGGGCGCCGTCCAATTCATTTGTTTCGTGAAGGCTTGAACGAGGGCTTCCACCTCCGGCTCCATTTCGAGATTGTAATGAAAAGGAACACTGTCCATTCCGAAGGCATACTTCGAAGCTACAAAAGCACCCAACTCGATGTCTGGACGCAAGGCCCCACTCGTCCCGATACGCACAATTTGTAGCGACTCCAACTCTGCTTTCGGACTGCGCGAAGTAAAATCCATGTTCACCGCAGCATCGAGCTCGTTGATCACAATGTCGATATTGTCCACACCAATTCCCGTGCTGAGCACCGTGATGCGCTCCTGGTTTAATCGTCCCGTATGAACCACAAACTCACGCGCACTTCTTTTGGTTTCTACCGCATCAAAGCGCTTCGATATGTTTTCAACCCGATCAGGATCGCCCACAACGATGATCTTTTTACCGATCTCTCCAGGTTCAATTCCCAAGTGATACACCCCGCCATGCTCATTCAGTATCAACTCTGCTTCGCCCACTGGCGATGTGTTCAAGGACCTTGCTTTCATGCAGCGAAAATACTTCTTCAGCCCATGAAAAGCCAATCTAAATCGCATTTGCCCCCTCCACTAAGCCGTGAATTTGATGAAAATAGCATTTCTTTGTGCATCTAGATCAATCATTATGGAAATCACCCAAGAACCCGTTGAGGAAAAGAAAAGCATCCCTGAACTCGCCTTGAAGGTGGGGCACGGAAAGCGTTTGGCCAATTTTTTTGTCGATAAAATCGCGAGTTTGATTCTTGCGGTGGTGATTGTATTGAGCATCATGCCCACTTCCTATTTTGAAAGTGATAACCGCATTATGGATTACCTCTTGGAAGCGGGTGCTCTTTTGGCGTATTACCTCATTGTTGAAGTTCCCTCGGCCAGAAGTTTGGGCAAACTCATCACTAAGACCATTGTGGTGGATGGTGATGGAAACAAGGCCAGTACCTCCCAACTGATTACCCGATCGTTTTGTCGCATCGTGCCCTTCGAACACTTCTCCTTTTTAGGAAACGATGCCAGTGGTTGGCACGACAAGTGGTCGGACACCCACCTCATCCTCATGGAAGATTACCAAAAACAATCCAACTCCGACGCATTGGACAGCATCTTCTTGGAAGGTGATGCTGCCAAATAGGCTTGAAAAAGAAAGGCTTACCGACTTTTTGGCATTCGCGGCTTTTGTGGTTTTTACGGAGAAAATCAGACGAACCCCTTTAATTGAAGGACAAAAGCGGAGCGATGACGTTTTTCTTCCCGCTTGAGCGATGAAATGTGGAATGGAAATCGCTGGGGTGAACAACTCGAAGGAAGCTTGGTTAAATCGTTGATGTTGACGCATACCATACGCTTCCCTTGATTTGAGCCATGTTAAAAGAAGACCGCAATAAAATATACGACGCCCTACTGTTCATTGCTTTGTTCCTCGGCATCATCTGGGGAGCCTTTTTATTTGAGGAAGTCTTTGGATGGAGGCTGAAGCAATTTGGTAACCGTCCGCGCCGTGTCGAAGGCTTGCTCGGGATCCTCACCTCTCCCCTTTTGCATTCTAACCTCAAGCACATCTGGGGGAACACCGTATCTTTCTTTACACTTTCTGGTTTCTTGTTTTTCTTTTATCGATCCATTGCATTGAAAGTCTTTCTTTGGATCTATCTCGCCGGTGGTGTTTTGCTCTGGTTGATCGGCGTAGGCGGAAACCACATTGGTGCGAGTGGTGTGATTTACGGCTTTGCATCTTTTCTCTTTTTTGCCGGAATCTTCCGAGACAACATGATGCTTTTGCGGGTATCTTTGGCCGTGGCTTTTTTGTACGGATCTCTTGTTTGGTGGGTACTGCCCATTGAGCCTGGCATTTCTTGGGAAGGACATCTTTCGGGAGCGATTGTGGGCTTTGTGCTTTCCCTTGTTCTTCGAAGTGAAGGTCCGAAACGCGCACTTTACCAGTGGGAAAAGGACGAAATTCTTCAGAAAAAACTCGAGGAAGAACGCCTTGCGGCTGCTCAGAGTTACATCGCTGCGTGGGAAGAAGAGGGGAAACCCGCTTTGAAGGTGCAGGGTTTCGATGATCATGAAGAGAACAGCAGCACTACCTTCGAAGACAAGGGCAGTGGCATCCGCTACATTTACGTCACTAAAAAACCTTCTTCAGACAAAAAGGAATAAAAAAAGGCGTCCTTGTGGACGCCTCTTCTTTCTATTGATCGATTCTCTTTTTAGTTGTTGAGCATCACTGGCATCACCAACATGAGCATGTCTTCACTCGCCTCGTCATTTTCTGCCGGGAGGATGATACCTGCACGGTTGGGAGCACTCAGCTCCATCACGATATTGTCCGTTGTAAGGTTAGAGAGCATGTCCATCACAAAACGTGAGTTGAAACCGATCTCCATATCTTCTCCTTGGTAGCTGCAAGTCAGACGCTCGTTTGCTTCATTGGCGAAATCCAAATCTTCTGCTGAAATCGACAATTCACTGCCAGAAATCTTCAAGCGCACTTGGTGCGTGGTTTTGTTTGCGAAGATGGAAACACGTTTGATCGATTTGAGCAAATCCTCTCTGCCAACCGTCAATTTATTGGGGTTATCTTTTGGAATCACCGCCTCGTAGTTGGGATATTTCCCTTCAATCAAACGACACATGAGGGTGATTTGATCGAAAGTGAACAAAGCATTCGAATCCGTGTACGAAATCTTGATGGGCTCCTCAGCACTTGCCGCGTTGTTTTTCAAAAGCGTCAAGGGCTTCTTGGGAACAATCAAACTTTTGGTTCCCGGTGCTTGAACATCGGTTCTTGCATAGCGTACTAAACGGTGCGCATCGGTAGCCACAAATCGGGCACTTTCTGCCGACAATTCGAAGAGCAAACCACTCATTACCGGACGAAGGTCATCATTTCCTGCAGCAAACAAGGTGCTGTTGATCGCCTTCACCAAAGTATCTCCATCCATCACCATCTCTTCTTCACCTTCGAGGCTTGGCGCTTTTGGAAACTCATCTCCGTTGGCCCCTGTGAGCTTGTACTTACCGAAATCACAGCTGATCTCAATAGCAAAGGTCTTTGGGTCGATGGTGAACGTCAAAGGCTGGGTTGGAAATGCTTTGAGCGTGTCAATCAAAATCTTCGCAGGAATAGCAATCGTTCCCTCTTCATCCGCCTTCACATCCATTTTTGTGGTCATGGTCGTTTCCAAATCCGAAGCTGAAATCACAGCTTGGTTGGGGCTGATCTCGAACAAAAAGTTATCGAGAATCGGAAGCGTATTACTGGTATTGAGCACTCCACTCAACATTTGTAGCTGCTTGAGCAGTACATTACTGGTTACAATGAACTTCATATTACCGAATTTACGGGGAGCAAATATACCTTTTACAGCGTAAGGAGCACAAGAATTCAAAGCACTAGTTTTTCACATTTTTACGGCCAAGGCGCTTTCTTTTGTGAATGAAGTCCTTCCTCATCGAATGATCTTGATCAAAAGCGGGGGTAATTTGATGGTTCTCCCATCGTTCCCCTCCACAATGATTTCTTCGAAATACACGCTATTTCCCGGACGAGCGCTCAAAATGAAGGTGCGTAATTCTTCGGTAAACCGATTGCTTGTTCCAGGCCTTTCCCGTGTATTCGCTCCATCGCTAATCACCACATTGAAGCTTTTGAGTTTGGGTTTGGGCAGGTTGAAGATGAAATCTTTGTCGTATTCCACGATGAGGTTTTGCACAGAAAGGTCGCTCACCTTCATTTTTCCACTTCCCGTGATGTTTTGGATTCGGGCTTTGGGATCGGGAAGGGATTTGATTCTGAACTGCTCTTGGTTCATGTTGGTCCAAGTGCCGTCCACTTTCGCTTGAACGGTAATGCTCAAATCTCCTCTACTGGCTTGATTCAGCACCAAAACATATTTTCCCGAACTCACTTTCTCCAGTTGATGATTCCCATCCACCAGCATCCTCACCTCATCTCCCCCAAAACCAGGAACTGAAACCGAAAAGGGGTTCTCCACGCCTTTGTAAACCACATTCATGGCTGTTGCAGCAATGCTGGCCGATGGGGCAACCACATTGAATTCGGACGAAAAAGGAAAACTTTTGATCTGACCTTGGTTGTTCACCACTTCGATGGCTCCAGAGTATTGCTGACTGCCCACCCCAACATTGGGAAGGGTATATTTTCCGCTTCCGGCTTCTACTTCGAGGTAGTTTTTGCTTCCGTCAGGGTTCAATACATACATTTTTGGAGAGGTGCTCGAGCTGAATGCTCCAAGAAATACAGATGCTTCGTAATCTTGTCCCCGCACCAAATAACTCGATTTGGGAATCACCCTCGCCACAACGGTATCTACCGGAATATCGTCTTGCACCACTTGGGACAGAAGCTGACCAACGGCATTGTACTCCAAATTTAGGAGGTCGTTTTTCATCTTGTCGTGCAAGGCAATCACGGCGGCCAGCGGCACATCATAATAACTGTGCTTCTCCCACTCGCGCACTTGTCCTTCCACCACCTTGTCTCGAAAAGCGAAGGCGTTTTGGTGCGTTGGTAAGCGGAATTTCGCCATGCTTTGGGCAATGTGCTCTTCCAATTGCTGAATCCGTTCTTTGAGCGCACGAGCTTGTCCTTTAGCGAGATCTTCATTGGGTCCTACCATGAGGTTGGTAGAAACGTCGTATTGATCTTTCTTTTCAATGAAAGCCAACTGAATGGTGTCTGCCTCCTCCAAAGTGAGTCCTTCGGTTTCGGCAATCATCTGTTGGTTGAGGGAGTCGATGAATTGGATCAACTTTTGGGTTTCTGAGCGAATTTCTGATGCTGCTTGGTGATAGGGCTTCACCTTGGCTTCGTCCATTTTCAGGGAAAAATCAAAGGAAGACCACAGTGCTTCGTTGCGCGATTCTGCCAAGGAGGCACTTTCGAGCAAACCTTCATCAATCACCACAAAGGCGTCGAGAATTTCGCGTTGAACATTGAGTGCTAACATTGCCGTGAGTACGAGGTACATCATGCCAATCATTTTTTGTCGGGCCGACATCTTTTTCTCTGCCATCTTAAGAACGTTTAAAAGTGAAACCAAGGAAACGCTTCAGGCCAGCTGTAATATCCACCAACCAAAGGCGCTTCTAATCATGCAATGGCGAAAGGGGGAAAAAGGAACAGGGTGTGATTTTATTTTCGAGGAGAAACAACCTTTTTGCTTAAATTCACATCTTTGAATGGAAGGGATGAATTTTATACCTTCGAGAACAAATGCAGAAAACCATGAAAACGTTACTTCTTACCTTCGGAATGTTGCTTGCGTGCAGCGGACTCTTTGCTCAAATGTCAGTAAGCGACGGAGAAATTCGCGTCGAAGTTTCCGAGAACTCCACAAGAAACGAATTGCTTGAAATCCGTGAGGCCCTTGCTGAATACAACATTGATTTTAGATACACTGGAGTGAAGTGGACCGACGAATTGTTGAAGTCGATTGGTTTGCAGGTGATAGCCGAAGACGGTAGAACACGTGATTATGTGGTTCAGCAAATGAACGCGAGTAGCAAGATTGTGATGATTTATCGTTTTGAGAGTTTGGACGAAGCTGATTTTTGTCTCGGACTGGAAGGCGCTTGTGAATAGCACTGTACAAAGATATTTTTTGAGAAGACGAGCTTGAGGGTTCGTCTTTTTTTTGAGATTTATTTTGGG
>CAZYPV010000025.1:0-41608 GCA_964649515.1 uncultured Comamonadaceae bacterium | reverse complement strand
CTTCTCCATCAACAAGTAAAATCCGTGCTTCTTCCACGGGTATGCCAAAAAGTAGGTACTTTTGTGCCAAATTCTAATCCAATAAACATGTCACAAACGATGCAGGAAACTTACAGCAATGAACTGGAAGTTTATGTGAATCAAGAACGTGCTGCGGTGGAACTCATTAACTCCATCGGCAAACTACTGTTCGACAAATCAATTGAGTTGGTTCTATTTAGAAACCATCTTGCAGACACCAACATCTCTGAGGTCTTGCGGCTGCATAACTACGCTGCTGAGGTGGTAGGAAAACCCATCAGTGTTTTCGATACTGCGGAATTGGCCAAAGATCTCTACGCCATGGATCTTGCTCCGGCAAAGATCGATATCGGCAAATTGGCGAGCGAATGGCTGGCTGAGCGGGATCGCTTCAACTCGAAAAAAGATTTCCTCGAAGATAAACTCAATAACTTCATGGTGGCGGATGCCAAGCCCTTGGAGCCTAGAGATGTCGTGCTCTTTGGCTTCGGTCGAATTGGGCGCTTAGCTGCTCGTGAGTTGGTTCGCCAAGCAGGAAAAGGTCAACAATTGCGTCTCCGTGCTATCGTTACCCGTTCGGTAGATGAGAAGTCACTGATCAAAAGAGCTGCACTTCTTGAAAACGACTCTGTACATGGTCGTTTCCCAGGAACCATTCAAATTGATTTCGAACGTTCTTGCCTGATCATCAATGGTCAACGCGTCGAGTTTATTGGAAGCAATGATCCTTCCACTATCGACTATACCAAGCATGGAATCAATAACGCCTTGTTGATCGATAATACTGGTGCTTATCGAAATGGTGAAGAATTGGGGGTCCACTTGAAGTCGAAAGGCATTTCTAAGGTGATTCTCACTGCTCCAGGTGGTGGTATCCCTAACATCGTTTACGGTATCAACCACCACGATTTGGATATTGAAAACCTAAACATTTTTTCAGCGGCGTCGTGCACTACGAATGCAATTTCTCCAATTTTGAAGGTGATGGAAGATCGTTTTGGTATTGAGAGCGGACACATTGAAACGGTTCACGCTTATACCAATGATCAAAACCTTTTGGACAACATGCACAAAAAGGAAAGAAGAGGTCGTTCAGCAGCGGTCAATATGGTCATTACCGAAACTGGTGCTGGCAAAGCAGTTACCAAAGTAATTCCAAGCCTCGAAAACAAGCTCACTGCCAATGCGGTTCGTGTTCCAACTCCAAACGGTTCCTTGGCGATCATGAACTTAAATCTGAAACAAAACATTTCGCTTGATAAAGTGAATGAGGCGGTACGTGAGGCTGCTTTACAAGGAGATTTGGTGAATCAAATCCACTATTCCATCAACGCGGAATTGGTTTCTAACGATATCATCGGTAACGAGTGCTGTTCAGTTTTTGATAGCCCGGCAACCATTGTAGCTCCAGATGGAAATAGCGTTGTGCTTTATACTTGGTACGATAATGAATATGGCTATACTAAACAGGTGATGCGTTTGGCGAAGTATGTAGCGAAGGTGCGCAGAAACATCTATTACTAGTCGGCAAGCGCTCTCACGAGTTCTTTGCTGGAATCACATAAAAAAACGCTTTCCATCTCGTGGAGAGCGTTTTTTTTCCTTCAATAAAGATTTTCATGATGCTGTTTGGAACCCCCGCACCCATTAAGCTCTCTTTCAGTCTCTAATGCTCCCATTTTCCTTCTTCTCCAAAACATTGTCGATTTAAACTTGTTTTAATGCGTATGGGAATCATTCAGAAAATGCCGCAATTTCCTTTAAGTGTTTTTTTACTTCCGGGTGAAAAAATGGCTTTACACATTTTTGAGCAGCGATATCAGCAATTGCTTTCCACCATTGAAGAGTCGCAGGGAAATTTTGGTATTCCTTTCGTTCGAGAGAATGGCGAGATGAAGTACGGTTGTACCATGCGCTTGTCAGAGGTGAAAAAACGCTACGCTAGTGGGGAGTCCGACATCCTTGTTGAATGTGTTGGTCTTTATAAACTGGTAGAATTCTTTCCCAAAGACAGCGATTTTCTGTTTCCTTCAGCGAAGGTGATTGAACTTCAACAATACCATACTTGGAAAGCGGGCGAGGATCTTCAAAATGAATGGGATGTTTTTCAGGAAGCAGCCCTCCCTCCTTCCGTGCCACGCATGACGAACCCACTTCATATGATGGCGGCACTTGGATTAAACTTCGAAGAGAAGTACAATTTTGTCCTTATGGCCGATCGCGAAAAACAAGAGCAAAAGGTGCTTCAATTGGCGAAGTATCAACGCTTGATTCAAGACCAAGTTGCTCAGGTTAATCGCGGCTTCTTTCCAAATTAATTAATGGGTTTTGCAATGTGCCAATCCGGCCTTTCCTTGCTGATTTGATAGGCAATAACCATCGTCGCAATCAAAGCTAAGACGATTGGAAGGTATGGGATAGGCTGTGAATTCGAATTTCCTCCGTCATTGTGATGACCTGTTGCGGGCACAACAACGTCCATTTCTTGATTCAAATACTGTTCTAAGCTGCGTTTTTCTTTGGGAGAATATCCTGTTAGTACGGCCAACTCTTCCTGTTCCATTGTTTGGCGCTGACGCAAAGTTTGCATGTATTCTTGTCCGGCGTCGCAACTCATGTCTCCGGTAGCAGGATGGGTCATGATGTACCTGCATTGAAAGCGTTCTTGGTTTGGGGTAATGTGAAACTGAAGATCACTCGGAAAACGGTCTCGGGTGTAACGTACGTGCAATCGGGTGAAAAATACATTGGGATTTCTGCTGGTATTCACCCAATCTACTCCCGCTTTTTGAAAGTCAACGGTGATGGGTGGCGGACCAACACAGGGGTCACATTTGACGTTGACTTGCGGACTAACGTCCCAGGCATACTCTAGGAATACGGCTTTTCTATTGTTCTGCTCATAGGCCCGCTCAAATACGCGCTGATAGAAGCTTCCAAATACAGGTTCAACGCTGAGAGGTATGTTCCTGTCGGTAGGCATTTTGACGGTTCTGTAATTCGTGCACTCTACTCTTCCCTGAGCGCTGAAAGCATATACGATGAGGTCTTGAGCTCCTTTCGAATTGGCCATTCCTAGGCGAATGGGCAGCATGAATTTCGGACTACTATACGTGATTTGAATGGGGGAAAGAAATTGGCCGCTGGGCATCTTGTTTAAGTTCACTTTGGCAACGAAAAACTTCATGTTCGAACGGATGTAAGGCTCCAATACTTCTTGAGCTTGCTGAGGAATGTCGTAGTCGTTATCTTCAAGCCACCGCTGCAGTCCGGCAGATTCCGTCGCACTCAATAACATGATTTCATACTCCCCTACCTCATATCGGGCTTCAATGGTCACATTGTAATCGTCTTCAAATTCGACCATTTCCTCCATGAGCATGGTTGGCGCCATGTTGTCTGCTCGGTTGCTTAAAGATTTCTCAAGGTAATTGTTGCACGGATTGCTGTCGTAATACTCTACAAGGCGGGGAGCACTGTATTTATCGAGCGTTTCAAATATACTCCGGTCGATAACTTTAATTTGATGCTCCTGAAGAACAACGGGCACGGGAACAACCATGGCGAAGTCGCGCACGTTTCCTTTAAAGTCGTTGGACATGCTAACGGTGGTGTTGTTACCGTTTCTGACGAGAATAACTTCGGATTTGTCGTTGTAAAGCTCACTCCCTGCTGGGGCTACATAAAACCCACAAAATGCGAAGGATTGCATGCTGAGTTGTACGGCAAAAATGAGGAGTAAGGATCTTGATATCCATTTTGTTCTGTTTTTCATGGTGCTGTTTTTTAGTGATTGTATGGCTTTGTTTTCAATGATTTTTTCGGGGGCTTGATGACTTAAACTTGATGTGTTTAGTTGTGTATTTGTGATGACTTTCTCTGGCTGAAGACTTTGCTGAGGGTTGGTCCAACTGAAATGAGCGTGTGGAAAGTATTTTTGGAAGAGGATGTTGAGCGGACTCATGAAAAAAAGCACCCACATGGGCGCTGTGGCGAGATAACTCACTCTGGCTACGAGAAATACTCCCGTCGCAAGGAGCACTGCCCAAAGGATTCTTGCCCTAGGATGCTGAGGAGCTGTTTTCGGGTCGGTAATCATGAAAAAGGTGAAAAGCAATAATGATCCATTACTCAAATAATGCATAAGCACGTCCCCAGACCATCCGAGATAAAAGGTTTTATAGATGAGTTCAAAAGTGGCAAGCACTCCGAAAAAGCAGATCGAGATGTCAAGTCTTCCTACTTTCAATAAGACCATCAATGCAGCGATCCCGAAGAAAATGGCAAGTACTCCACTACTGCCCCATTGTCCGGGAGATATCCAAGCTTCTCCTGTGATCAGGATAACGACGATGATGCCAAAATTGGCTGGATTGAAAAGGTGCTTTCCGCGAAACCGAAAGAGTCGTTTCGAATAAATGGCAAGAACAATGGCCAAGGCAGAAACCCAAATTCCATTGCTGTGCAGCAATAAACAGATCCCTAAGGCGCTAATAAGATTGCTTTTCCACTGCTGAGCAGGGGCATTCAAAAAGGTGTTGATCCATGAGAACAACAGCGCAAGCGTTATCGTCACGATATAATGCGCTTTGTACTGTCCCCACTGAAGCGCAAGGCATCCATAGCTGAGAAATAGACTTAAAAAGGCAATTTGAAAATGTCGAGCGTCCGAAAGGAATCTTGAAAAGGTCGTTGAAAGGGCTTGCATATCAAGTAATTTCCCTCCTGTACACTCCAAAATGCAAAGCGTTCAATTCAAGCAAAAAAAAAGTGCCTCAGCTTTTTACAACTCAAGGCACTTTTCTTTGGTCAACTATAGTAGTAGTATCTTCTATGCTGACGTTAGATGTGGGATGTGTTCTTTTACCAAAACCAAGATGAAAAGGTTTCAAACCAAATCAATTTATCTTGAAGAAATGCCCAAAAACAAATAGTTTTGTAAAAACGTCGACATGAATTCAAGCCGCTCCATTTTCGCACTTCTTGTGCTAAGCCTCAGTATTTCATTGGGTTGTGATGATCCTGTGGGAAATCAATCTTCCAATGATCAGACCGCTGCTCAAAATGAAGATCGTTATGCCAAATTTGAACGACTCACCGCGGCACAAACGGAAGCTCTAGAAAAGGATCTTGACTTGTTTTTCGAGCTATTAACGGAGAAGGATTTCGAAGGACACCTTGAGAAGATGTACGATGGTATTTGGGAAACCGATACCAGTTTGGTGCACAATGCAGGTATTCTGGAGCAGTACCACGATATGGGCTTCGTAAATTTAGTGGATGAAACGTCTTTGAATTATGTATCTCCGATTGTTCTCGACACCGCAACGGGCAATGAGGTCGTGCTGGTGGAATTACAAACACAGATGAGAATTCTTGTGACTGAAGAAGCGGCGCCCGACGGATTAAGTATTGAAGGAATGATTCGCACACGATATGGAGATGGGAACTACCAATGGGTGGAAGAAGATCGTATGTACTACATCGACGCTCCTTCAAAAATGTATGCCTTCGTTGGTGAAAATCACGAACAATTCTCATACATCAGTGAACAATTCATTCAATCTCCTCGATTGTCTGGTTTGCTCAATTTCTACACGGTTCGCGAGTTGAAAAGAATGGAAAAAGACCGTCCTTAATCTTCACTTCCTCCGAAGAAGTCGCTGGCCCCAAAGCTGATCATCAAGCTATCGATCACTTGGCCCATTCGAACAGGGTCAACTGCTGTGAAATCATTGACGGAAGAAAAAACCTCTTCATTCACGTTTTGGAGACTGACAGACCGCGCCCGAAGCTTCATGCGCATGCCATATTGCTCCACTTCGTACCCCAAAAGCACTCCGTCAATTTCCTTAAATTGTGTGTACCAGTTGGATTGACGAATGGGGATTTCCTTGGTGTGATAAAGCACTACCGGAGGAACACTATCAATGTTGAAATGAGCAATGGTTTTGTCGCATAAATACCCCGCCACGGTGTCTTGCTCTCCACTTGGTTCCAATCGCATGCTCGGAAGAGACGCGATGTACTGATAGACTTGTTTCTCATTGAGGTTCATGGCATACCTGTCCTGAAAAGCTTTAAGGTATTGAGAGAAAGTGCGGTCTTTTTCGTTTGCGATGAACTCAGTGGAAACGATTCCTCCTAAAGATTGCAGCAAACTGTGCACTTGATCGTTTTTGAAGGTCATGGTCATCTCCTCGGGAAAAACGTTGAGGAGCACCTTGTTTTTGACGTAGGGAAAGGTAACATCATAGACGATAACTCCTTCACGGGTTTCTTCAGATGATTCCCCGCAACTGAACAGGGAGAGAGTGGCTAAAAGTACGAGTACAATGAGCCCGTTAAACGTAACTTGTTTCATGCAATACGGTTGTCGGCGCATCTAAATTACAACCACAACATCAGGAATATGAACATCCTGAACAAAGTTATCCAATGAAGTCTTTGGATAAGTAACAACTTCATTACTTTTGCGGCAAGCACGATATATGATCAAACTAAGCATTAAAGACGAATTCTCACCACTTGAAGCGGTGGTGTTGGGGACTGCCAAAAGCAATGGAGGAGAACCGAGCTATGAAGAGGCCTATGATCCCAAATCAAAGGAACACATCAAAGCGGGTACCTTCCCTTTGGAAAAAGACATGGTGCCTGAAATGGAGGCTTTCGCTGAGGTGTTGGAACGTTATGGAGTGAAGGTTTACCGCCCGAAAGTGATTCAAGACTACAACCAAATCTTTACGCGCGACATCGCTTTTGTGATTGACGAGACTTTTGTGATCACACAAATGTTGGAAGAACGCTCGAACGAAATTGATGCCATTCAGGAATACATTGACCAAATGCCTGAAAACAGTGTAGTTCGCATGAGTGGAGAAGCTTACCTCGAAGGAGGCGATGTGATGCCGGTCGATGAACATATTTTTGTGGGGTATGCTGAAGAAGAAGATTTCGAAAACTTTACCAGCGCCCGCACCAACCCAGCGGGATTGGAATTCTTGAGAAAACAGTTTCCCAAACGAAACATCATCGGTTTTGAATTGAACAAGTCAGATTTCGACCCAAGAAAAAACGCCTTGCATCTCGATTGCTGCTTTCAGCCTTTGGGATTGGGGCATGTTATTCTTCATCCCGAAGGATTCAAAAACGAGGAAGATGTGGTGTTCATTCAGCAGTATTTTGGAGCTGAAAATTGCTTCATGATTGATGCCGAAGAAATGTACCAAATGTGCTCCAACGTTTTCAGTATTCGTCCGGATGTAGTCGTCACTGAAAAAGGCTTCACGCGATTGAATGCATGGTTAACTGAACAAGGATATACCGTAGAACCTATTCCTTACTCTGAAATATCAAAAATGGAAGGTCTTCTCCGCTGCTCTACCCTGCCGCTGAGAAGAAACGATCTCCCCAAATAACATCTTAATAGTATGCCAAGGCAAACGACTTCAACGCTCCTCATGGTTCGTCCGACAGGATTTAGAATGAATGAGCAAACAGCGGTAAACAATTATTACCAAAAAGTTTTGGACGGACTCAGTGCTGATAAGGTAAGCGAAGCCGCAGAAAAAGAATTTGACCGTTTTGTGGACGTTCTTCAAAACAAAGGAGTTCAGGTAGTAGTGATTCAAGACACCCCTGAGCCCAGCACACCGGATGCCGTTTTTCCCAACAATTGGGTGTCGTTTCATCACGACGGCAGGGTTGCCCTCTACCCCATGTTTGCGGAAAACAGAAGAAAAGAACGTAGAGAAGACATTTTTGATGATTTGAAAAACCATTATGGTCTGCAAGTCAACGAAATCATCGACTTCACAGAATTCGAAGACCACAGTAAATACCTCGAAGGAACGGGTAGCATGATCTTGGACCGAGCTAATCGCATTGCCTACGCGGCTTTGAGTGAGCGAACAGATCGTCGTGCTTTTGAACTGTTTTGTGAAGTATTTGACTACGTGGGAGTGATTTTTGAAGCATTTCAAAGTGTTGACGGAGAACGGAAACCCATCTACCACACCAATGTGATGATGTGTGTTGCCAATCATTTTGCCATTGTTTGTTTGGACTCGATTGATGATGCGGACGAACGTGAGATGCTTACTCAAACCTTGCGCGACTCAGGAAAAGAGATCATTGCCATCTCCGAAGAACAAACACAGCGTTTTGCCGGAAACATGCTTGAGGTAGCCAACACCGAAGGAAAGGCGCTATTGGTAATGAGTACTTCAGCCTTTGAAGCCCTTGAAAAAGACCAAATCGAGAAGATCGAAAAACACTGCGAAATTGTACACAGCAGCTTGGACACTATCGAAGCTTGTGGCGGAGGTTCTGCTCGTTGTATGATGGCAGAAGTCTTCCTCCCGAAAATTTAATTGAAAAAACCTGATCCCATGCGCATTGAGAAATTATTAGAAGAAAAAGCGATTGAAGCCGTTCAAGCCCTCTTTCAACAAGAAGTTGGAGGTCGGGCGATTCAAGTTCAACGCACTAGAAAAGAATTCGAGGGCGATGTGACTTTGGTGGTTTTTCCTTTGTCGCGAATGGCGAAAATGAAGCCAGAAGAAACGGGCGAGGTGATCGGGAATTGGCTTTGTGAAAATGTTGAAGAGTTCGTTCGTTTCAATGTGGTCAAAGGTTTCTTGAACATTGTTGTAAGCGACGGTTATTGGTTGAATGCTTTCACCAGTGCCTATACCGATGATCAATACGGCTTGGGTGAAAAGCATTCCAAAGGAAAGGTGATGGTTGAATATTCTTCACCCAACACCAACAAACCCTTGCACTTGGGTCACCTAAGAAACAACTTTCTAGGGTATTCAGTGGCAAAAATCCTTGAGGCTTCGGGCTACGAGGTGGTGAAGGTGCAAATCATCAATGATCGCGGTATCCATATTTGCAAGTCCATGCTGGCTTGGCAACGCTTCGGAAATGGAGAAACGCCAGAGAGTAGTGGCTTGAAGGGCGACAAGTTGGTAGGGAAATACTATGTGCGCTTTGATCAAGAATACAAGGCGCAAATCAAGGCTTTGATGGAAGACGGTCAAAGCGAAGATGATGCAAAAAAATCAGCTCCGATCATTCTTGAAGCCCAAGACATGCTCCTAAAATGGGAGGCCAAAGACCCCGAGGTTTATGCCCTTTGGGAAATGATGAATGCGTGGGTGTATCAGGGGTTCGAACAAACCTACAAAGAGATGGGTGTGAGCTTCGATGAGCTTTATTATGAGTCCAACACCTATCTGAAAGGTAAAGAGGTGGTTCAGAAAGGTCTTGATAAAGGGGTGTTCTATCAACGAGAAGACGGTTCCGTTTGGTGCGATTTGAGAGAGGATGGTTTGGACGAAAAATTGGTGCTTCGTAAGGACGGTACTGCGGTGTACATGACGCAAGATATCGGTACGGCCATTTTGCGTTTTGAGGATTTTCCAGACCTGAAATTTCAGGTTTACACCGTGGGGAACGAGCAGGAATACCACTTTAAGGTGTTGTTCATGATCCTTGAAAAACTGGGCTTCGAAAATGCGCAATTGAATTACCACTTGAGCTACGGTATGGTGGAACTGCCCGAAGGCAAGATGAAGTCGAGAGAGGGAACGGTGGTTGATGCCGATGATTTGCTTTCAGAAATGGCCGCTGCTGCGGAAGAGATTGCGAATGAACAGGGTAAAATGGCTGGCTTGAGCTTGGAAGAACAAAAAGAGACTTTCAAGATGGTGGGATATGGTGCTTTGAAGTATTTCCTGCTGAAGGTTGATCCGAAGAAAAGCATGATGTTCGACCCGAAGGAGTCCATCGATTTCTTGGGAAATACAGGTCCGTTCATTCAATTCAACTACGTAAGAACACGAGCCCTTTTGCGGAAATGGGAGGGCGATATTCTGCCCAACTTCCAATTGGAAAAGCTTTCCGATGCAGAAAAGAACTTGGTGAAAAAGATCTACACTTTCCCAGAGGTGCTGGACGAGGCGGCGATCAATTACGATCCTTCTCAGATTGCAGGCTTCTGTTTTGAATTGGCGAAGGAATTCAGTAGCTTCTACCAGCATTCGCCCATTATGAATGAGTCCGATGAGCACTTAAAAAACCTGCGCTTGGCTTTGGCTAGCAAAACGGGCGATGTGATTAAAACAGGAATGAGTTTACTCGGTATTGATATGCCCGAAAGAATGTAAAGATGTCCAACAAAACACTGATTATTGAAGAAAGAGCGCGGGATATTGGCGACTTTTTAGTGGGCCGACTACTCCCTTTTCGGAAGAAAAGAATGATAGGTCCGTTCATCTTCATTGATCACATGGGGCCTTCCGAACTTGGAAATGGAACCTTTATGGACATTGGGAACCATCCGCATATTGGACTTTCAACATTGACCTACCTCTTCGAAGGAGAAATCGAACATCGCGATAGCTTGGGAACCGTTCAACGCATTACTCCTGGCGATGTAAATTGGATGAGCGCTGGAAATGGGGTGGTGCATACGGAAAGAACTCCCGACGATCTTCGAGCATCCAACACGCCACATACGGTGCACGGTTTTCAGATTTGGTTGGCGGCATTGAAAGAACAAGAACAAGCTCCGGCTTTCTTCCATCATTCCCCAAAAAACACCCTCCCCTTTTGGGAAGAAGATCAGGTTGAATACCGATTGATCGTAGGGGAAGCTTTTGGAAGAAAGAGCCCAGTTCCCAATGGTGGCTTGGACTGTTTTATGGTTGAAATCAAAACAAGAGCAAGACGCCTTATCAAGACAAAAGGACAGCTGACAGGAGAAATTGGTTGGTGTGTGGTGAAAGGAAGCGTGAAGGCTTGTGGTGAGGAGATTGCCCAAGGAAACTTGCTTTACAGTAAGCATTCCGACGATTGCAGTGTTGAAGTAAGCGAAGGTGCTCACCTCTTGCTCTTTGGAGGGAGTCCGTTCGAAGAAGTACGCCGCATCGATTGGAATTTTGTTGCTTCCGATCCTTCCCTCATCGATAAGGCCAAAGCTAAGTGGATCAATCGTGAGATGAAACTGGTTCCCGGAGATACTTCTTATATCCCTTATCCCGGACGCTAAAAGAACGCACTAAGGTTATTATTGCTCGAGGTTAAAAAATCGGGTGGTTTCTTGATTTTTCGACTTAAAAACAAAAGAACAGCGACCGCTAATGGTGCTCTCAGACAAATGAATCTCAAAGTTCTGTTCGCCAGCGGAATCGCATTGCTTGGTCAATTCCTTTAATGACGCTCCTTGTTCGTCTTCTACTTTAATCAAAATCGTGTCAGGCTCAGGAAGGTATGCATGAATCGTAAGTACACCTTTTTTGTAGGTGTACCCCTCTCCCATAAGTTTGGCATAAGACTCATTCAAAGCCCCTCTCTTCAAAAAAGCCATCATGCGCTTGAGGAGTACAAAAGCGAGGATCAGTATTAAACTGACCATCAAGGTATTTTTCAGGGTTTCTAAATCGAACTTCATAATTACAACGAAATTACGCCTTCAATTTTAGAAGCCGCGGTGTATCGCTCAAAAACCTGATCGGCATTTAACACCATTTCACGAATGGTAACGCTCGTGTAGTTGCCGTTTTTTGACAAGCGCTTTCGGTATTCCGCACTCTCACCAAAAATGGCGTGTAAACGCTGTACTTTTTCTTCGTCGGTAGGAACAACAAACTTAAACATGAATACCGATGGCCAAGTATGGTATTCATCCAACTGTTGTCTGAGTTTGTCTAATCGTTCTTTCTCATCCATAGTGCAAAGATACAAAGCATTGTCGGCTATAAACCCATCTGGGCAAGCTGTTTTTTCTGCAGAAGAATTCAAGGGCACGAGCTCAAACAATGCAGGAGTGAACGGCGAAATGTGCTGCGCTTGTGGAAGAATAAATGAACAACTTCGGAATCAGCTGCGCTCCACAAGTCCAATAAAGTTAATTTAGCGAAGAATGAACCAACCGGCACTTGAGGTGTACAGCATTAAAACCATTAAATTCAAGGCATGAAAAAGCCACTTTGTCTGTTTCTATTTTTCCTGAGTGCATGCACGCTGTCCTTTTCTCAAACCACCAGTGCACCTAGCCGTTCTTGGGCTGCCGAAGTAGAACTTCACCCTCAGAATGATGAAGCTTGGTTGTATCTTTTCGAGGAAGAACGCAGTCTTCTGGAAAAGACCAAAGAAAAAGAGCTGGGGAGCATTGAACAATCCATGTTGAAATCGGTGCAGGAAAACATGAATGCAGCGGTGCCATCGGGAGGAGCTTCTCACTACGCGGAGTTCATTCTTTCCAATTATTCGGATGATGCTGCCATCGAAGCTGCTCTCCTCGCCTATCCGGAAAATTTGCTTGTTCGAGAACAAGTGGTGAACCGCTCTGTCATTGAAAATCGAAGTGTTGAACTCAAGACACACCTCAACAAGTCTTTCGAGTTGGGAGCATTCGATGCGTCGGAACTGGAATATGCTGAAAACGTCTTGCGTTCTGTTGCACCTTCGGGCTTGCTTGTGCTCAATGCGGAAGAGGACGCCCATCCCATTTGGTACTTGCAACAGGTGCGATCCATGAGAAAAGATGTGAAGGCAGTTTTATTGGACCTCTTGGTGAACGAGGATTATGCACGTCGAACCGCTGAAGCTTTGAGCATCGACCCGAAAAAAATCCTCAACAAACCCAGAAGCATTCAGCTTGAAAACCTCCTCAAAAACAGCGCACTCCCCTCCCACCTAGCCCTTACCAATAGTAAAGGAAGCATGGAGTTGATGGGCAAAAACCTCTTTGTTGTGGGCTTGTGTTTTCGGTTTAGTGAAGACAAAGATTTTCAAAATTTAAGCTTGCTCGAAAACCAAGTCAATCGGTTTACTTTACAACAGCTTAAAAGCAATTCAGCCATCAATCGGAATTACCTCTTCCCACTCATCACGCTGAGAAATCACCTCAAAAATTCGGGGAAAACGAACTACCAATATTTGGATGCGCACATTCAATCTTTGGCGCAAAAGTTTGACCTCACGTCCATTGTGAACCAAAACCTCGACTGATTTGAAGCTTTTTCGTTCATCATATAAAAAGTATTCTGACGAAGAACTGATGATGGAAGTGGCGACCAAAAATGCTGCTGCCTTTAGTGAGTTGTATGACCGCTATGCCGATCGTTTGGTGAATTACTTCTACCGAATGTTGCGAAAAGACCGCGAGAAAGCTGAGGATTTCATGCAAGAACTCTTCACCAAAATCATCAGCAAACCAGAGCTTTATCAGCAAGGGAAAAGTGTGCAAACCTATCTCTTCAGCATTGCCAATAACATGTGCAAGAACGAATACCGCAGTTATGACGTGCGCGCCCGTGCCGCAGAGGAACTCCGACACAGCCATGACCACTTCGAACCGGAAAGCAGCACCAAGGCCATGGACAAAAAGGCATTCGAATCTGCACTTGCAGAAGCATTGGCGGCCTTGGACGAAAGCAAAAGGAGCGCTTTTGAAATGCGTTACCATCAAGACATGAGCATCAAAGAGATTGCCCAGGTTTTCGATTGTAGTGAAGGTACCATCAAATCACGCCTTTTCTACACGCTTAAACACCTCAACCAAGAGTTGAAAGCTTTTGAAGGAAGCTTGATCCTTCTATTTATCACCATCATTCAAATTCTACAGCAATGAGCCCATTTGATTTCAAATACGACCCTGAAGACTTAGAATCTTTGCTTTTGCACAAGCGTTTTCACGAACTCTATCCCGAAGAAAAAACCTTCGTGCTGCAATACATTTCTTCGGAAGAGGAATACAGCAGCATGAGGGCAACGCTCCTAAAGGTTCAGGAGGTGAATGATGATGGGTATATTTCTGCCCGACCAGAGACCAAAGAACACTTAATGAAGCTTTTTCAGGAAGAAAAACAAACGTCTGGTTTTAAGCTGTGGTTGAACACGGTCTTTTTCCCTTTTTTCGCAAAGCGTCAGGGTGCTGTGGGACTCTCTTTTGCGGTAATTTCAGCGATCGTTTTTTCTTTGCTCATCTTGTTTAATGATCCCACTCCGGGTAGATTAGCGATGGTGAACGACACGAAAAGTGATCGACTCGAATTTCCTGAGGAACGCAAAACCAACGAAATCGAAAGTCCTTTCAAAGAAAAAGAAACCTCACTGAACAATTCCGATTTAATGGAAACAGCCCCTTCTTCAGAAAACGAACTTGCGTCCAATCCAACACCTACTTTTGAACCTATCTCAGATCAAATCAATGATTCAAGTGAAGACTATCAAGAGTTTATCAATCAAGATATTGTCATTGAAAAAGAAGATCTTAAAACCCTAGCTGAAGCCAAAGTCTCCGACGTAAACAACATGTTGAAGGTTGAAGAAGAAGCAATCGATTTGGATGAAGTTGAAGTCAACGCTACAAGAGCAAGAAGTTCGGAAATTGCGGTTGCAGACCATCATGTGAGTCAGGTTCAAACTGAGTCCATCACCACCTTGAGCAACGTTCCAGACGCCTCAGCATCGGGCTTGAATGTTGAGGGAAATTTGTTTGAGATCAACAGTCCTAAATACACAAGCAACAGCATGAACATTCGGGCACAATCCAGCTTGATTGAATGCCTTTACACTGCGTATTAATATACGTCCGTTTTTAAGACGAAAAAGAAGAAGTGATTTGTCCTTAACTACTTTTGGCTCACAAACAAAATACAGATGATTTATCGCCTACTTCGCTTCATTTTTCGCTTGAGCCTCAATGCTTATTTCAGAAGGCAGCATATTGTTGGTCAAAACAAAGTACCACAAGACGGTCCGCTCATTTTCGTAGCCAATCATCCATCAGCTTTTATGGATCCACTTGTTGTGGGCTTGGCCGTGAAACGGGAACTGCACTTCATTGCAGCAGGAGAGTATGTTGGAAAGGGATTGAAAGCCAAGTTTTTTCAGAATCAACTGCACATGATTCCGGTTTTTCGTCCGAACACCATGCCCGGAGAAACGCACAAAAACAAAGAAATGTTTGAGCAGTGCTATGCTCATCTCGGAGCTGAAAAATCGCTTCTCATCTTCCCTGAGGGGAACAGCATTACCGAAAGAAGATTGAGATCCTTAAAAACCGGAGTTGCTAGAATGGCCATTGGAGCCAGTAAAGCACATCCTGAAATGCGCCCGGTGAGAATTGTACCTGTGGGACTCAACTACAGCGACCCACATGAATTTCGCAGTGAACTCTTCGTTCAAATAGGCGACGCCATTGACATTGAAGCGTATTTGAAGATGGAAGATGAGCGAGAAGCCGTTCGAGCACTGACGGAAGAAGTGAGTACGCAGTTGCGGTCCACGCTCTTGCATATTGAAAAAGAGCATCACGATCATTTCCTCGAACAAGTGGAGCACATCTACCAACCGGAGTTGCAAGAAATGCTTCAATTGGAAAAAGACGACCTACAAGGAAATTACGACATTCAAAAGAACATGATTGCCGCGTTGGAGCATTTTGACATGGAGTCGCCCCAGGAAATCGCCAATTTCAAGCAAAAAGTGAGTACCTATGTTGAGGAATTGAAGGAGCTTGACCTCAATGAACGCAGCATGAAAGAGTTGCGCATCGGAAACCCACCCTACTCGGCCCTCATGCTTCTATTGCTTGCCCCTGCCTACCTCATTGGTTTTGTCCTCAATGCCTTCCCATATTTTCTTGCTCGAACCATCGTCCTCGCGCTTCGCATTCGAGATTCCTTTCTCGGCAGCTTGGCCATGTCCATAGGCGCCCTTTGCTTCCTGCTGTGGTACATTGGAGGAGCCATTTTCCTGGGCTTGAAATCACCCTTAGGGGTATGGGCGTGTATCTTTCCTTTGGTCTGTTATTCTTTCGGACTCATCACCCTAAAAATTGGCGGACTCGTTTCTCGTTTTCTCTGGCGAAGAAAGCTCCGTATTCAGCTACAGGAAAAGAAAAAAGACGTTTTAAAAGTCATTCAAAAAAGAGAAGAAATCCTTCGAGAATTGGAGAACTTTCGGGAACGATTCATTGCCCTTGAACCCCAGAATGGTGCGGCGATAAAATAAAGCAGCATTCCTCCCCCGTGTTTTTTATCTTTGTGCTCCTCAATAACCGAGAAATTACAATCGAGTAAACGCATGTTTGAAAATTTACAGGACAAGTTTGACCGCGCTTTTAAAGTGTTGAAAGGTCAAGGCCAGATCACAGAAATCAATGTTGCTGAAACACTTAAAGAAGTTCGTAGGGCGCTTTTGGATGCCGATGTGAACTTCAAAACGGCGAAGGAATTCACCAACAAAGTGAAGCAAGAAGCTCTGGGTAGAGAGGTTTTGACCGCAGTGAAACCGGGTCAGCTCATGGTGAAAATCACCCAGGAAGAGCTGACGAAGCTGATGGGTGGAGAAACCGAAGACATTCAACTCAAGGGAAATCCAGCTGTGATTTTGATGTCCGGACTCCAAGGTTCTGGTAAAACCACCTTCTCGGGTAAATTGGCGAATCACCTCAAAACCAAAAAAGGGAAAAAACCGCTTTTGGTAGCTTGCGACATCTATCGCCCCGCAGCGATTGACCAATTGCACGTTCTTGGTGAGAACATTGGTGTTGAGGTTTATTCAGACAAAGACAATAAAGATCCAGTATCCATCTCTCAAGCCGCCATTGCGCATGCAAAATCAAACGGCTTTAATGTTGTCATCGTCGATACCGCTGGTCGTTTGGCCATCGATGAGCAGATGATGACGGAAATCGAAGCCGTTAAGAAAGCCATCGAGCCAAGTGAGACCTTGTTTGTGGTGGACGCCATGACCGGTCAGGATGCTGTCAATACCGCTAAAACCTTCAACGAACGACTCGATTTTGACGGCGTTGTTTTGACCAAATTGGACGGTGATACTCGTGGTGGTGCAGCCTTGTCCATCAAATCGGTGGTGAACAAGCCCATTAAATTCGTAGGAACCGGTGAGAAAATGGACGCCATTGACGTCTTCCACCCCAATCGAATGGCCGACCGAATTCTCGGCATGGGTGACGTAGTTTCTTTGGTGGAACGTGCTCAAGAGCAGTACGATGAAGAATCAGCAAGAAAACTTCAGAAGAAAATTCAGAAGAACACCTTCGACTTCAATGATTTTCTCGATCAATTGAACCAAATCAAGAAGATGGGGAATGTCAAGGACCTTCTGGGAATGATTCCTGGAATGGGAAAAGCCTTGCGCGACGTTGAAATTGACGATGACGCCTTCAAGCACGTGGAAGCCATCATTCACTCCATGACTCCTGCTGAGCGTCAAGACCACACCATTATTGATGGGAGCAGAAGAAAACGCATTGCAGCCGGAGCGGGAAGAAGCGTTCAAGACGTGAACAAACTCATCAAACAATTTGAAGACACTCGTAAAATGATGCGAGTGATGACCGATAAAAACAAAATGGCTTCCATGGCTCGCAGCATGAAAGGCATGAGAGGAATGCGATAATCAGCCAAGAACAGAATGATTTTACTCGACGGAAAAGCCACATCAAAGGCCATTAAAGAAGAAATTGCCGCGGAAGTCAACGCAAGAAAAGAGCGCGGCCTCAAAACGCCCCACCTTGCAGCAGTGTTGATTGGAGATGATGGGGCCAGTCAAACCTATGTTTCGAGTAAGGTAAAAGCTTGTGAGCGCATCGGATTTGTTTCTACGCTCATCCGAAAGCCCAGTTCAACCAGTCAAGAAGAACTACTTCAAATCGTCCAAGAGCTCAATGAAGACCCGAACATTGACGGTTTCATTGTGCAGCTACCTTTGCCCAAGCACATTGACGAACAAGAAGTTCTTCTCGCGATAGACCCCGCAAAAGACGTGGACGGTTTTCATCCAGAAAATGTGGGAAGAATGGCGCTGGGCTTACCCTGTTACCTGCCAGCAACGCCGTACGGAATCATGCAGCTTTTGGAACGATACGAGGTACCTACTTCGGGCAAAAACTGTGTTGTGATTGGAAGAAGCCACATCGTTGGCTCACCCATGAGTATTCTGTTGAGCCAGAACAATGAACCCGGAAATTGCACCGTTACCCTCACTCACAGCCGCACCCAGAATCTCGAAAGCATTGTAAAAAATGCCGATATTCTTGTGGTGGCGCTTGGAAAGGCAGAATTCATTACGGGCGACATGGTTAAAGAAGGAGCCGTGGTGATCGATGTGGGCATTACCCGTGTGCCGGACGCTTCGAAAGAACGCGGATATCGCATTGCGGGTGACGTTGATTTCAACTCGGTTGCAGAGAAGTGCAGCTTCATCACCCCAGTCCCAGGCGGAGTTGGTCCGATGACCATTGCCTCCTTACTCAAAAACACATTACAAGCCGCTGGTGAAAAACGAAACTGACCCCATCCACGAGCGCTTCATTCGGCGCTGTTTTGAACTTGCCGCAAAAGCACAGGGAATGGTTGCCCCAAATCCTTTGGTGGGTTGCGTTATTGTGGATGAACAACAACAAATTGTGAGCGAGGGTTACCATCAATCCTATGGGGGTCCGCATGCTGAGGTCAACGCTATTGCTCATCTCCCCAAAGACATCTCCCTCTCCAAATGCACCGTTTACGTAAGTTTGGAACCTTGTGCTCATCATGGAAAAACACCTCCATGTGCCGAACTCTTGGTTTCCTCCGGAGCGAAAAAAGTAGTCATTGCCAACCTCGATCCGCACGAAAAAGTAGCCGGAAAAGGCATTGCCTTACTCGAAGCTGCGGGTATTGAAGTGATTTCCGGTGTTTTGGAAGATGAAGGAGCGCACCTCAACCGGGCTTTCTTCACCTATCACCAAAAACAACGCCCTTACATCGTTTTGAAATGGGCGCAAAGTTTGGACGGATACATTGATGTTCGTCGCACGAACGATGAAAAAGGAGTGCATTGGATCACGACCCCGGAATGCAAACAATTGACCCATTCGTGGAGATCGGAGCTACAAGCCATCTTGATTGGAACCGGCACCGCATTGATCGACGACCCTGAATTGACCGTGCGAGAGAGCGCTGGAAGAAATCCACTTCGGGTACTGATTGATCGCAATTTGAAAGTGGACAAAGGTGCCAAAATCTTCAACGAAGCGGCCAATACGCTGGTTTACAACACCGTTAAAGAAGGACATGAAGACCACATCGAGTGGGTGAAATTGCCTTTTGAGAACCTGCGCCAAGAGATTTTGGATGATCTCTATTCTCGGAACGTCATTTCCCTCATGATTGAAGGAGGAGCGAAGACCCTACAGAATTTCATCAATGCCAACCTGTGGGACGAAACCCGATTGTTGGAAGGACCAAAGTACTTTGGAACCGCTGGAATACGCGTTACACCGCCACAGGGCAAGTTAACAGACCACTACTTTTACGGTGAAAACCGCGTCATGATCATCCACAACTCATGATTTACCTCTTACTTAGCATCCTTTCGAGCACCGGCATCTTCTTGTTGTTTCGAGCTTTTCCAAAGTTCAAGGTGAGTACTTTTCCTGCCATCATCATCAATTATATTGTTGCCATGACCTGTGGTGTTTTGATGCTTTCGGATGATTTCCACATCAAGGATCAACTGCATGAACCTTGGCTTCAGGGAGGCTTGATTGTTGGATGCTTATTCATCTCCCTATTCTACTTGATGGCATATACCGCCCAAAAAATGGGAGTTGCAGTGAGTTCAATGGCCACCAAGATGTCCATGGTGATTCCTGTAGCGTGGTTCATGTTCTCGGATCCGACGGACCCCTTTTCTTGGATCAAAACAATTGGGGTTATTTTGGCTTTGCTGAGTGTGGTGCTGACCAGTGGTAAGAGCAAAGACGCTCAATTTCAATGGAAGTACCTGCTTTTTCCCTTAATTATTTTCGTTGGGAGCGGAATCATTGATTTGGTGATTGGACACTATTCTGACGGACAATTGAGCGAGCGAAATCAGCAATACCTCTTCACCTCTGCCCCTTTCTTTACGAGCGGAGTTCTAGGGATTCTGTTTTTGAGCATTGGAGCAATGCTGGGCAAAACCAAGGTGAATATTAATTTTTCTACCATCTTGTGGGGAGCGGTGCTTGGATTGGTGAATTTCGCCAGCATCTTCTTTTTGGTGAATACCTTTGATGTCCGACTCATGGAACGCAGTGCCATCATCCCGATCAACAACATGGGGATCATTGTTTTGAGTGCTGTTTTGGCCGCTGTGATGTTCAAGGAAGGTTTTACTCGTCAAAAACTCATTGGGGTGGCCTTAGCCCTATTGTCCATTGGACTGGTTTCTTTCCAATCGTTTCAATTATTCTTCGAATAGCTTGATCACACCATTGTTGATGGTACAAATCCAGAGGTGCTTGCCTCCTTTCCAAGGCACACGAACCAAGTCCTTCGCGTCCCCAGGCACATAGAACCCGCTCTGTTTTAAAGGCATCCAATGAAAGGTTCCTTTTCCATCTCCCAGCAGAACACCACCAATTCCAGCATCGTAGCGCACCGTTTCCACTTCCGTATTGAACTGATTTCCAACGAAAACGACGTCCAAAAACCCATCCTTGTTCACGTCTTGGCACTTCATGGCTTTGATGGGCGACACTTGAGCCTCAACAGGAAAAGCTTGAAAACGAAAGTGCTTATTCTCATTGATCCAAACCCCGCTCTGGGCTAGGTTCATTTCTAGATGAAGGGCCGATTCCAGTGCTTGTGGCGAGAAAACATCGCTCAATTTGGCTTTGGCGAACGACTCATAGGTTTCAAATTTCTGAGCGATGAAAGGCATTTGTTGAGAACTGCATTCCCTTCCCCGAACAGGAAGAAAGTCGGTGCCCTTGTTCTTCGCTAAAACGATATCATTGCTTCCGTTCCCATCAAAATCGCTCGCAAAAACATGCAGAGGAGCATCTTCTTTGGGGTGAAATTTGTTGTTCAAACCCAGGTTTCCCGTGAGCAAATCCAAGTCGCCATCGCCATCTACATCTGCCAGTTCAATGCAATTCCACCACGCTTTGTTGGGTCCGCCAAAAGTATAATTCTCTTCTTTTTGGAGCACACCATTCTTCCAAGATAGCACTTGGATGCCCGTCCACTCACCCACCACAAAAATTAGCGGTTTTCTGTTTTTTTCGGGCTGAAGGAGTTTCGCATCGCAAATCATCCCCAAAGAAGCCAAGAAATCGTTCTGAGCTTCATCCTCAACGAATTTCCCTCCTTTGTTGATGAGCAAATGGCTTTGCGGACTTTGTGGATAATGGTGAGGAACCAGCCTACCCAGAACCAATAAGTCCTGATCTCCGTCGTCATCCACATCCAAAGCAAGCACCTTGCTACCGCTACTTTTTATGACAGGAATATCCTTGGACCTGCTCAACAATCCCATCCCATTGTTCAGGTACAAACGATCTTCATAAAAATCGCTACCCGATCCATATTCGTTTCCTCCGCTCACCACATACAAATCCAAATCGCCATCGGCATCGGCATCAAACCACAGGGCACCCGCATCTTCGTGCCGAGCATCTGCTTTCAAAGCATCGGGCAAGAATCCTCTGAATCTTCCGTCGGGAGTTTGTACATAGAGGCTACCGCTTTGTCCGGCAGCACCACCAATCCACACGTCCATCAAACCGTCTTGATTCACATCACCTTCCGCCATGAACGGACCTTCGGTGGACAGTTTGTGCGGGAGTAAGGACTCGATTTCGAAATCGGAAAAGACATTTTCTTGATGACGGTAGGGCAAGGTTTCTCGGGCTGATTTCTCTTTGAAAATTGGACTTGTAGAAGGAGCTATTCGCTTTGTTTTTCGGGCTGAAGACAGGCTGACCTTTACTCTCTCTCCCCTCTTCAATCCATCCAAGGCAAAGCACTCACCGTTGATCAATTCTATGATCACTGAATCGGGGTTTTGTGTTTTGGTCAAACCGAAATGCAGCACCGAGCTGACCGATGAAGCATAACCGCGAACCCGCTCCAAACGCTGAACTTGCATCTCCTCGCCTTCATAAACAAAACAGTTGGCTCCGTTCATGGAATGATCGCTCAATTCCAGTTGAATCCAGTGTTTTGAAGATGGAAGTTGATTTTCAAAGACCACCGCCTTGGAATCTACGTTGTTCACCACCAAATCCAAATCGCCATCGTTATCGAAATCTGCATAAGCCGCTCCATGACTGTGCATCGCCTTATCTAAGCCCATCTCTTCACCCTCATCTGAAAAAAGCAGGTTCCCCTGATTCATGAACAATTTATTCGCAATCAAGGTCGTAGGAAACACGGAAAGAACATCTTGAATGCTTGGGACCTTTTCTTGTTCTTGCAAAGCCTCAATTCTCCGTTTCAAATCTTGATCGCGTGTATCTCTTTTATAGCCATTGCTAATGAAGAGGTCTTTGCGTGCATCGTTATTGAAATCGCAAAAAAGAGCACTCCAGCTCCAATCGGATTTCGCCACACCACTCATCTGTGCTATTTCTGAAAACACCTTTCCCTCCCTGTTCAAGTGCAAACAATTTTGCATGTATTGATGATGCCAACCCAGTTTTTTCCGCACCTCGAACTTTCGCGGATTCATGCTGGCCATGTTTCTTTTGGAGCGTTCATGATCTTCAAAAGCCATGTCCACCGTAATGATGTCTGGCCACAAATCGTTATTGAAATCAGCCGCATCACAGCCCATACCGAAGTTCGAAGTATGCTTGAGCAAGCGGTTTCCCGCCAATTCAAAACCGCCATTTCGGTTGTTGATGTAAAGGAGATCTCCCTCGTCAAAATCATTTGAAACGTACAAATCGGGCCAAGAATCTTGGTTGAAATCCTCACAAACAATGCCCAAGCCAAAAGCGTGATCTTCAATCAAGCCCGCTTCTTGACTCACATCAACAAAAGTTCCACCATCGTTTCGAAGCAGGAGATCGCTCTCCAATGCTCCCTGCGCAATCAATTCAGAGAGTTTTGTGAGATCGAGACTGTGAGCAAAATTTCCTGGGTGACTCATCAAGTACACATCCAAATCCCCATCACGATCGAAATCAAAAAACACACTTTGCGTGGTGTGACCGGTGTGGTCCAGACCATATTTCTTCGCCTCATCCACGAAACGTTTGCCTTCCTTGTTGATGAGCAGCACATTTCTTCTTCGTTCGAGGTCGTTTCCAGGTCCTGTTCTGCTCAAATAAATATCATCCCAACCATCGCCATTGATATCCACAACAGCCACGCCTGAAGTCCACGTACCTTCCATTTTGGCCTCAACACGATCATTTTGCAAAGAAAAGTGCAAATCCCCCTCGTTGAAATACAGTTCATCGACCACCTGATTTCCCGCGAAATAAACATCTTGGAGTCCGTCTCGATTAAAATCTCCAACACCAACACCTCCACCATTGTACAAGTAATCATACAAAATGATGTTTTCCTCGTTGCTCTCAGTGATGGTATTCTCGAATGCAATTCCCGTTCGATCTTGCTCCAGCATTCGAAAGGACGCTTTTTGTTGTTGAGGTGCATCATCCAAACGATTTTCCTCCTTGATCTCATCGCTACAGGAAGATAGGAACAGAACGGAAAGAAGAAAAGCGGTAGCAGAAAATCTCATGTTGAAATAACTCAAGGGGTCTTCGGGTGGATTTACATTTTATAGTACACGATGTAGGCGTAGAAATCATCCATTTTCACTCCAAACACCACATAGTCTTCACGAATTTGGATGAGTTCGTAATTGAATTTTTGTCCGGGTTCAGAGAATTCCATCTTCACGGGATGGTTGGTTTCCACGGAAGTGAGTTCCATCGTACATTTTGAATTCCATGCCACCTTGCACTCTGAAAAGTACTTTCCACCTTCCATCGTCTCCATGTATTTCGCTCCCTCGATGTTCACAAAAATGGTATCCAACACATCGTGTTCGTTCGGTTCGAGGTAAAAGTATTTCCCGTTTTGGATGGATTCACAATCCACTTTCTTGTCCTTTTCATAATACGGCTGCCCACTAAGGATGATCATTTCCGTTGGGCAGCGTTTGAACATCGCTTCTGAAACCTTCGTCGCCACTTCTTCATTGCCCATCTCTTCGATGCTCTTTAACCCGAAGTCCTTGGACAAAGTCCCCATATTGGCCACCAATGCATCCACCAAACAGCGCTGCATGTTTTCGGGATTGTCTCGTTGTTCCTCCATGCATTTGCACGACGTTTTGGCCACTTTTTTGACCGACTTCTGCGCCGATACGAAGCAAGGAGTGAGCATCAAAAAGCTCAGGAATAAAATGGAATTCAGGTTTTTCATATTTCGGGACTTGGGATAAATTTCACACCATTGATTTCGATAAAAGCCCAGTGTTTATCGTACTTGGTAGCTTTGATTCTTTTTTTCATTTCCTCCTCATCCATAGAAAGATCGAGCACACAAAGTGCATCGAGTTCTGTTCTGCGAAAAGGTCTTCTTGTCCAATGCTCCTTCGATTGGGGCAAGCTTTGATTCTTGATGATCTGTGTTAGTACCGCCTTGAAACTGTGGAGAATTTCGACATAGCACTTTTGCGTCATGCTAAAAACATCGTCCTCCGCTTCAACATCAAAGCGTCTCACCTCCACAATGGCTCCTGTATCCACCTTTGGATTCATGTGGTGACAGGTCATCCCAAAACTAGAAGCACCTTCATAGACGGCGAAGTTGGTACAACCAATCCCCGGATATTCAGGAGTGCCGGGGTGCCAGTTCAAAGCGGCAAATTTCGCTCCATTCAAAGTGCTTGCTGGAATGATCCATTGGGACAAATAAGACAATACCAAATCTCCCGACCAAGAACGGAGGTATTCGGGATAAGCCTCATTTCTACTGCTCCAAACCACCTCTAAATCGAGCTTAAAAGACGAAAGGAACTCTACTGCCTCTTCCGCCTTTGCATCGTTTCGTTTACCAATGAAAAGCACCTTCATGACCGCAATTCTTTCAAGTAGTCGATAAACGCATTGGCCTGTTCTCTTGGAAAGCGGTGCTTGTTTTGAAAGACAAAGCGATCGTTCTTTTTAAAATCTGCCGTTGCGTCCAACGTTCTCCAGCACTCTCGCCACACCTCAAGATGTGCCGCAATGGCTTGCATGTTTTCTTGTTGCTCCTCATCAAAGTGATTGGAGTAATCGGTGATGATTTGGAGAATGCGTTCGTTGGACAACCAAAGAACACAAGCAAAACGATACGTTTGTCCGCCCTCGAGGTAATCGGTATAGGCGATTTCGGTTTTGCTGAACTCATCCAGCAAGGCATTAGCCAAAGCTTTTACTAACATGGTCTTTTCTTCTACTGTTCAATGTCGGCTTCCAAGATCAATTCCTCCAGCCCATTGTTGGGATCGAATTCGGCAATGTTTTGGTCGACAATCTCAATGTAATCTGCATCCTTTGTTTTGAGCTCTTCCAGCACCGCTACTCCCCTTTCGAACTCACCATTTTCGAGGTAGATGATCCCCTCAAAATATTGTGCATCTGTAAAAGACGGATAATCGGTCTGCATTCTTTTGAAAATCTCCAGCGCCACATCATTGTTGTCGAGGTAGTATTCGGACAAAGCCAACAAATAAGACGTAGCCCTACTTTCTCCTTGCTCATAAGCCTTTCGGTTGTAGTATGCCGCCTGCTCGTAATCGATGTAGTCGGTACCATATTCACCCAAGTAAATCAATCCCAGGAGGTTGCACACTTCCATATTCTCACCGCCTTTGATTTTTGCAGTCTGTAAACGTTGAATGGCCGCAGGGATATCTCCGTCAATCATGCTCACATCAGCCATGTACACCTCATATTCGTAGGTATCTTCACCAATCAATTCAGCCGCAGCAAGGGAATAGTGACGCGATGAATCAGCATTTCCAAATTCTTCCCAAGCAATGGCAAGGTTTCTCAGGCAGGTTGCCTTTACTGATTTGTCAATGATTCGTTGTTCCAGAGCTTCTGAAAAGTAATCGATGGCCAGTTCCAATTGACCATTGTCCATGGCTTCCAAACCCTTATCGTTCAATTCACCCGCCTTCTGAGCACCAAGAAGGTTGCAAGAAGTGAGAACGAATAGGGCCATTCCGACCAAAATAAAGCTTGAAATATTGAAGTGAAGTTGTTTCATGATTTGGTATGTTAATCGGGGCTTCAAGGTATAAAAACTCCGCTTCTCCTCCACGGTTAAAGCGACTAAGTTCCCGATTTGAGCTGTTCGTTTTCTTTTTTGAGTTGATGAAAAAGATATGCACGTTTGCTGGATCTCGCCAAGAAGAACGGGATGGCGATCAGTACCAGAGCAGCAATGAACCACAGCACTAGCAATATTCCGCCATAAATCAGGGTTCCAACGCCGATGATCATATCGCCCAATAACCCCACTCCAATCATGGAAGCATGGTCTGTGTCCTCTGCCCATTCCATCCCTTCCCCGATGTAACTCAGACTCTCCGACCACATTAAAAAAGCCCCAACGAGGAGTCCGCAACTCAGAACCACATTCAACAAACCCATGTGTTTATAAACGTAATAATCTCTTGGTAACAAATCTTTTACACCCGATCTTTTATACCTTTCATGCACCCAAAAACCCCAACCTGAATATGGAAATAAAACCAAGTGTAGCAACTCGCTCCCCTTTCCATTTTGTCCTTCAAGATGGATGAAGGCAACAAAAAGGCACAGGGAAATGAGCAGTGTTGTAAAAAGGACGGAGAGAAATAAAATTTGCATGAAAGCTTGTTTTTGGTCTGGAGGAAATACTTAGAGCGGATAAATATTTCCTTCGATATCGATGAAGGCCTCCTTGCCATTCAAAAGAACAACCTTGGCCAGTGCCCCTTCAAACTTTTCGATGCGTGAAAACTGGGGTTCCAAGATGGGGTGAATACCAATTGCTTCTCCGTTCCGCACATACAAAACCTCAGCATCCAACCAAAAATCGTCGTAGCGTTGCGCACTTTCTGAGAACTTGAGTTTGCCGTCTTTGTAATAGACAATCGTTCTAGGGTTCGGACTCAATTCACTGAAAATCCCAAAGTTGCTGGTGAACTGAAATTCTTTGCGCTTATTGAGAAAACAAATGCTGTCCACACTTGCTTTCCAAATGGTATTGATGGGCTCATTTTTTTGTTCGTCAATTGGGGTATAAAAGGTCTCGATTTCCTGAACCACATAGGCATCATCGTTTTCCACTATGCTCAAGGTATAATGAGGTACGGTACCGCAAACACCAAAAAATTCACGGTGATCTTCAAGCCGTCTTCCTTCGAAATCATAATACAAGATCTCTCCCTCTGTGCTCAGCAACTGCATTGCTGTGTTCAGTTTTTTAGCAAAAAGGAGCTTGTTAATCAAAATTTTCCCGTCGGGATCGATCACGGCAAAGCCTTCGGACAGCTTCAAAACGTGGTATGGACTCGTGATACTGTCCGGAAAATATTTGGCTTGAACACCCTGAGCATTTTGGCTTGATGTGCTCTTTTCTGAGATGGATGAAGTCTCTTTATTTAGTCCGCAAGAGACAAATGCAGCACAGATTGTTAAACAGCCAAGTATAGCAGAGATCTTGAATAATTTCATGTTGTCGATTTAGCTTGATTCTAATCACAAACGGTACCAAAGGTCTCCAAGAAGCTCAATAGATCGGAGGCATTCACCGCTCCATCGGCGTTGAGGTCGCTCGGACAAGTGTTATTTCCGAAAGTCCATGTGCACGAACCATCGTCCACCATTGCCTCTGCCGAATAGTTATCTGCATTATCATAGGTACATCCGGGCACCCCGCTCAATACCAGCCATTCAATGCTGTTTGTGGCAAGCGCGTAACCGTTGCTATCTTCCACCACTGCCGAATACATCCCGCTTTGATTGGCCTGAATGAACTGCGTATTCAAACCATCGATCAGCTCCCCGTTCAAGAACCAATAAAAAGTACTCCCCTCCGAAGCAGCGAGGTTTCCAAAGGCGTCCACACCAATGCTCGGGTTGAAATCGCCATTCGCATCTTCTAACTTATAAATGTTTCCACTGATCGTCACCACGTACAAATCACCGTTCGCCCCTTCACCAAAGGCAACGTTTCCAAAACCGAGTTCGGAGTTCACCTCTTCATCTGCCCAAGTTCCATTCACATTTTCCAGCGTGTAGATGCTTCCTGCACAATAATCTGTAAAAAAGTATTTCCCAATCATGTTTGGAAATTCATCACCCCGATAAACATATCCCCCCGTAATGGAACAAAAATTATACGGCGCGTTGTGACTAAAATCGGCCACGGGATCTTCGTAAGTTCCATTACACCCGGAGCCATTGAAAGTAGAAAAGCCTTCAAAACAGCGCCAGCCGTAGTTCAATCCACCGGCACTTCCCGCCAATTCCAAATTCACTTCTTCTTTGATGTTTTGTCCAACATCAGCAATCCACAAATCGCCCGTTTCTTGGTCGAAGGAAAACTTCCAAGGGTTGCGCATTCCGGTAGACCAAATTTCGTCAAGCGTACCCGCATCTCCTACAAAAGGATTGTCGTTAGGAATGGCATAAGGTGTTCCCCCATCCACATCCAAGCGAAGCATTTTCCCCAACAAAGATTGCGGGTTTTGTGCTCGGTTGTTGGGGTCGCCAGCACTACCTCCATCTCCCATGCCGATGTACAAATATCCGTCAGCACCAAAAGCAATGTGTCCGCCATTGTGATTCCCAAAATCCTGAGGGATCGTAATGATGGTTTGCACCGCCGAAGGGTTGGCCACATTCGGATTCCCACTTACACCGTACTCTGCTACCACGGTACTTCCTTGATTGTTGGTATAGTTGATGAAGAAACGTCCGTTAGCACTGTATTCGGGGTGAAAAGCAAGACCAAGGAGTCCGCGTTCCCCACCCGTACTGATCTGCGAGCTCACATTGAGGAAGGTTCCCAATTCGGTTCCATTGCTGTCCAGCACCTTGATCCTACCTGAAGCCTGTTCAATCACAAAAAGTCTGGAATCTCCCGCATGATACATTCCCACAGGAGAGCTAAATCCGCTAGCGAACAAACTCAAATCCACTTCAAGAGGAGAAGGCGTTTGCGACCAAGACGGAAGACAAAAAAAGAAAGCAAAGACAAAAATAAGCGTGATTTTAGCATTCATCGTAATGGGATTAAGAACAAGCAAGTTACGAAAACAGCAGAATCGCCGCTGAGTTTCGTATTTTTGCCCCCTTAAATTACATCCATGAGTTTACAGGAAGAAATACAGCACCGAAAAACCTTTGCCATCATCTCTCACCCCGATGCTGGAAAAACGACCCTCACCGAAAAGTTTTTGCTTTTTGGAGGTGCCATTCAGACCGCCGGAGCAGTGAAATCCAACAAAATCACCAAAACCGCCGCCTCCGACTTCATGGAAATTGAGCGCCAACGTGGAATCTCTGTCGCCACCTCGGTGATGGCCTTTCATTATCGGGACAAACTCATCAACCTTTTGGACACCCCTGGACACAAGGATTTCGCCGAAGACACCTACCGAACCCTCACCGCAGTGGACAGCGTTGTTCTCGTGATTGACTGTGTAAAAGGCGTGGAAGCACAAACCGAGCGACTCATGGAAGTGTGCCGAATGCGTGATACTCCGGTCATTGTTTTCATCAACAAAATGGACCTTGAAGGACAAGACCCCTTTGACCTTTTGGACGAATTGGAAACCAAGCTTGACATTAAAGTACGACCACTTTCTTGGCCCATCAGTATTGGTCACACCTTCAAAGGCGTGTACAACCTGTATGACAAAAGCCTTAACCTATTTGACCCCAGCAAAACCACCATTGCTAAGGACGTAGTACAAATCAAAGACCTTGCAGACCCCAAGCTGGATCAACTTGTTGGAGAGCATGCAGCGCAACTGCGGGAAGACGTGGAACTCATTGAAGGCGTTTACGAAGACTTTGATCCACAAACCTACATGAGTGGTGAAATTGCCCCCGTATTCTTTGGAAGTGCCGTTAATAATTTTGGCGTTCGCGAACTTTTGGACTCCTTCGTAGAAATTGCACCTACACCTCGCAGCCGACCAACCAACGTTCGCATGGTGGAGCCCACCGAAAGTAAATTTACCGGCTTTGTATTTAAAATTCACGCCAATATAGACCCCAAGCACCGCGATCGAATCGCCTTTTTGCGCGTTTGTTCTGGAAAATTTGAGCGAAATAAATTTTTCAATCACGTTCGCCTAGAGAAGAAGCTCAAGTTTGCCAATCCCGCCACCTTCTTGGCACAAGATAAAAGTGTGGTTGAAGAAGCCTATCCTGGAGACGTGATTGGCCTGTACGACACTGGGAATTTCAAAATTGGTGACACCCTCACCGAAGGTGAACAACTTACCTTTCAAGGAATACCGAGCTTTTCACCCGAAATCTTCAAAGAACTCGTTAACCTCGACCCCATGAAATCCAAGCAATTGGACAAAGGGGTGCAGCAGTTAACCGATGAAGGAGTAGCTCAATTGTTTGTAAGGGAAAACGGAAATCGCAAGATCATTGGAACCGTTGGTGAACTTCAGTTTGAAGTCATCAATTACCGACTTGAGCACGAATATGGGGCAAAGTGTAGGTTTGAAGCCAAAAACTATTTCAAAGCCTGTTGGATCACCTTGAAAAGCGACCTTGACCCCAAAGCCACCAAAAACATTGAAAAGTTAGCCGAGTTCAAGCGCTTAAAAGTCAACGACATGGTGATTGATAAAGACGGCAACGACGTTTACCTCGCCCCCAGTCAATTTCTCTTGCAAATGGAGCAACAGAACTTCCCCGAATTGGAATTTCATTTTACAAGTGAGTTTAAAACAAAAAAAGAGCAAGCTTAAGGACGACAAATACGCTGCGAAGAAGGGAAAAAAGTTTAATTTTGCGCACCCGTCCGACGTGGACGCGGTTTAATTTGAATCTTCAAAGGAAATGATCGACGTAACTCAATCGAGAGCAGAAATGACCTCCTCTCCTGCTGTCATCACAGACATGGCAGCCTACGATCACGAACAAGTATTGTTCTGTCAAGACAAAGCTACCGGGCTTCGCGCCATCATCGCAATTCATGATACCACCCTTGGTCCCAGTTTGGGGGGAACCCGCATGTGGCAATATGCCAACGAAGGAGAAGCCCTCACCGACGTATTGCGTTTATCTCGCGGGATGACCTATAAAAGTGCCTTGGCCGGTTTGAATCTCGGAGGAGGAAAAGCCGTGATTATTGGAAACAGCAGAACCGATAAATCCGAAGCCCTTTTCCGCAGATTTGGGCGATTTGTGAACAGCCTTGGTGGGAAATACATCACCGCAGAAGACGTTGGCATCTCTACCAAAGACATTGAATGGGTAGCCATGGAAACCAAGCACGTTGCCGGAAAACCAAGCTATCTTGGTGGGTCTGGAGATCCATCACCCGTTACCGCCTACGGAGTTTACATGGGAATGAAAGCCGCTGCCAAAGAGCAGTTTGGATCTGACGACCTCGGGGGAAAGAAAATTGCCGTTCAAGGTGTTGGAAGTGTGGGGGAAACCTTGGTGGAATACTTGGTGAAAGAAGGAGCGGTAGTGACCATTACCGACATCTTTGAAGACCGAGTGAATGAAATCGTGAACCGCTACGGTGTTCAAGCCTGTGCACCCGATGAGATTTACGACATTGACATGGACATCTACGCACCCTGCGCGCTTGGAGCTACCGTGAACGACGACACCCTCAAGCGCTTGAAATGTGCTGTGATTGCCGGTGCAGCCAACAATCAACTTGCCAACGAAGAAAAGCACGGCATTGAAGTGATGAAAAAAGGCATCGTTTACGCTCCTGACTATCTCGTGAATGCGGGAGGAATCATTAACTGCTACTGGGAAGTGATTGGCTACCACAAAGACGCAGCAATGAGTCAGGCAAGCCAGATTTACGACACCACATTGAACATCTTGAAAAAATCCAACACCGAGCAAATTCCAAGTTATTTGGCCGCAAACCAAATGGCTGAAGCACGAATTGCTGCTATTGGACGAATCAATCAAAAATTTTAGAAACCATACCTCATTTTTAAACGGCAAAGCATGCTCAATAGAAGACACCTACGAATCAAAGTATTACAAACCCTTTATGCCTTTTATCAGGAAGGCGAAGGAGATGCTGGAAAAGCAGAAAAAGCACTCTTCTTTTCCATTGACAAGATGGAAGAAATGTACATCTACCTCCTCACTTTGATCGTAGAAATGCAAGGAGCAGCGATTGACCGCATCGAAGCTGGAAAGAACAAACAATTGCCCAGCAAGGAAGACCTTCACCCCAACACCAAATTCGTCACCAATCGTCCGCTCAGAATCCTCGCCAACAGCAAGTCACTCCGCAAAAAAGCAGAAGATCTTGGTGTTACGTGGTCTGACAACCGCGACCTCGTGAAGAAAGAGTTCAAGATGCTCATGGAAACCGAGGATTATAAAGAGTACATGGAATCGGAAGAACGTGGATTTGCTCATGACCGCGACTTCCTCCTTCGTTTCTTCAAACGTCACATGATCAACTTTGAGTTGCTGCACGACTATTTTGAAGAAAAGAGTGTCTTTTGGAACGATGATCTTGACTTGATCTCAAGCATGACCATCAAGACCATCAAATCCATCAAGGAAAATCACGACGACGTGGAATTGCTTCCATTGTGGAAAGGTGATGACGATGAGGAAGACTTTGTGAAGACCCTTTATCGTCGTTCATTGTCGCTAGCAGAAGAAAACGAAGCCATCATCAGTGAGTACACCAAGAATTGGGAAATTGAGCGCATCGCTTTGATGGACACCATTTTGATGAAAATGGCCATGGCTGAAGTACGCTCCTTTCCAAGCATTCCTGCCAAAGTGACCATGAACGAATACATCGAATTGTCGAAATACTACAGCACACCGAAATCCAACGGATTCATTAACGGCGTACTCGATCAGTCCTTCGCTAAGTTGAAAGAAGACGGATTGGTGGAGAAAACCGGACGTGGACTCATTGAATAAGACCAACATGAAAAAGCAACTCTCTCTTCTCGGTTTATTTGTTTTACTCCTCGTTTCGTGTTCGGAACCCGCTGAGGAAGTGAGTAGTGATATGCTCCATTTTCCCAGCAGTTCAGACAGCAATGAAGAGCGTGAATTGCCTGAAATCACCTTTGAAAGTACCACCTACGAATTTGGAAAAATCTTCGAAGGAGAAATTGTGGAGTACAGTTTTGATTTTAAGAACACGGGTGAAGCCCCCTTGGTTTTGACCGCTGTTGAACCCTCTTGTGGATGCACCGTTCCCAAGAACTGGCCCAAAACCCCACTTGCTCCTGGTGCTACAGGGACCATCACTGTTGAGTTTGATAGCCATCAACGCGTGGGAAAAACCAACAAGAGCATCGCCGTGGTGGCCAACACCTCTCCATCGAAAAGCCTATTGTATCTGAAAGGAGAAGTGCTTGAAGCACCTGAATTGATGACGGAATAGTACCCAAACGAGATTAAAAAAACATTATACACATTAAGCACTCAATCCAATGAACACACTCTTTATCACACTTCAAGCAGCAGCGCCTGCCGGACAAGAAGGCAATCCTTACCAATTTTTGATCCTCATCGGTGGGATGTTCATCATCATGTATTTTTTCATGATTCGTCCGCAAATGAAACGCCAAAAAGAAGCCAAGAAGTTTCGTGAAAGTCTATCAAAAGGAGACAGCATCGTTACCATCGGAGGAATTCACGGCAAAGTATTGGAAATCACCGACACCAACGTATTGGTGCAGGTTGACAACGGGAAATTGCGCATCGAGAAATCGGCCATCTCTTCCAATCACCAGAGCTCTGAGCAAGACATTGCCGCTGCACAGAAATAAATGAACGCCAACACGCCAAAAGCATGGTTCGAACAACTCTCCAAACGCAGTGCTGCTTTGGATTGGAAGGTGCTTTTGGCGTGCATTGGCATCTCTGCACTGATCTGGCTTTTGAGCAGCTTATCCACTGAAGGAGAGTTTACCCTGCACTACCGCTTTCAGCCAAGCGAGCTCCCGGAATACTGCGAACTGCGCTCAGAAGACGAAATTCCATTTGAAATTCAAATCAAAGCCAAAGGAATCAGCGTATTCTCGAAGTGGATTGAACGCGAAGAGAAAGTCATCCCCCTCCTTTTGAATTCCTTCCCCTGCAGTGGTGAAGCCATCAGCATTCCATCGCGCAGACTCATTTCCCTCATCACCCCTCACCTCTCTGAAGGACAAAGTGTGGTTCGCATCTCGCCAGACACCATCTTCGTTCCCATCACCAAAAAGCTCAGCAACAAACTTCCGCTGCGTGCGAATGTTCAAACCCTACTGCCTCCTGGATTGATTTTGGAAGGCATCGTCATGAAACCCGACAGCATAGCCGTTGAAGGTGATGAACGACTGATTCGAGCACTCAAAGCCATTGAAACCGTTCCTTTTGAGCTGAAAGACACCCTCATTCAAACCGTTGAAATTGATCTCCCTAAAGGCATTTCGAGCACCTTAGAACAAGTTCGAATACAAGCAAAAACAGCTCAAATTGAAAAACGGAGCATCGAATTGCAGCCAGAATTTGACCGTCCAATAGGCAAAGGCAAGCTACTAGTGGATGGCATTTGTACCGTCTCCTTTTATGGAACCAGAGCAAACCTGAAACGCATCAACACCTCAAAAATTCGAGCCGTGATCGCACCCACAGGCGAAAGTAATTTGGGCAAGATTCGTCTTTACGGACTGGAAGAATTGCCTGAAAACGTGGAATATCTCATTCATCCCTCGGAAATGGCCTACTTAATCACAGAATAAGGCGCTCAAGTATTCGCCCATTCCTTTTAGACCCGTTATCTTTAGGCCACCAAATTTTCTTGAATGAATTCTTCGACACGATTGTTCTTTTTGGCATTGATCCCCATTGCCGTCCTTGTAGCCCTCTTGTATTTCAATGTATTGTTTTTTGCCGACGACTCCTCTTACGGTCCGAACCAAATCGCGCTACTCTTTGCGGGAACCATCGCTGCGGGCATTGGGGTGATGAACAAAACCAAATGGAGCCACATCTACGACGGAATCATTGAAAGCATCACCACCGCCACAGGAGCCATCATCATTCTTTTGCTCATTGGTGCACTGGCCGGTACCTGGCTGCTTTCTGGAGTTGTACCCGCCATGATTCACTACGGATTGATGGTATTGAACCCCTCTTTCTTCCTCGTAGCAGCCGCCATCATTTGTGCCGTAGTATCCCTAGCCACAGGAAGCTCTTGGGGCACTGTAGCCACCGTGGGCATTGCACTTCTTGGAATTGGACAAACCTTGGGGATTTATGAAGGATGGATCGCAGGAGCCGTGATCAGCGGAGCTTATTTTGGCGATAAGATGTCGCCTTTGTCAGACACCACCAACCTCGCACCAGCAGTAGCCGGCACCGATCTCATCACCCACATCAAGCACATGGCATGGACCACCACTCCGTCCTTCATCATCGCGCTGATCGTCTTTTTGATTGCTGGTTTATCCCAAGAAAACAACGCTGAGCTTGGAAATCAAATTAGCGAAATGCAAAACCTCATTACCGGTAAATTCAACATTTCGTGGTACCTCTTCCTCGTTCCCGTAGCGGTGATTGTGATGATTGCGCGAAAAGTACCCGCCATTCCAGCCCTCTTCATCGGGAGTTTGTTGGGCGGACTCTTTGCCATCCTCTTTCAAGGTCCGGTTATCCAATCCATCGCCGGAGAAACCAGCAACTATGCAGAAGCCGCCTTTTTCGCTGTGACGCAAAGCATGGCATTGGACATTGCCATAGAAACCGGGAATCCTCAAGTGAACGACCTCTTGAGTACAGGAGGAATGCACGGCATGCTCAACACCGTTTGGCTCATCTTATGTGCTCTTACTTTTGGAGGAATCATGCAAGCCACAGGAATGCTTCAAGCCATTACCAAAATGATTTTACGCTTGGTGAACTCTACTTTTACCTTGGTTTTGTCCACCGCCGGATCTTGTTTGGTGTTCAACATCTTGGCCTCCGATCAATACCTCGCCATTGTAGTGCCGGGGAAAATGTTTAGTCAGGCCTACAAAGACCGCGACCTCGCACCGCAGAACCTATCAAGGGTTTTGGAAGACAGCGGAACCGTTACCTCCGTGCTGATCCCTTGGAACACCTGTGGAGTAGCACAAAGCGGCGTATTGGGCGTAAGTGTGGCCCTCTTTGCTCCTTTTTGTGTCTTCAACTACGTGTCCTTTTTCATGACCATCTTGTTTGGATTGATGGGATGGAAAATGACCCCAAGCATACCTCTTGTGGGATCAGAAGGAGAAATTGAAGATTGATAAAACAAGCCGCAGACTCATCGGTTTTATTGAAGATGAACATGAACGCCAACCCCCTGAATACTCAAGACGAGGAAACCATCAGCATAACAGGTGCACGAGAAAACAACCTCAAAGACATTGATGTTGACATCCCCCGAAATCAACTTGTTGTGATTACTGGGCTCAGTGGAAGTGGCAAGTCATCTCTGGCTTTTGACACCATTTATGCTGAAGGTCAGCGCCGGTACATCGAAACCTTCTCTGCCTATGCACGTCAATTTCTCGGTGGCATGGAACGGCCCGATGTGGATCGGATAACAGGACTCAGTCCCGTCATCAGCATCGAGCAGAAAACCATCTCCAAAAATCCGAGATCAACCGTTGGAACCATCACCGAGGTGTATGACTTTTTGCGACTCATCTTTGCGCGTGCCGGCGATGCGTATAGTTACAATACCAATGAGAAAATGGTTCGCTACACCGACGAGCAAATTGTTGACCTCATTTTAAGTGAATACCCCGGACAAAAACTCCTCCTCCTCGCGCCGCTCATCAAAGGACGGAAAGGGCATTATCGCGAACTCTTTGAGCGCATCATGAAACAGGGATTTGTTCGCTCTCGTGTAGATGGAGAAGTTGTTGAATTGACCCCAGGATTTCGAGTAGACCGCTACAAAATTCACGACATCGAAGCCGTAGTGGATCGTGTGATAGTGGACAGCAAGGACAAAATGCGCTTGTTGAAATCAGTACAAGCTGCGCTCACCATGGGGAAAGGAATGATGATGGTTCAGCCCTTGGAAGCGGACACCGTGCGCCACTTTTCGCGCTATTTGATGTGTCCGACCACCGGCATCTCCTACCCCGAACCCGAACCCAACCTCTTCTCCTTCAACTCCCCTTATGGTGCATGTCCGAACTGCAACGGACTGGGTGAAGTAGCGGAAATTGACGTGAACAAAATCATTCCCGACACCAAGCTCAGCATCAAAAAAGGGGGAATCGCTCCATTGGCCAGCTTGAAAAACAAATGGGTACTGACACAAGTTGAGGTTCTTTTGGCTGATTACGGTTACGATCTCAAGACCCCCATAGCTGACATTGACGAAGCCATCATCAACGAATTGCTGTATGGGTCTGACAAAATGCTCAACATCCCCTCAAATACCGGAGCTAAAACTTACAACGTCAAGTTTGAAGGCATCATCGCCCACGTTGAAAAAATTGCAGGAGAATCTTCCAATCCCGGTTTGAAGCGATGGGCACAAAACTTCATGAACAAAATTCCTTGCAGCACCTGTGGAGGAGCCCGACTGAAAAAGCAAGCCCTTTATTTCAAGCTGGGGGATAAAAACATCGGTGATTTGGCCGGAATGGACATCTTGGAGCTGCACGAGTGGTTCAAAACCGTGGATCAAAGCTTTTCCGAGCAACAAGCCATCATCGCCCATGAACCCTTGAAGGAAATTCGGAGTCGGCTTCAGTTCCTTTTGGACGTTGGTTTGGATTACCTCAGCCTGAACCGAAGCAGCCGAACCCTCTCTGGAGGTGAAGCACAACGCATTCGTCTCGCAACACAAATTGGATCAAAACTCGTGGGCGTGCTCTACATCCTGGACGAACCCAGCATTGGTTTGCATCAAAGAGACAATGAACGACTCATCAACAGCCTCAAACAATTGAGGGATGCGGGAAATTCCGTGATTGTCGTGGAGCACGACAAAGACATGATGCTCGTGAGCGACCACCTCATTGACGTTGGTCCGGGAGCGGGAATCCACGGCGGACACATTGTAGCCGAAGGAAACCCCAAACAGCATTTGGAAGGAAAAAGCATCACCGCTCAATATTTGAACGGAGAAGTAAGCATTGCCATTCCCGAAAAACGAAGAAAAGGCAACCGCAAGAAACTGCAGCTATTGGGTGCGAGCGGACACAACTTGCAAAACGTCAATTTGAAACTTCCACTTGGCACCTTCCTTTGTGTTACCGGCGTATCGGGATCTGGAAAATCAAGCCTCATCACCCGCACCCTCTACCCCATTCTTCACGGACACTTTTACGAGCCCACCAAAAAACCATTGCCATACAAGCAAGTAAAAGGACTCGAGCATTTGGACAAAGTGATTGAAATTGATCAATCGCCCATTGGAAGGACGCCCCGCTCCAATCCTGCAACGTACACCGGAGTATTTAGTGACATCCGCAACCTCTTCACCAAACTCCCCGAAGCCCTTATTCGCGGCTACAAGCCCGGGAGGTTTAGTTTCAATGTTGTGGGCGGAAGATGTGAAACCTGCAAAGGTGCTGGAATCCGGGTGATTGAAATGAACTTCATGCCCGACGTGCACGTGGAATGCGAAACCTGCCTTGGAAAACGCTACAACCGAGAAACGCTGGAAGTGCGCTATCGGGGAAAGAGCATTGCCGACATCTTGGACATGACCATTGATGAAGCTGTGGACTTCTTTCAAAACATCCCCAAAATACATCGCATCTCACAAACCCTGCAAGACGTAGGTTTAGGATACATCACCCTAGGACAGCAAAGCACCACCCTCTCTGGAGGTGAAGCTCAACGGGTGAAACTTGCCGCAGAATTGGCCAAGAAGAGCACTGGAAACACCTTTTACATCTTGGATGAACCCACCACCGGACTTCATTTTCAAGACATTCAAATGCTCATCAACGTATTGAACCGACTTGTGGATCAAGGGAATACGGTTTTGGTGATCGAACATAACATGGACATGATCAAAGTTGCAGATCATATCGTAGATTTAGGACCTGAAGGTGGTCGGAAAGGCGGCTACATCGTTGCGGAAGGGAGTCCGGAAGAAATCGCCAAGTCCAAAAACAGCGAAACCGGAAGATTTCTAAAGCAGGAACTTCAAGAAAAGAAAAGAACTTAAAGCAAGAAAATTAGCATAGGATGAGCGACGATAATTTTAAACAAAGGTCTTGGAACGAGATCAAATCGAACGACTCTTGGGCCGTGTTCAAGATCATGAGTGAATTCGTAGAAGGTTACGAAAAAATGCAGCGCATTGGACCCAGTGTATCCATCTTCGGATCTGCCAGAACCAAACCCGGAACCAAGTACTACGAAATGGCCGTTGACATTGCCGGTAGGCTATCGAATAAAGGCTACGGAGTGATTACCGGCGGTGGACCAGGAATCATGGAAGCCGGAAACAAAGGAGCCCATGAAAACGGCGGAGTTTCTGTTGGTTTGAACATCGAACTCCCCTTTGAGCAAAACAACAACCCTTGGATTGACCGAGATAAAAGCATTGACTTCGATTATTTCTTTGTTCGAAAAGTGATGTTCGTGAAGTATTCACAAGGATTCATCGTCATGCCCGGAGGATTTGGAACCTTGGATGAGCTTTTTGAATCCATCACCCTCATTCAAACCCATAAAATTGGACGCTTCCCCATTGTTTTGGTTGGTAAAAGCTTTTGGGCCGGATTGATTGATTGGATCAAAACAACATTGCTGGAGGCTGAAGGAAACATTTCACCCAAAGATCTTGACCTCTTCGTAACCGTGGATACCGCAGAAGAAGCCGTTGCTGAAATTGATAAATTCTACAATCAGTACCTCTTGCGTCCGAACTTCTAGAAGCCACAAAAAATGCAAAAAATCTAAAAAGAGTGGTTTGAACGCCGCTCTTTTTTTTTGTTGATGCAGATTCGTGTAACTTTTCTGATGGTTTGTACGACCTTATAATACGACACAGAACAATTGAACCACTAAACACCAGACCCATGAAACACATTTTACTCTTAATGAGCGTATTTTTCAGTTTGTTTACCATCGCTCAACTCCCTTACACCTTCACCAGCTTTAGCGATGCTTACACCCCACTGGAGAACAGCACCAGCTTGAACAATGGCCAAATTTGGGACGACCCCGAATACAATGTTCCCATCGGTTTTCAGTGGACCTATTACGACGTATCGACCTTTCAAATCAATTTCGAAGGTTTGGGTGCTACCTTGATCGTACCAAACACCCCTTCTACAGCCAATGTTTTGATACCTTACCTGTCTGACGTGATTGACGCTGGTTATGAAGATGGAGAAAGTTTGTCCAACATCTCATACCAAACCTCGGGCGAACCTGGAAGCCAAATTTTCAAATTGGAGTGGAACAACTGCGGCTTTTACAATGAGTACGACGCCTTTGGGACTTCAACCAACCGCATATCCTTTCAGTTGTGGATTTATGAAGGAAGCAACGACATCGAATTTCGCTTTGGTCCGAACAGCATCAAAGACGTCGATTTGGTTCACGATGGAATCATCACCGGTGGTATGTTCTTCAACGCCGCCTTCACCCAAGATACCTGGGACGCAGGATTCTTTTTGAGTGGAGAAGCTGCGAGCCCAAGCATGGCTCCTGTCACACCTGATTTCTATGACACGACCGGTTTGAACATGGATCCTTCGAACGGACAAGTATATCGTTTTTCGAACATGCAAGTGAGCGTTGATGAGTCTCTAGATGAAGCATCGGTGGATTTTAAACTCTATCAAAGCAACAATGAAGAAATTCAGTTGGTGAGTCCGAACAGTACTCCGACCACAGTTGAAATAAGAGGAATCACCGGACAGCTCATTGAGCGTTTCACCACCACCGGTACTACCATCAAGAACATTGAAGCTTATGCACCCGGTATTTATTTGGTGCATTTTAGTCAGAACAATCAGCACAAGACCCTTCGTTTTGTGAAGAATTGATTTTTACGCAAGACATTGAAAAAGGCGCTTTCTGGTTGGGAGGGGCCTTTTTTTTTGGTTTGTTATCAAGGGGAGCTTTTGTTGTCTTGATGAACTGTTGAAGCGAGTTAACCATCCGAACCCAAATTGATGCTTCGATTGAACTAAATTGTAATGACCTCTCTTCGATCCCTGAGAGTTCCAAACTTAAAAAATCAGCTTTGTATTTTTCTTTCTGTTCTTTGTCTTGATACAAAGAACCAAAAATCAAGACTGCTGCAAACTCCCCTTTCGACTCCGCTCAAGGGGCACTTTTTGTTTTCGACTCCGCTCAAGGGGCACTTTTTGTTTTCGAATCCGCTCAAGGGGCACTTTTTGTTTTCGACTACACTCAAAGGCACTTTCTCCCAAAAGCCGCTGCCTGCGCACAGTCGAAGGCAGGGTTCCGATGTTTTTCCTCACTTCGCATTTCTACGGATCATTTGCTAAGGTCGGTCCTTTTTGAAAATTAACCATTCAGCGTCACACATTCTTCATGATTCGAGAACGTATGGCTTCGGCAACAAACGCATTTAAT
>CAZYPV010000024.1:38252-41933 GCA_964649515.1 uncultured Comamonadaceae bacterium | reverse complement strand
TTGGGTCGGTCGATTCAGTACACTCAATCGTTACGTCAGCAGCACAAGTAATTACTGGTGCAGCAAAATCGTTGATGGTGATGATCTGAACATCGCTGCTTGCATTTCCACAAGCATCGGTTGCTGTCCATGTTCTTTCGAAGGTAGCCGGACAAACATCCGTTGCTGGTCCATCTACAAAGGTGATCACGAACTCAGAGCAGTTATCAGTAGCCGTAGCCTCACCAGCAAATTCTGGATCAGAAGAACCGTTATCGCAGTTCACCACGTAATCTGCAGGAACCGTAATTACCGGAGCTTCGGTATCGATCACTGTCAAGGTTTGAGAATCAGAGCTTGAGTTTCCACAAGCGTCAACAGCAGTCCAAGTACGGATGATTTCGTATCCACAATCGTTGTATACCGTCTCTGCAGACATGCTCACAATTGGGTTGTTATCGCAGTTGTCAGTAGCCGCTACAATCGCAGAAGGAACTTCGTCGTTGCAGTTGATGGTCGCATCAGCAGGAACTCCGATCAATTCTGGAGCTGTAGTATCTACGAAGTTGATGGTCAATGTTCTGGTTGAGGTGTTACCACACTCGTCCGTTGCAGTCCATGTGTAGATGTCGGTGCGCTCTTGAGGACAATCACCAGCGATGCTTTCTACATCTGGAGTGATCATTACATCAGTATCACAGTTGTCCGTTGCTGTTGGAGCAACGATGTTTGGTGATACGTGACACTCAAGCGTCATTTCATCATCCTCTCCGCTCAATACTGGAGCAACGGTATCAACGATGGTGATGGTTTGAACACAAGTGGCTTCATTTCCACATGGGTCAACCGCAGTCCAAGTACGCTCGAAGGTGTAAGGACAATCGCCCATGATGTCGCCATCAGTGTAAGTGATTGTTGGTACTGAACAGTCATCTGTTGCAGTAGCCTCACCTGTATTGCTTGGGTCGGTCGATTCAGTACACTCAATCGTTACGTCAGCAGCACAAGTAATTACTGGTGCAGCAAAATCGTTGATGGTGATGATCTGAACATCGCTGCTTGCATTTCCACAAGCATCGGTTGCTGTCCATGTTCTTTCGAAGGTAGCCGGACAAACATCCGTTGCTGGTCCATCTACAAAGGTGATCACGAACTCAGAGCAGTTATCAGTAGCCGTAGCCTCACCAGCAAATTCTGGATCAGAAGAACCGTTATCGCAGTTCACCACATAATCTGCAGGAACCGTAATTACCGGAGCTTCGGTATCGATCACTGTCAACACTTGTGACTCAGATACGGTGTTTCCACATTCGTCGGTTGCCGACCAAGTTCTAGTGATCTCATATCCACAAGTATTGTACGTTGTTTCGGCCGTCAATACCACTACTACATCTTCGTCACAGTTGTCCGTTGCGGCTACAATGGCTGTTGGCACTTCATCGTTACAGTTGATGGTTGCATCAGCAGGAACTCCGATCAATTCTGGAGCTGTAGTATCTACAACGTGAATGATGTTCGTTACTGAAGATTGGTTTCCACATTCATCGCTAGCAGTGATGGTTTGGAAGAAAGTGTTATTGCATCCGTCAGGCTCAACTGAAGTTGTTACCGTTACTTCGAGGTTAGCGTCACAGTTGTCGGTAAAGGTCATGGTCAATTGAGGCATTTCTTCATGACACTCAATTGTCAATTCCTGACCTTCTCCATCAGCTACAGGAGCAACTGTATCTACAATCGTGATGGTTTGAACATCGCTCACTGTGTTTCCACAAGGATCAACTGCTGTCCACGTTCTTTCGAAAGTGTAAGGACAATCTCCGCTCAATGGACCGTCAACGAAAGTGATGGTAGGCATTGAACAATCGTCCGTTGCCGTAGCTTCACCCGTGTTGCTTGGGTCTGTTGACTCATCGCACTCTACGGTTACATCAGCAGGAGTTGAAAGCACAGGTGCAGAGAAATCGTTGATGGTGATCACCTGAACATAGCTTGTTTGGTTACCACAATCGTCCATTACCGTCCAAGTACGATCAAAGCTTGCTGGACAATCTTCACCGGCAACACCATCTACGAAAGTGATGCTCAAGTTATCGTCACAGTTATCTTCAGCAGTCGGCTCACCGGCGAATTCAGGATCCGAAGAACCGTTATCGCAGTTCACTACATAATCTTCTGGAGTAGTCAAGAAAACAGGAGCAGTTGTATCGAGTACGGTAATTGTCTGACTCACTGTTGTCTCATTTCCACAATCATCGATTGCCGTCCAAGAGCGGTTGATTTCATATCCACAATCCAATTGAGCGATTCCAGAAATGGCCGTCAATTCAAGATCTTCATCACAGTTATCCGTGAACGCTGGATCGAACGCTGGAACTTCTTCGTCACATTCAATGGTTAAATCTTCCGGTTGGTTCGTAGCTACTGGGGCAGTTGTATCCAAAACGGTGATCGTTACCAATGCTTCAGCACTGTTACCACAATCATCCGTAGCGCTGCACCACTTCACATACTCGTAACCGCAATCCAAATCGTTGATCCAGTTGTCAACAACGACGGTGAGGTTTTCATCACAGTTATCTTCGAAGGTTACTACAATCTCAGGAACTTCCTGATCGCACTCGATGGTTTGATCTGGTGTCTGGAAAGTAATTACTGGAGCAAGATCGTCAGTGATGGTAATTACCTGATCCACCATTGCTTCGGTTCCACACTCGTTCACTGCGGTCCAAGTTCTTACGATCTCTTCACCACAATCCAAGTCGTTTGTTACTTCCGTAAAGGTCACTTCAGCAGCTCCATAAATGAAGTCAGAGAAGCTCACACTTGGAGCAGCAGGTACGTTTTCTTCACAAGTGATGTTCACGTCCATTGGCTCATCACCGTCCAACTGAGGAACTGGGCAGGTAGAAATACCAGCGTCGTAGCTCAAATCGTCGTCCTGACCATAGGTTACAGTAAACGGAGCGGTAGCACCTGTCAACGGATTGGCATCAGAATCTTCATTATCATCTCCACCTTGATCTTGCGCAGTAAGTACGAAGTCAGTTGGAAGCGTTTCTGGGTTGAATACAATGATGTACTCACCAGGCAAAACATCTTCGAACAAGTAGTTTCCGTTTTCGTCCGTTGTTTGTGTGTCCACAACCACGTCATCAGCGGTTCCAAAAATGCCGTCGTTTCCAGCAGCAACAAGGTTCACTTCTACTCCTTCTACTCCATCTTCATCGATGTCTTGAATTCCGTCTTGGTCGTTATCGAACCAAACAAAATCTCCAATGTTTGTTGGGATGAAGAATCCAGCGTCGAAGTCTTCATAATCTTCTCCCGGACTCAATTCGTAACAGTTGGTAGTGCCGTTTTCATCAGCATCTGAATCCAAGGTATCGTCTCCACCGGCATTTGCTTGCGTTCCTTCAAATCCGTTAGGAGCATCAAATACTACGAAGTACTCCACTCCTGGCTCGAGGTTTTCGAAAATGTAGAATCCGTTTTCATCGGTCGTGGTTGAAGCGATTGGATCAGCTTCTCCACAGATGTACAACTCAACTCCTACGTTCTCAATTCCATTTTCGTTTGGATCTTGAATACCGTCTTGGTCCTCATCTTCCCAAACAAAGTTTCCAATAGAACCGAGTGGGTTGTTGATCCCTGCGTCAATGGTATCGTTGAACTCACCTGGGGCGAGGACAACTACTTGTGATT
>CAZYPV010000024.1:0-38152 GCA_964649515.1 uncultured Comamonadaceae bacterium | reverse complement strand
GATCGTCCTCACCACAGATGTAAAGCTCAACGCTTACGTTCTCTACTCCTTCTTCGCCCGCATCTTGGATACCGTCTCTGTCTTCATCGAAGAATACGAAGTTTCCAAGGCTAGCTGTTGGTTGGTTGATTCCTGCGTCAATGGTATCGTTGAACTCACCTGGGGCGAGGACAACTACTTGTGATTGTCCGTTCACTCCAGCATCAGAATCAAGCGCATCGTCTCCACCTTGGTTGGCGGGTGAGAATACGAAGTCTGTTGGCAATGAGTTTGGCGCGAAGACTACGAAGTACTCCACTCCTGGCTCAAGGTTTTCAAAGATGTAGAATCCGTTTTCGTCTGTGGTCGTTGTGGCTACTGGTGCAGCTCCTCCGTTCACAAACAATTGAACCGTTACGTCTTCAACTCCATCTTCTCCTGCATCTTGGATTCCGTCTCTATCGTTATCGAAGAATACGAAGTTTCCAAGGCTGGCTGTTGGTTGGTTGATTCCTGCATCTACCGTATCGTTGAACTCACCTGGAGCCAATTCAACACATGCTGTTTCACCGTTTTCATCTGCGTCAGAATCAGTAGCATCATCGCCACCTTGGTTTGCTGAAGAGAATACAAAGTCTGCTGGCAAGCTGTCACCGTCAAACACCACGTAGTACTCTACTCCAGGCTCGAGGTTTTCAAAAATGTAGAATCCGTTTTCATCGGTGGTTGTTGAAGCGATTGGATCGTCCTCACCACAGATGTAAAGCTCAACGCTTACGTTCTCTACTCCTTCTTCACCTGCATCTTGGATTCCGTCTCTGTCTTCATCGAAGAATACGAAGTTTCCGAGAGATGCACACTCGTCTGCAACGAGTATGATGTCTTCCAAATCTACCGGACACTCATCATTGCCCCAACGTACGAACAAATCGTAGCTTCCAGGAGCGAGTCCGTCAATCGTGAATGAACCGCTGTTGTCTGCTACATTATAGGCAGCAGGCCAGCTGTTCCCTCCGTCGATTGAGAATTCAATGTTCGAACGAGAAGCCACATCAGCAAAAGTGAACGTAATTGTTCCGTTCTCTTCAAGACAAACTGGGTTGGTGCTTGTAACACTTACCTCAGGGTTCTCTAGAATGTTGATGTTCACTTCATCCTGAGCTACACATCCCGCACAATCCGTAACGGTAACAGTGTAAGTTCCGCCAGCGTTAACCGTGATGCTCTCCGTTGTTTCGCCTGTTGACCAAACAATGGATGTTTCCTGTGAAGGAATGTCACATGGAGTCAAGGTAGCGAACCACTCTGTGCATCCACCAAAGGTACCACCGGTCCAAGAACCGAGTCCGTAAGAACCTGGGTTGAATCCAGCTCCATCAGCCAAAATAAAGTGCTGTTCGCTGATTTTCTCCTCAATGGTAAACACGTCGTTTCCAACGGTTACTGTTCCAATAAAACTTCTGTAGAACGTCTTGTTCGATCCGAGGTTATTGGTGTAACATGAAGCATTCCATGTGTTTCCTGTATTTTCTTTTTCATAGAGATCCATGTGAAGGATGCCTACTTGACCGTTGTTGATGATGCTTCCATCGATGGTAGCCGTTCCATCCGCAAATTCAGTCAATTTCAAATCGTCACCTGCTTGCCAGATCTCGTGAGCTGGTCCGCCACACTGCTGCCTTTGGAAAACAACACCTGTTCCTGGAGTTGGGAAGCATCCCGCAGGAGCTGTTCCGTTTCCAATGGTGTAGCAAGCAATGATTTCGTTGCAGCTGCTTTCTCCGTTGATGTTAGCAGTAAGTGTTACAGACTCCCCTTCGCAGATGCTTTGGTTTGGTCCGGCATCTACCGTGAGGTCGCTGTTGCATTCTGGCTGACAGTAATCTGGGTTAACGTTCCAAACTTGGTCGAAGCAGCCTTCTACGGTGTACTGTGCATCGAAGTCGCTTGGATTCCAGTTGTCGCCAACGATTCTCCACATTGCCCCAACGTGCGTGGTAACAAAGAATGTTTCTCCGGGAGCCAATTCTTCTACAAACACGTCACCACCTGGCAACCACTCGTAAAGATCAACTACACAAATGCCGTAGTTGTTGATTTCCAATTCGATGTCGGTATTGTCTCCAACAGTGATGTCTTGAAGGTCGGTAGGACAATCGTTATTCCCCCATTGAGCAAACAAATCGTAAGTACCTCCAGTCAATCCTTCAAAGGTGTAAGAACCACTATTGTCGTTTACTTGAATGAAGTTCGCTCCACCGTCGATTGACAATTTGATTCCTGAACGACAAGCGCTATCATCGAAAGTCAAAGTAATGCTTCCTTCCCCTTGAGAACAGTTATCTGGAGTTGAAGAAGCGCTCACTACAGGAACATCTGCCACAACTGTGATCAACTGAACAGCCGTTGCCGTATTTCCACAGTTATCAGTAGCGGTAAAAGTTCTTGTGATCAAGTCATCACATCCGTCGCTTGAGCTCATATCAACCACAGTAATGGTAGCATCGCCACAGTTATCGATAGTCGTAGCCGTATCGTTTGGCAAGTCTTCAGAACAAGAAACGCTGGTATCTTCAGGAACACTTGTAAACACCGGTGCTACTTCATCCACCAAAGTAATGGTCTGAGTACAAGAGAACAATTCACCTGCATACTCACCGGAGAATGTTCTGGTAATGATTTCAGGACAAGTTCCGTTCGACACATCGCTGTACGTCCATTCCAAATCAACTGGAGTAGCTCCTGAGCATCCGCTTGATTCTCCGTAAACACGGATATCATCAATTCCCCAACCACCCATGGTGAATTGGCTTGAACCTTCTCCTCGAGCTCTAAATCTCACTTGGAATTGCTGACCTGAAGCTCCAGGGATTTCATAAGTATCGTTATAATTGATGGTTGAACCGTACACATTTTGATACGTGTGAAGTGTTACCCACGCACCACCATTGATTCGGTATTGGATGTCCATATAACCTGGAACATCTTCTCCACCATAAAGGTCTTGTTGCATGCAGAAGTTGAGGTACACATTGTCGGTGCAACATGCATCATACATTGGTGACTTCAACTTGGTATCGTAATCCGTATGGAAGTTGGTGAAGTCGATAAAGACGTTTGGAATATCTCCACAAGCAGGATCGCATCCCGTTCCTACATTCCATCCAGTTCCAAGGCTCCATCCGTTGTTACCGTTGCCCCAACCTTGCAATTCGAAATCAAACTCGCCTGCATCTCTTTGACAAGCTGCATTGTTAGCACATACTGCTGTTGGATATCCGGTTGAACTTGGGTCGATGTTGCTTTCGCAATCTGCTGTAAGATCAGCTGGACATTCAATATCACATACTGGTAGCGGACAATTCAAGTTCGCATTGATGTCACCATGTCCGTTCGCAGACCCACCGTAAGAGAACCAAACGGAGAATCCGAATTCATCATTTTTACAGTTCGCACCGTTGCTACCGTATTGCAAACCAAATTCTTCGTTTCCATCCATTGGACGAATGAAGAGGTACTCACCGGTTAAGTTTCCACGTCCTGTAAGCACGCTTGGACGATCTTGATCGAAGTTCCAATAGGTCCAATCCTGAGCATCTGCAATGGTAGCACCACCGCATAGTTTCGCTTCCATTCCCATTCCGGTCCACTGAGCATAGTCTGACTTATCTTTAAAGTAGATCACTACCTCGAAGCGGTCGTTAGCGTTGCTCATTCTGTAAATTTCACCGCTCACTTTCGCAGTTCCATCAGCAAACTGAACAAACTTCAATCCGTCCGCATCGCTGATCCAGTCTTGACCAAATTGGTTTTGGAACCAGAAGTGACGTTGACCTTGTCCGTTAAACCCGATCACCTCACACTCTTGTTCCGTGTCTGGAGCATCACACTGGGCATCGGCAATGGCCAAACCAGCGGCGATGAAAGAAGACGGGTTGTTGGATGGGTTCGATTGCAAGAAGATCTCTACTTCCGTCACATCACCCGGAACATTTTCAAGAACAAAAGGCGTCAAGTTCAATGATAAACCTTCCGTGTTTCCTGTAATCACATAGTGCTTTGAAATCGGGCCTGCAGTAATATCGAAATCTGCGTTACGACCATCGTCTGACATATCAGAAAGTGGCAAAGTAACCACAATGTCTCTTGGAACATCAGAAGCCTCGATAGGAAGCGTCATGGTATAGCTTGTTTGCCAAAGGTGTCTTCCAACAAACTCTCCGCTACCAGCAGATACCATTCCTGCATTGCTACTAAATTCATAAGCTACGAAAGAACGCAGGTTGTGGCTAAATCCACTCGGAACACAAACGCTTACGTCACTTACACTTGGCACTTGAACGCGGTAAGCTTTCTTATTGTTTTGGTTGCTTCCGTTTCCTTCAATAACGTTTTGTGCATTGGCTACGTAGTTCACACCATCTGCAACAAAGGTCACAGATGAAGGTGGGTTGGAACCTTTCCAAACGGCCTCAAGGATGGCATACTCCAAGTCGCCAGGACCATTTCCAAGGCTCAAGTTTCCACAAGATTGTCCTTCAATACCCACACCTTGAACGCTCACTTTCAAGCCATCGGCACATTCCAATTCAAATTGGTCTACACTCGGGAGCGGATCAGAAGCGCAAGTGATGGTTGCATTGAAATCGCCATGACCTTGATTTGTTCCTGAATGATCAAACCAAACCGAGAATCCATTGTCATTGGAGTTCAGCGCATTCGCTCCATCCCCAATTTGCAATCCGTAACCACTAAATTGGTCATCAACAGAAAGGATTTGACCGTTCCATGCACCAAACCCAACCATTCCAGAGGTCTTATCTCCATCCAAAGAGTAGAACGTCCAGGTAGACTCATCTCCAAGTTGAGGTTCTTTTACCAAACCTCCTTGGCTCGTCCATTGAGAGAAATTGGATTGATTATCAAACCAAATGCTAAATTCAAAACCGTTGTTTGGGTTAGCGATGCTCTCTACACTACCATAAAGCTTCGCTGTACCGTCGTCATATTTTGCAAAGAAAACTCCCGAACTCGTTGCTCTTAAATCAGTAGCAAAGTTGGGGAGCCAAACAATTCTTCCATTTTCGGAAGCATATCCAGAAAGTGTGCACGTTTCAACGAGGTTACCCGTTGTTTGACACTGGTCGTATGCATCTTGACACACATTGTCCCACCACGTATTACAACAGTAGCTGTCGTTTTCGATGACATGAATGAAGCAATCGTCATTTGATCCATAGGGTGCTGACCCATTCGTTAAGGTGACACATGAATCATCATTGGCATAAAAGTTCACCGTGATGTGATCGCACTGCGCTCCGCCCAAATTGTCTTGAGCAAAGAGGGAAACACTGATGGTGTTGTTTCCGGGAACGATGGATGCATAGCTGTTATACGGAATGTGATTCTCCGTGTTGCTTTGTCCGTTTACCGTAATCTCTGCACTTTCACTATTCCCGTTAACGAATACTTCAATTTTGTAGTCGGCAGGAAGATCGTCGTAAGAAAACGAAACATTATTGCTCAAGTGAGGGATATTGGCAGCGACCTGTCCGGTAGCATTATCAATCACCTTAATCGCAGTAACTCCACCGGAACAATCTCCTGGGTTCACATGCGTATCTCCGCTCTCATAAACTTGAGAACATCCGACCACCCGAACACAAATTCGGAAGTCTCCCGCTTCGGTTGGGCACCAATCGAGGGATTGAGAAGTTGACCAAGAGGTCAATGCTTGAATTGAGCCAGAAGCATTTTCTGCCCACATCCATTCTACTTGGTCTCCACAAGCTCCACTGGGTGGACTGTTGAGCACAACACAACCGTTTTGAACGGAGGCGGATGGAATGTTGACCTGACAACACGATTGTGCATCAGCCTGCCAAGAAAAGGCAGTAAAAAGAACTAGAGTGGCTAAAGCTCTGAGCCAAGGTAGCAATTGGCTTTGAGCGGAACGAGCGTAGCTGTTTTCCATAGTAGTAAGTTGGCTAACGTGTAGCGTAAATTGTTTGGTTAATTATCTGGGAATGAGACGGAGCTCTCCCAGAAGAAGTCACAAAAATACCAAATAACTTTTGATATTTTCCATTTATCGAAGAATTTATACCATTCATCGATAAACCTTAGTGACCAAGTCAACCCCTTCCTACGCTTTCGAAGGCCTATGGTTACAGCATTTGTAGGATATTTCTTACGTGAAAGAAATAATGTTCGCTTAACAGAAAAAAACTACCGTTAATCGATATTTTTCAGCAACTCAACTGTTTTTATCGGGTCTTCGCTTGCAAAAACTGCTGATCCAGCGACCAATACATCTGCTCCTGCTGTGATCAGTTCTTTTGCATTGTTTTCTCCAACCCCGCCATCAATTTCAATGAGGCAGTTGGATGAAGATGCGTCGATCATGGCGCGCAGTTCTTTGACCTTGTTGTAGGTATTCGGGATGAATTTTTGTCCGCCAAAACCAGGATTAACACTCATGAGGCACACCAAGTCGAGATCCTCAATGATGTCTTGAAGCAAGGCAACAGGAGTGTGTGGATTGAGCGCCACGCCGGCTTTCATTCCGTGGGCTTTGATGTTTTGAATACTGCGGTGAAGGTGATTGCAGGCCTCGTAATGCACCGTAAGAACATCTGCACCAATGGCTTTGAAGGTTTCCACGTAACGGTCAGGATCTACAATCATCAAATGCACATCCAAGGGCTTTTTTGCGTGCTTTTTAATGGCCGCCATAACGGGCATTCCGAAGCTAATGTTGGGTACAAAAACGCCGTCCATAATGTCGATGTGGAACCAGTCTGCCTGACTCTCATTGATCATTTTACAATCGCGTTCTAAATTGGCAAAGTCAGCCGCCAATACAGAGGGAGCTATAAGATGTTTCATGCTTGTGTGAGGTATTTGGAATGCAAATAAACGAAGAGCATGGGAGAGTTGGGGCTTTCTTTCTAAAGGAATTCAATCAAATTTTGAGTTCTGCTTAAAAAAAAGCAACTTGATGGTATGAAAGTCATTGGACTCACCGGAGGAATTGGTAGTGGTAAATCCACCATTGCGCGTGTTTTTAAAAGCATGGGCATTCCTATTTATACCGCCGATGATCGCGCAAAGGCCCTCTATACTGAGTCCATCGAATTGAAAAAGGCCGTGATGCAGCGCTTTGGCGAAGAGGTGTATCCGGGCGGACAATTTGCCCCAGCGGTATTGGCTTCGAAGGTGTTTAATGATGAACAAGCACTAAGCGACCTCAATGCTTTGGTTCATCCACTTGTTAAGGCTGATTTTTCTTTCTGGCTGAAGGCACAAAATGCACCTTACGTCATTCGTGAAGCCGCCATTCTTTTCGAAAGTGGGTCGCATTTGGACTGTGATGAAGTGATGACCGTAGAAGCCGATGAACAAGAACGCATTCAAAGGGTGATGAAGCGAGACGTTGTAAGCGAAGCACAAGTTCGCAGTAGGATGCGACATCAATGGAGCGATGCAGAACGTGCTACACAGGCTACTCATGTGATTGTCAACAATCCGCAAAGTTTAGTGCTTCAACGGTGCTACGATCTGCACGAACACTTTTCGGCACTTCAAGAAGCAACGAGCGTTTAAGCCTCTTTCCTATTGTTATTAGCGATTACTTGTGAAGGTGATCATCATGTCGGCAATGCGCGTGGCAACGAGTTCCGTAAATTGTTGTTGAAAGCCCACCTCTGAACCTCCACCAATGTTGTTTTGCAACAATTGATCTAAAGCCGGTTTCTGTTCGGTGTACACCTCATCCATTCTGGACCCTAACAACTTGGTTCTCCACATTCCAGGATACAAACGTTGGGCATTGCCGTTAAATCGAGCATAGGCAATTTTTTGACTTTCGACATAAGGAACATGGTCTGCCGCAATCACTTTTCCTGTAGCCGTTTCCACCATCACAAAACGAAAGCTCGCTTCCATATGATCTTCTCGTTCGTAATAGTAATAGTTCACTTTTTGATCAGTGGTATTCGGACCCAAATAGCCTTTTCGTTCGTACCTTCTTTCCGGACTCGATCGCACTCGGTAGTTCACAAATTCACCAATGATAATGTATTGGGCACCAATCAACTCTCCCGCATCTCCCGTAATGTTATCTCCAAAACCAGCTCCCATTCCCAAAAGTTGCTCAGCCAGTAGATCATCAATGTTTTCACGATCCACCAGTTGAATGCTTTTGTCGTTCAACTCAATGATTCCTTGCTTGATCTCTGCACTAATCGATCTTTCGAGCGCATCGGGAATGTTCTCGTTTTCTTTCAACACGATGCTCAAAGAAAAGCGCACTTTATTCAAGCACTCATTGAAACGCTCCATGGCATTTTTATAATCCGCATCAACAGACAACACCTCGGCATAGAAATTCATCGCCTCTCGATACAATTCCAGCTCAAAAGCTTTTTCTGCTTTGTTGTAGTTGGGAATGATGATTCGGAGCGACTTCAGGTAATCCAATTCAGGATAGTTGGGCGATTTTTTTTCGAGCTGATGGATGAATATATCTGCATCGTCATACCGCTCTGACAGCACCGATTGATAGGCCTGTTCATAGAGGCTTTCAGACCAAGCCGCATTGAGCTCATTAGAAGTTTGGTTGATTTTTGAACTAAGGTCTAAATTCAGCCATTGGTATTCCCTTTGAAAACGTTCAAGTTGTATGAGCTTGCGTTCTGCCTCTTCAAACCTGTTGGACTGCAAAGCAATTTTTGCTTGAGCAAGTTCACCTTCCGAGTAGCGCACAGACAAGTTTCTCAGCGCCACGTGAGCCTCTACATTGTTATTTTGCCGGTAAGAACGTTCGTAGTTTTTGATGGCTTCGAGGGGCATGTTGTTTTGCTCATACACCTTGGCATCGTGAAAAAAATGATCGCTACTGGAACAGGACCACATCAAGACACTCAAAAAAAACAAAAAGAGAAGAGGGACTTTCATGTGGCAATTTTACGTCTTTTGCATCAAATTTTGTTCCAATTCTTCACCAACGAGGACACTCTTGTAAGGAGTTCATTTTCAGATCAATATTTCACACCGAGTTTTTTTAGGATGAAACTCATGAGCCATGCCGGACCAATGAGGAGGAATTTGAGATCGTCAAAAAAAGACGGCTTTTCGCCCTCAATCTTGTGACCGATGAACTGACCTATCCAAGCCAAAACAAACACCAAAAGGTAAATGAACAAAGCTTGCTCTGGGAAACGGAAATTCACTTCCTTCACTCCCCACAGCACCAGAAAGGAAATGATCGCCATGAAAAAAGCCATTGTTTTACTGAGGCGAAGGAAGAACATCAAGCCAAAAATGAGCAACAGGGTACCGATATGCAGAAAGCCACTGAAGGCATCGAAATCTGCTCCCAACTTTCGAATCGGGATTTTTGAAAGCAAACCAATGATTGTGAAAAATATGAGGGGAACGCAAATCCAGTGGATTAATTTATTGCTTGGGTTTTGATGGCTCACTCCATAGGCATCTAGCCAGTCTTGCATTGTTTTCATGGGTTTGTGCAATTTTTCAGGAGGAAGTTAACCATTTTCACCGGGAAAGTGAAAGCCCTAATTTCCATAAGTTTGTGGGCATGAGAAAAGCCAACTTTATACAAACCTTGGGTCCGGGCATCCTCTTTGCCTCCACCGCCATTGGAGTTTCTCATCTCGTTCAATCTACCCGAGCCGGAGCATTTTATGGCTTTGGATTGCTTTGGGCCGTACTCGCTGCCAACATCTTCAAATTCCCCTTCTTCGAATATGGCACCCGCTATGCCAATGTAATGGGGAAAAGCATCATCGATGGCTACCGAAGCATGGGCAGAGGCATGTTGTGGCTTTACTTCATCATCACCCTTGGATCCATGTTTTTTGTGTCTTCGGCTGTTGGAGCAGTCACCGCGGGATTTTTCGACCAACTCTTTGCTTTGCGTTCACTTTGGGGTGAAAACAGTACGGTTTTCGTGAGCTTAATCCTTTTTCTTGGAAGTGGACTCATCTTGGGCTTGGGGAAGTACGGTGTTTTGGACAGTCTGATCAAAATCGTTGGAGCCGTTTTGGCCGTGAGTACCTTTTGTGCGTTCGTACTTGTTTTGTTTCATGAGCCAGTGGATGCTCGTGTTTATGAAACCGTCCGCTCCATTCAACTCAGCAAGCAAGACCTTCCGTTCATCATTGCCCTCATGGGATGGATGCCCACCGCTGTTGATCTCAGTGCTTGGAACAGCTTGTGGACCATTGAGCGTATCAAAAGTAGCGGGTTTCAGCCCAGCCTAAGGGCATCCTTGCTCGACTTTCACCTCGGCTATTGGGTATCGACGATTTTATCCGTTTGCTTTTTGGTGATGGGAGCTCAACTGCTCTACGGAAATGCCAATGCCCTCCCCAGTGCCATGCACCTCTTCGCTGCCGGTATTGTAGAATTGTACACCAAGGTCATCGGAAACTGGAGTCAGATCATCATTGGTAGCGCCGCTTGTAGCATCATGTTTGGAACCTGCATCGCTATTTTCGATGGTTATTCTCGCAGTTTGGAACGGTGTTTCATCTTGTTCAAGCCTGAAGCTGAAATTGATCTTTCCAAAAGCACTCCAAATAAAAAAGTTCCCATCTACGAGTACACCTTATTAGTACTTGCGGTAGGAAGTTTGGCGATTGTTTTGTTGGCGAAAAATCAACTATTGCTGTTGGTGGATGTGGCCACTACCCTATCCTTCTTGATTGCACCTGTGATTGCCTTGGCCAATTACCGTTTGGTGACCGGTAAACACTTCCCAAAAGAAGCACAGCCCAATCTTTTCATGCGGATCTTAAGCTTCATAGGCATGGCTTTTCTTTTCGCCTTTTCGCTCATTTTTGTTTGGAGTAAGCTGATTTAAGGCTTAATCGTCGATGTGAGTTTCGCCCGTGCATTGAAGAAATACCCCTTCAATATCGCGTTCCAATAATACTTTTGGTTTCACCGAAAAAGAGCTCCATTTGATGAGTCGTATCTTTCCCTTGTCAACCTCAATTCCCGTGATGTCTCCATCGCTGAACGAGCAACAACCGGTGTTGAAATAGCATGGAAGAAATCCTCCTGTAGTATTCAAAGGTGTCTGACGATCTGCCTGTTTTGCGAGTTCCATTTCCCATTTTATCCTTTCATCATCGCTGATGTCTTTTTTCAACTCTGCTTTGATGCGATCAATGAAGGTGTCTGACATGAATACGGGTTGATGGGTGTGTCCGCACAACAACACGTGCTTGGGTTTTTGCACCATCCAGCGATACATCTCTAGGTCGGTTTTGGACTTCAACTGAAGGCTGCGGGCTGGGGTGGTGAGCTTGAATCCGCTGATTTTCTGGAACCATCGCCAAAAATAACGCACAAAGAACCGGCTGATGGTGGCAAAACGCTCACTGCTGAGCGAACCTTGGTGTCCGTGCAACAGCACCACATTCCCCACATGTTCTCCCTCGTTCCTGCACTCGAGAATGAGTGATTCATGCGCCCTCATGTTTGGAAAAAACTTGAAGAAATAGGCCTGAAAAATGGGCTTTTCTCTCCAGTAATCGTCGTGATTGCCCCAAATTCGAACCAAAGCATTGCGTTCGTGGAATTTCTTTTCGGCCTTGACTACTTCTTGGTATTGTTGAATGACTTCCCGCGCGCTATTTTCCCAAAGCTCTTCAACATCGCCGAGGAGTCCGAGATGGTATCCCTGTTCTTGGTAAAAATGCAGTGCAGCGAGGTATGATTTTTCGCAGCGCTGAAAGTCGTCCGCCTCATCTCGAACACCCCTGTGATGGTCGGAAAAAAAGACCCAAGAACTACTCCCGAGATCGATGGGAACGCGCTCGGCCTTTTTATAGGCGCGGTTCAAAGCGCTATGGACTCGGGACTTCATGGCGTGAAAATAAACAAACTTGCAAAAAAAGGTGAGTCGGAGTACCTTCCCTCTTCAAAGCACCTCACTTTATGAATCCATTTCTTAGCAAAGAACAAATCCAGGTACAGCACCAAACACTCCAGGCAAGAGCCCTCGAAATTGGAAACCGTGATTACAAAGCGCGGATTCAGCTTTTGAAGCAGTTGGAACGTGTGATTTTAAAGCGACGAGAGGACATTCAACGCGCTCTGTTGGAGGATTTCAGAAAACCGCCTTTTGAAACTGATTTATCTGAAATATACGTCACCCTTTCTGAGCTACGTCACGCAAAAAAGCACCTGAGGGAGTGGACTGCAGAGCAAAGAGTAGGAAATCCTTTGGCTCTATTTGGGATGCGTTCTTTTGTGCGTTCGGAATCCAAAGGCTTGGTGCTCATTATAGCGCCGTGGAATTATCCCATAGCACTCACCTTGGGTCCGCTCATTAGCGCCATAGCAGCGGGAAATGCCGTCATCCTAAAACCCTCAGAGATTGCTCCAAAAAGTGCTTCCATCATTGCCGAAATTGTTCATGAAGCCTTCCCTGAAAAAGAGGCCATTACCGTTTGTGGAGATGCCAGCACCGCTCAAGATCTTTTGTCATTAAAATGGAATCACATCTTCTTTACGGGGTCTCCGGAAATTGGTAAAATCGTGCTTCAAAGCAGCGTGGAACATCTAACGCCAGTCACCCTTGAACTGGGCGGAAAGAGTCCGGCCATTGTTGACGAAACTGCCGACATTCAGCACAGTGCCGACCGCATCATTTGGGGAAAGGGACTGAATGCCGGACAAACCTGCATTGCACCCGACTATGTTTTGGTTCATGAAAGCAAGCATGAAGAATTACTGCGGTGCATGGTGACCTGTCTCGAACGGTATTATCAAAAAGCAGCCCTGCCGGACGATCATGCCTCCATTGTTTCAGAAAAGCACTACCAAAGACAATGTGCCCTTTTGGACGACGCGGTAAACCAAGGAGGAAAAGTCATTTCGGGTGGAACCAAAAACGATCAAGAGCGATTTTTGTCCACCACCATATTGACGAACATCAACACCAACATGCGCCTCATGAAGGAGGAAATATTTGGACCCTTGCTACCCGTCATCACATACAAAAATTGGGACGAATGCATGAAGTGGGTTCACGAATTTGAGCGTCCGCTCAGCCTCTATTACTTCAGCACCTCCAAGAAAAACATTCGACGAGCCATTTTGGACACTCGGGCTGGAAGTAGCAGCATCAACCAAACCCTAGTTCAATTCAACCACCCCGATTTGCCCTTTGGAGGAATCAATTGGAGTGGCATGGGGAAAGCGCATGGGCGATGGGGATTTGAGCTCTTTTCCAACCAAAGGAGCTTTGTTCAGCAGCGCCACCCCTTCAACGCGCTCCGACTCATTCGTCCACCATACAAAAGCTGGAAACAAAAGCTTGCCAACATTTTGATCCGGTACCTGTGATCTTCTTTCCCAAAGTTTCGTTTCCTTAGAAAGAGAAAAGTACCTTTGTTAAGGTCCTATTATGCTTGTACAAACCTATTTTCCGCAACGTTTATCTCCCAGTAGATACGACACCTTCCTCGCCAGTGGATGGTTTCGTGGCTCTGTAATGTTGTATAAAATGGACCTGCTTTGCATTGAAGAAGACCTCTACTCGGTGGTCAACATTCGTTTGAATTTGGAACAGTTTGAGCAAAGTAAAAGTCAGCGAAAAAAGTACAAAAAAGTTCAAGACCGTTTTCGGGTTGAAATTGGACAAGCCAGCTATTCTGATGAAAAGGATGCACTTTATCAGAAGCACAAGTACAAATTTAGGGGCTTCATCCACGCCACTTTGGACGATTACCTCTCGAGTGGATTCCCCTCCACCGTTTTCAATACACAAGAAGTATGTGTTTATGATGGCAACAAGCTCATTGCAGTAAGCTTTTTTGACTTGGGTGAAAAATCAGTAGCCAGCCTGCTCGCCTTGTATGATGAAAATTACCAGCGCTTTTCCTTAGGTGTATTTACCATGTTGAAGGAAGTTGATTTTACTCAGAAGTTGGGCTATAAGTGGTATTATCCCGGGTATATTTTGGATAAAGAATCCTCCTTCAGTTACAAGTTGGATCTCGGAGAATTTGAATACTACAACCATAACAAACGCTGGGTATCTTACAAACAATATCAGCCCGAAGGAAGTTTGGCATACAGCATTAACGAAGAGTTGGACCTGTTGATGGACGAACTCTCCAGTGTTGGAATGAAGGTTGTTTCCAAGCTTTACCCCTATTTTTCCATGGGCTACATGGGGTACTGGAAAATGAATTTCATCAGGTACCCTCGGATTTTGATACTCCACATCCACGAGAGTAATATCTTGGGCGTTGCTTACGACGGAGAAAACCAACAATTTGACCTTTTTTGGTGTCAGCGTTCCCCAGCGTACGACCACCTCATCAACATGGAAATATCCCGCGAATTTCAAGAATCGAACAACTACTTGATGGAGCTGTTGCACCTTGAAAAATGCATACACACCACCGACAATGCCGCTGAAATGGCACAGTTTTGCAAAAACAATTTAAACTTGACCTAGCATGAAAATGATCTCTTGGAATGTTAACGGAATTCGAGCCGTTGCTAAAAAAGGACTGGACGAAATTTTGGCGAGTTTGGATGCAGACATCATCTGTTTTCAAGAAACCAAAGCTACTGTTGAACAAGTAAAGGAAACCTTGTCTTTTGCAGAAGGATACACCGTTTATGCCAACGAAGCAGAGCGCAAAGGATATTCAGGAACAGCCATATTGAGTAGGCTTCCAGTAATTGAGGTGAGCTATGACATGAACATGGCAGAGCACGATCAAGAAGGCAGGGTGATCTGCATTGAGTTGGAGCAGTGTTTCGTGATTACCGTTTACACTCCAAACTCCGGTAACGCCTTGGCAAGATTGGATTATCGATCGCAATGGGACCAAGATTTTGCTCAATATCTTTCCAAGTTACAAAGTCAAAAAGCCATCGTTTTGTGTGGCGACCTCAACGTTGCGCACCGGGAAATCGACCTTGCGCGTCCGAAACCCAACTACAACAAATCAGCCGGCTTCACCCAAACCGAAATTGACGGCTTGGAAGGTTTGTTGGCGCTCAATTTATTGGACAGCTTCAGGCATCTTCACCCCGAAGAAGTTAAATATTCTTGGTGGAGCTATCGGGCGGGAGCTCGGGGGAAGAACATCGGCTGGCGGATTGATTATTGGTTAGTAGATCAACGACTCGAAGAAAAAATCCAACATGCGGACCTCTTGAACGAAGTCATGGGCTCAGATCATTGTCCGGCAGAACTTCATCTCCACTTTTGAAAATTGCCACCAGCGTTGTAACTTACAAGGCATGAGTTCAAGAAAATACACCTCATTTAAAGACTTTTACCCCTATTACCTCTCGGAACATCAGGCCACGGGAACGCGCATTACGCATTTTATAGGCACCAGCCTTTTTTTCGTTTTTGTTGCAGCCGCCGTTGTTTTGGGTAAATGGTGGATGGTATTGATTGGCATCATCAGTGCATACAAAATGGCATGGATTGGTCATTTCTTCATTGAAAAGAACAAACCTGCCACCTTTCAATACCCCTTGTGGAGCTTGATGGGCGATTTCAAACTGTACTTCGAAATCCTCGTTTTCAAGGAATCATTGAGCGGGGATGACCCTCAGGACAACGCCGTTTCTTGACCGTTGATCATTACTGAAATGGGTTCACCCTCCAGCAAAACTACCTTGGTTTCGTTGGCATTCACTTCCACCTTCATCTTTCTCCCTTTGAACATCACCTTAAAAGCGTAGGCCTTCCAGTGTTTTGGAATCATGGTATTGAAGTGCTGTACACCGTTTTTCACCCGGTATCCACCAAAACCTTCCACTACTGACATCCATGTACCCGCCATGCTTGTGATATGGAGACCTTGATACGCCTCGTGATTGTAGTCGTCCAAATCCAAACGCGAAGTTCTCAGGTACATCTCGTAAGCCTTTTCTTCGTAGCCCAAACGGGCAGCAAGCACAACGTGAACGCACGGACTCAAAGAACTTTCATGCACCGTAAAGGGCTCGTAGAAATCAAAATTCTCTTTGATCGTGTTTTCATCAAAATGATCTTCGAAGAGGTAAATTCCTTGAAGTGTATCTGCCTGTTTGATGTACACCGATCTCAAAATCCGGTCCCACGACCATTTTTGATTGATGGGACGATCTTTTGCCGCCAATTCACTCACCGGAATCAGCTCCTTATCGAGGAAGCCATCTTGTTGGAGGAACACTTTAGAGTTGTCCATTTTGGGGAGGTACATCTTCTCGATAATGTCTGCCCAACGCTTCGTTTCTTCCTCCTCATTGAACCCGTATTGGGCACATTTTTGTTGATAAGCCTCCGCATGTTCCTCCTTGAGATAGAGGATGCACTTTAAAGTATAGGACAAGCACCACTTAGCGATGTAATTGGTGTACCAGTTGTTGTTGACGTTGTTTTCGTACTCATTGGGCCCTGTTACCCCCAACATCACATAGGCCTGTTTGTTTTCAGACCAGTTCACCCTCTGCGACCAGAAGCGGGCAATTCCCAGAAGCACATCGAAACCCGATTCAGCGATGTACGCCTTATTTCCTGTGAAACGAATGTAGTTATGAATTGCGAAAGCAATGGCCCCATTTCTGTGGATCTCTTCGAAAGTAATCTCCCACTCGTTGTGGCACTCCTCCCCCGTCATCGTTACCATAGGGTAAAGTGCTGCACCGTTCACGAAGCCCAATTTCTCCGCATTTTCGATCGCCTTATCCAATTGCTTGAAACGGTATTTCAACAATTGTTTGGACACCTTCTCAGGGTGAGTACTCAAGTAGAAGGGCAAGCAATACGCCTCGGTATCCCAATAAGTAGAGCCACCGTATTTTTCACCAGTAAAGCCTTTCGGACCGATATTCAAGCGAGCATCTTCTCCCGTGTAGGTTTGATTTAAGTGAAAAATATTGAAGCGAATGCCCTGTTGTGCCTCCACATCTCCCTCGATGATGATATCGCCATTTTCCCAAATCTTATCCCAAGCATCGGCATGCTCTTCAAACATCTTTTGCGTACCCTTTGAAGCCGAGCGACGGGCCGCATCTTGAGCGTTTTTGATCAAATCATCAACATCGTGATTCATTGAACTCAACAAGCCCACATGTTTTTCAAAATGAGCCGTTTCGCCTTCATCCAGCACCAAACGGAACTCCTGAGACGCATAACTATTGCTACTGTTTGCAGCCATCGGCAGCACCTCTGCCCCCTTCACCGAGCATTTACTCTCCATGGCCGCCACCAAAGTGAAGTTGGTCTTCTTGGTACTCGCCTTAACGTATGCCGACTCTAATTCTGCCTCAGCCTCGATCAAGTTCCAAAACTTCTCATCCCAATTCGTATCTTCATTTTCCACATCACTGTCGAGATAAGACACGATCTCCAACTGCACCTTTTTGCTTGGAGTGATGCTGTACTCGATGCACGCACAATCATCATCGGCCATGCTACAAATTCGTTTTGCCGCAACCTCAATGGAAAAATCTCCCGAAGGAGCCGTTGCCTTGAACGTTCGCTCCAGCAATCCCGACTTCATATCGAGCACCCGTTGAAATCGATCAACCTTCCATGCATGGAGATCGAGATCAATGCCATCCACCTTCACCTTCAAGCCAATCCAATTGATGCTGTTGAGCACCTTCGCGAAGTACTCTGGGTAACCGTTTTTCCACCAGCCTACTTTGGTTTTATCGGGATAATAGATGCCCGCCACGTAGGAACCTTGGTGATGGTCGCCGGAATAGTGCTCTTCGAAATTGGCACGCTGACCGAATTTTCCGTTTCCGATGGAGAAAATGGACTCTGAACTTCTTTGGTATTCTGGATGAAAGGAAGATTCAATCACCTTCCAATCATTAGCGTCGAGGTACTTGATCATTGCAAGAGGTACTTGTACTAATTAAAACGTTGAATCAAATCATTGAGATGAAAATCTTGGAAACCGGGGATGACAAAATTGGCCTGCTTGAGGTGTTCTTCTTCACCGATTCCCACGCAACGGAAACCACCATCGACGGCCGCCTTCACTCCTGCGCTAGCATCTTCGAAAACAACACAATTTTCGGGCTTGAGTCCGATTTCACTCGCTCCCTTGAGAAAAACCTCGGGGTCGGGCTTCGAAAAAGTGACCTTATTTCCATCGATGATTGCATCGAACTTGGAGCGCAGATTGATTCGCTCGAGGATCACCGTAGCGTTTCGGCTTGAACTCCCCAAAGCCACCTTGATGCCCGCCTCAATCAGCTCATCAATAAAAGCGGCAACTCCCGGAAGGATCTCCTCCTCGTTCATGGATGAAATGTATTGGAGGTAGGACTGATTTTTTTTCTCCATGAGGGCCAATTTGGTATCGTTGTCCAAATGGAGGTTACCCATCTTCAGGATGCGTTCGAGGGAATCCACCCTGCTCAATCCCTTCAGTTGTTCATTGTCTTTCTCAGAAAACTTGACCCCAATCTCTTGTGCCAGTTCTTGCCAGGCCACGAAATGGTATTTGGCGGAGTCCACAATCACCCCGTCCATATCGAAAATACATGCTTTGATGCTCATGATATCTTACTTGTGTTATTCACTGAGATCGGCCTCAGTTCTGCTCTTGATCAGTTCAGCAGCTTCTTTCTTGATCAACCCGAGAATGAGCAATTCTGCGCTCGCCGGATTGGTAGCTAGGGGAATGTTCACTCGATTGCAGGCATTGATAAAAGCCGCCACCTCATCTTGATAATCTTGGTGGATATCTGAATCTCGGAAATAAAGCACCATGGCGATATCTCCAGACTCTACCATCTTCTTCAACTCCAAGTATCCGCCTGATTTCCCCTCGCTCAGGTGCGTAATTTCAAGATCAATGTTGGCCGCTCTTAATGACTCAGCCGTCATACCAGTAGCCATAATTTTTCTTCCCCAGAGCCAATCTTTGCGTTCTTCGAGAAACTCCGCAAGGGCAGGTTTCATTTTGTTGTGTGCAACAACGGCGATGTTTTTGATCATGCGTTTTCTTGTTTCTGGTTGAAGATATACTTCGTGTGGTACTCTGCCAAAGTATAAATGGGTTTCTTGATGATATTACCGAGAATAACCCCTTCTTGTTCGCAAACCATTTGCAAACAATCCTCGAAATAATAGCCCACACTGCCAATGAAGTGCACGGGAAGATCTTGCCACCCATCGAAGCACTTCACGTGGATATCGATGAATTTTCGAATTCCCTCTTTCACCCACTCCTTTAGAAGGGGGTGTCCGCCATTTTGTGTGTAAAATTTCATGAAAGACGCCAAGTACACATTTGCGTTGTCTTTACGATACACAGCATCAATCATATCGTCTTTACTGAGCTGGTAAGTACTTTCGAAACGCTCCATCAACTCTTGGGGCAAGCGCTTGTAGAAGTAATTGGACAGCAACATCTTACCGAAGTAGGACCCTGAAGCCTCATCTCCAAGAATATACGCCAAGGCCGGCACCTCTTCATACACTTCATTTCCGTCAAAGAAGCACGAGTTGGACCCAGTACCGATGATGCATGTAATGTTTGGTCGGCCATCATACACCGAATAAGCCGCTCCAACCAAGTCGTGATCCACCACCACCTTTGCTCCTGTAAACACCCTACTTAAACCTTCGTGCATAATGTTGCACAAACGCTCTGTTGACGCTCCAGCTCCATAGAAATATACTTTTTCCAAGTTCGCTGCCACCTTCATCATGGGGGCGTTGGAACGCAAGGTATCGGCAATAAAGTCTGCACTGTGGAAATACGGATTGAGGCCAATCGAACGAAATTCGTCCAATCGGTCTCCCTTTTCATTTATCAACAACCAATCGCACTTTGTCGATCCGCTATCCGCAATTAAAATCATCCTAAAGTCTTAAATCAATTATCCCATTCTCTCGAGGAGGTCGGCAACTCGTGTTGCGTATCCCGCCTCGTTATCATACCATGCCATCACCTTCACCAAATTACCATTGGCTGAAGTCAAATCGCTGTCAAAAATACAGGAATGTGTATTTCCTACAATATCTATTGACACAATTGGATCCGTCACATACTGGAGAATGCCCTTCATTGGTCCATCAGCAGCCTGTTTCATCGCAGCGTTTACCTCTTCGGCACTCGCATCTTTTTTCAAGACCGCCGTCAAGTCCGTAATCGACCCCGTAGGCGTAGGCACACGCATGGCCATTCCATCCAATTTCCCTTTCAATTGAGGCAAAACCAAGCCCACCGCAGCCGCAGCTCCCGTTGTTGTAGGAATCATGCTCAAGGCAGCAGCTCGTGCTCTTCTTAAATCGCGGTGTGGAGCATCTTGAAGACGCTGATCTGCCGTGTAGGCGTGAATGGTGGTGATGTATCCTTTTTCAATTCCAAAGGTATCGTCCAAAACCTTGGCCATTGGAGCCAGGCAATTGGTTGTACAGGAAGCGTTTGATACGATGTCGTCTTCGGGTGTTAACTCATCGTCGTTCACCCCAAGAACTACCGTTTTGATATCTCCTTTTGCTGGTGCAGAAATCACCACTCTTTTGGCACCTGCTTGAAGGTGTTTACTTGCACCTGGTCGGTCAGTAAAAACACCCGTTGATTCCACCACCACATCGATGTTTAAATCTCCCCAAGGAAGTTCCTCTGGGTTGCGGTTTCCGAAAACACGAATCAGCGCACCGTTTACCTTTAAGTTTTCACCTTCAACACTCACATCCCCTTGAAAAGCACCTTGTACGCTGTCGTACTTGAGCAAGTGCGCCAAGGTTGCCACATCCGTCAAATCGTTGATGGCTACTACCTCCACATTCGGTTTCGCCAAAAGGGCTCTAAAGCTAAGACGACCAATTCGTCCAAATCCATTGATTGCAATTTTCTTTGTCATGTTCTTTTAAATAGATAAAATCTTGGCAATTCGTAATTCTTCTTTGTTCAATTGAAATTTCATGCTGATCGAAGTTTCCAACGGGGTGTATTGAATTTGATCGTTCACCAGTCCAACCATCTTGTCCATCTCCCCTCCAATCAATCCTTCCACCGCAGCCACACCCAAGCGGCTCGCTAAAACGCGATCCCAAGCAGATGGCGCACCACCTCTTTGAATGTGTCCGAGCACCGTTACTCGCGTTTCGTATTGTGCATATTTTGCATTCACCTTTTGCGCCACCTCATAAGCACCGCCATTAGCATCACCTTCGGCCACAATGACGATTGAACTTGTTTTGTTGCTCGCTGCTCCTTTTTCGAGAATGGCGATCAATTCATCGATGGTGAGCTCTTCTTCGGGAAGCATCACCGCAATGGCTCCCGTAGCGATTCCCGCTCTCAGGGCAATGAACCCCGCATCTCTTCCCATCACCTCCACGAAAAACAAACGGTTGTGGCTGTTGGCCGTGTCACGAATCTTATCGATAGCATCTACCACCGTATTGGTTGCAGTATCATAGCCAATGGTATTGTCTGATCCGTAGAGATCATTGTCAATCGTCCCGGGAATACCAATCACCGGTACACCAAACTCTTTATAGAAGATGTTCGCTCCCGTGAAGGTTCCGTTCCCTCCGATGGTAATCAAACCATCAATACCGTGTTTTTTGCATGCTTCATAGGCCATGGCTCTTCCTTCGGGCGTGCGAAATTCATCTGAACGGGCACTTTTCAAAATGGTTCCGCCCCTCCCCAGGATTTTCGCCACCGATCGAACATTCAATCGTTTGAAGTCGCCATTGATCAAACCGTCATAGCCTTTGAAAATACCATAGCACTCCACGTCGTTAAACACACATGCCCGAACCACCGCACGGATCGCAGCGTTCATCCCTGGGGCATCTCCCCCCGATGTAAGAACTCCTATTTTCTTCATGATCTTGTGAAATCGAAAAACCGAAGTTAGTGTATTATTTACACTTTACTTCATTACAGGCTCATTTTTCTTGAAAAAAGCCTAAGGTTTTGTTTATTAACTTTGCCCAAAGTAAATGAGACTTTATGGATAAGCAAGCGGTAAATGGGTTAGACATATCTGTGGATTGTGTGATCTTTGGATTTGATGGAGAATCGTTGAAATTGCTGTTGATTGAGCAAAGAGCGGGGGCCGACTTTCCGAAAGACAAACTACAAATGGCTTTGCCTGGCGATCTTGTGCAAGCCAATGAAGGTCTGGATGAAAGTGCTGCCCGAGTGCTGACAGAACTCACCTCTTTGGAGGGCATTTATTTGAAGCAATTCCACACCTTTGGCGACCCTAACCGTGTAAAAGGACTAAAAGATCAAGATTGGTTGAGAAGCTTTCGAGCTAATCCAGACCAGCGAGTAATTACTGTGGGTTATTATAGCCTCGTTCGCATGGAAGATTACCAACCCGAAGCCGCAAGCTTTGCTGCAAAAGCATCTTGGGTGGATGTGAACGAAATCCCCTCTCTTGCCTTTGACCACAACGAGATTGTTGAAGAGGGAATCAAAACCCTTCGCGAAGAGCTCGACAGTAAACACATTGGTTTTGAGCTGCTTCCCGACAAATTCACCTTGGGTCAGCTTCAACTGCTATACGAGATCATCCTCGATAAGAAACTCGACAAACGGAATTTCAGAAAGAACATCAAAAAGATGGACCAAGTGATCCCCCTAGACGAAAAGCAACAGGGGGTATTGCACAAACCTGCACAATTGTTCCGTTTTGAACGCGATGAAGAACTGAAATGATAAATAAAACCTTCCTTTTTACGTGTTTCTTACTGCACTTTATGGCGCATTCACAGCTTTCTCAAGTTGATTATAACAGCGCCTTTCTTCAGGATGAAGTAGCTGAAATTCACATCACCATCGCCGCTGATAGCTTAGCAGAAATGCTGCTTGAAGAGAATTTGTATCTCAATCATGAGTACCCTGCCACTTTTGTTTATCGCAGCGAAGGAATCTCGGATACCATTCCCAATATTGGTTTTCGCTTGCGGGGCAATACTTCCCGACTAGCAGGCAAGAAGTCGTTCAAAGTTTCGTTCAATACTTTTGACAACGATCAAAGCTATCGCGGACTCGAAAAGATGAATTTGAACGGGGAACACAACGACGTTTCCATGCTGCGTTCAAAGATCTGTTGGGAAATGCTTCGCGAAGCTGACTTGCCCGCTTCAAGAACAAGCCATATTGCGCTTTATATTAATGAAGAATTTCGTGGGGTGTACTTGAACGTGGAGCACATTGATGAAGAGTACATCGAAAAACGTTTTGGCAACAATAGTGGGAATTTGTACAAATGCGGTTATGGCAGCAATTTGACGTTTTTGGGGGATAGTCCGGAAGCCTACAAACTCAGTCCGTGGGGATCGCGAATCTATGAATTGAAGACCAACACCGTTGCTGACGACTACAGCGATTTGGCGGAATTCATAGGAGTTTTGAACGACAACAACAGCGACAATTTTCAATGTGAGATTGAAGCCGTGCTGAACGTCAACCACTACCTCAAAACCTTGGTGTATGAAATCCTCTTTGGGCATTGGGACGGATATTCCATCAACCAGAACAACTACTACCTTTATAAAAACCCTACAGATCAGCGCTTTTACTTTTTAAGTTTTGATTTGGACAACACTCTTGGAGTGGATTTCTTCGATCAGCCTTGGGAAACTTGGAACATCTATCAATGGGAATATCAGGAGCGACCACTCACCCAGCACCTCATGGCTGTCCCCGAATATCGAGCACGATTTACTGCTTACATGGAAGAAGCCCTGAGCACAGTTTACCAAGAGCAGGAATTGCAATCTCGTTTGGAAGAAATTCAAACGCTCATTCTTCCTTATGCACTGGAAGACACCTATAAAAGTTTGGATTATGGCTTTGAAAATAGCGATTTTGAAAACGCTCTATCATCGGCTTGGGGTGGACACATTCCTCTAAGCATTGGGGATTTTATTGAAGCCAGGGCCAACAGTGCTCTGAACCAATTGGAAAGTTCAAATGCTGATTTTAGCCTCACCTTATCTCACAATAACACACTGTCTAACAGTAATTTTGGAGTCTTGGCAGAAACCAACGGAGCAAGTCAAGTTGAGCTACAATATTGGTGGAGCAGTACTCCTGAAAACAATTATTCTCTCGCCATGTTGAACGACGGTTCTGGCTTTGATTTGGAAGCTGGAGATGACTGGTGGTTTGGTGAATTGGATTTGGACGAAAACGATGATCCTTTGGTGTATCGAGCACGTGCCAACTACAATGGGGAGTGGAGTGACTGGACCTGTGAAGAAATGGTGTGGACCAGCAAAAGCAATATCCCGCTTGTTATCAATGAAATTATGCCGTTAAACATGGACCACCTTGCCGATGAATTTGGTGAATACGACGATTGGTGCGAATTGTACAACGCGGGAAACGAAGCCATTTTTATTGGCAACAAATACCTCAGTAACAATCACCTTGAACCCAATAAATGGCAATTGCCCAACCTCACCTTAGAGCCGGGAGAATTTGTGCTACTTTGGTTGGACGATGATGAAGAACAAGGGGTTTTTCACGCCGATTTTGCCTTGAACAATGGTGGAGATGAGCTTTATCTTTATGGTGTTGAAGAAGGGGAATATCGATTGATGGATGAACGTGCTTTTGGAAACATCCCGCCCAATTTCAGCATTGGTGCATCCATTGACGGAGGAACCGAGTGGATACTCTTCCCCACTCCAACTCCCAACTCAAGTAATCATCTTGTTGATGATATCTCCAACAATGTATTGGACAACTGGCATTTCTACCCGAACCCCGCAAGTCACCGCCTGCACTTCTCAATGGCCACCTCAGGAAAGCTTATCAACATCCAAGGAGCCGAATTGATGCATTTCCAAAATACAAAAACCATAGATATTTCAGGCCTTTCAGCTGGAATCTACCTTCTCAAGGTACATCATAGGACCTACAGATTGGTGAAATCTTAGTTAGTGTACGTGCAACACTTTATTGTATATTTGAAACTCACCATTAAGAAAACATGATGAAAAAGTTGTTCCTTTTGGCAATTTACTGCCTAGTTTTTAGTGGGTTAAGTGCTCAAATCGTTTGGACTGAGCCCGCCTTTCCAACCCAAGATGATGAAGTAATATTGTACTACGATGCTACACAAGGTAACGGCGGACTGGTTGGAACAACTCCTGTTTACATCCATACTGGGGTGATTACCAACCTCTCACCAACGCCCACAAGTTGGCAGCATGTGCAAGGCAACTGGGGTCAGGCAGACGCCAACGTTCTGATGTCGCCACAAGGAAACAACCTACATACTTTTGACTTTGGCGGACAAACGCTCGCTGAGTTCTATGGTTTGGAGCCTGGAGAAACCATTGAAGCACTTGCTATGGTTTTCAGGAACCAAAACGGAAGTGCGGAAGGGAAAACAGAAGATGGTGGTGATATCTTTTATTCGCTTACCGACGGAAGTTTTACCGTGCAGTTCATTAGTCCGGCAGAAGAAAGCATCATTCTCGAAGTAGATGAAAGTGTCAACATCAATGCCCAATGTTCTTCTAGTGCTGACCTTGTGCTGTTCATTGATGGAAATGAAGAAGCAAGCGCATTGGAGTCTACCAGCTTGGACTACACCTTTACCCCTACTGAAGCAGGCTCCTACAACATTACTATCTCAGCTGAAAATGGCAATGAAAGTGCTGTTGACGAATTTGAAGTAGTGGTTTTGGGCAACCAAGTCATTTCGGCCGCTCCGGCAGGAGTTGAAGACGGAATCAACTACATTGACGACAACACCGTTGTTTTACAGCTTTTTGCTCCCAACAAGGAGAACGTGTTTGTTATTGGCGACTTTAACAATTGGAATTTCGATGCGGATTACCTCATGAATTTGGATACCGACGGTGAAACCTTTTGGTTGGAAATTGGCGGACTTACTGCCGGTCAAGAGTACCGCTTTCAATACTACATCTCTTCAGATAACATGCGCATCGCCGATCCTTATTCCGAGAAGATTCTCGACCCTTGGAACGATCAATGGATCTCTGACGAAACCTATCCCAACCTCATTGAATACCCCAGTGGTTTGACAACCATGCCCGTTGGTGTTTTGCAAACCGCCCAAAGTGAATTTGACTGGACCGACGATAGTTACGTTCGCCCAGAAGAAGAAAAGCTCGTGATTTATGAAACCCTCATCCGTGATTTTCTGGCAGCTCACGACTACGCCACCCTTACTGATAGCCTTGACTACCTTGAAAACTTAGGAGTGAACGCCATTCAACTCATGCCTGTAAACGAATTTGAAGGCAATGAAAGCTGGGGTTACAATCCTTCTTTCTTCTTCGCTGTAGATAAGTATTATGGTCCGCGAGACAGCTACAAAGCCTTTGTGAACGAATGTCACAACCGAGGTATTGCAGTGATTATGGACATTGCTTTGAACCACAGTTTTGGTCAAAACCCACAAGTTCGAATGTATTTTGACGCGAATATTGGTCCGTTTGGAGAACCAACAGCAGAAAACCCGTGGTTCAATCAAACCCCGAGACACGACTTCAACGTAGGATACGATTACAACCATGAGAGTCCGCATACCCGAGCATTCTGCAAACGTGTTCTCGAGTACTGGGTTGAAGAATACCACATTGACGGCTACCGAATGGACCTTTCGAAAGGATTCACCCAGAACAACACCTTGGGCAACATTGGCGCTTGGAACGCTTACGACCAAAGCAGGGTTGACATCTTGAACGACTACAAAAACCACGTATGGAGTGTTGAACCCGGTGCATACATGATCTTGGAGCACTTCGCGGATAATAATGAAGAAACGGCATTGGCCAACCAAGGCTTTATGCTTTGGGGGAACATTAATCACGAGTACAATGAAGCTACCATGGGATACAATTCTGATCTCTCTTGGGGGTCCTATCAAACCCGTGGCTGGAACGACCCGCATCTCATCAGTTACATGGAAAGTCATGATGAAGAACGCCTCATGTACAAAAACCTCTTGTTTGGAAACAGCGCTAATGGGTATGACATCACCAACATGAACACCGCATTGGCTCGATTGGAATTGGCATCTTGTTTCCTCTACCCCATTCCCGGACCAAAAATGCTCTGGCAATTTGGTGAACTCGGCTATGATTATTCCATCAATTATTGCACAGATGGGACCATTAATGAGAATTGTAGAACAGGCAACAAGCCCATCCGCTGGGATTATTTTGATGAAAATGCACGACGCAGAGTGTACAACGTCACCGCAGCGCTCAACCACCTAAAAGCAACAGAACCCGCCTTTTCAACTACCGATTTCAACATTGATTTGGGAGGATTTGGAAAACGCATTCACCTCAACCACCCCAGCATGAACGTCACCATCATTGGGAACTTTGATGTAGTGGGAATCAACATGATCCCAGGATTTCAGACCACTGGAACATGGTATGACTACTTCACCGGTGAGACCATTCAAGTTAACGATCTCAACAACGCCTTCTTCTTGGAACCCGGGGAGTACCGCATTTACACCTCCGTTCCCTTGGAAACACCCGTAATTGACATGGGAATAACAGAAGAAAATGCAGGCCAATTTGCCGTTTACCCCAACCCCTCGACGAACGCAACCACCATTGACTTGAGTGCAAGCAATTTGAACACACAAGATGTTGATATTGAATTATTTGACGTTCGTGGACAAAGCGTTATCGATCAAATCCAGAAGCAGCAGGTATCCAGCACTCAAATTCATTTGACAGGTTTGGATCGCTTGCCCTCAGGAATGTACATCCTATCGCTTCAAGGGAAAAACGAGACCTTGCGCAGAACCATCATTGTTCAAGGGGAATAAGCCAAACCAACCTCGAACAAAAAAGACTTAGTGTAAATAACACACCTGTGGAATTTTACCTATTTTAGATTGCCTTTAAACCAAAACCAATATATGAGAACCAAGATCTTCCTTGTAGGAGCCAGCATGCTCATTTTTCTGAGCTCAATGGTGCAAGCTCAAACAGTGAAAGGGATTGTTAGTGATGAAAACAATCTAGTGCTGCCCGGAGCCTCCGTGCTTGCTGATGGCGGGGCGAAAGGGGTATCTACCGACATGAATGGCTCATACAGTTTAAGCCTAACTGCCGGAGAGCATACCCTTGAATTTAGCTTCATTGGCTACCAAAAACAAAGCAAGAAAATTGTTTTGACGGCCGGACAAACACTCGAACTGAACATCAGCATGCAGCCCGATGCCGTTTTCATTGACGACGTTGTGGTTGTGGGATACGGTGTTCAACGTAAAAAAGACGTTACTGGAAACATTGCTACTGTTGACGCCAAGAAAATCACCGCCCTGCCAACACCTAGTTTTGAAGCAGCGCTGCAAGGACAAGCCGCGGGGGTTCAGGTCACCCAAGGATCGGGACTCGCGGGTAGTGCATCCACCATTCGTGTGCGTGGAACCGCCTCTGTATCTGCGGGTGGAGATCCATTGTATGTGGTCGATGGAATTCCCATCACCCAAGACTACTTCATTCGTGGAAATGGAGGAGCTATGAACAATAACCCGCTCGCTACCCTCAATCCCAACGATATTGAATCGGTAGAAATCCTGAAAGACGCATCGGCAACCGCCATCTATGGTTCTCGTGGAGCGAATGGTGTTATTCTCATCACCACCAAACGAGGAGCTAAGAAAAAAGGACTCAGTATTGATTTCACCTCACGCGTTGGAATCTCTACCCCAGCCTCCTTGCCAAACATGACCAATACCGAGGAATACCTTCAATTGCGTCAGGAAGCATGGGAGAACGATGGCGGCACTGGATACGTATGGTTGCCCAATTACACCACAGCCGATGATGATGCAGAAACACGGGCACTCGCCTTTCGCGAAGCTATGGGCAGGGACATTGACTGGGTGGATCGCACCATTGGTACAGGCGTAAAGCAAATGTACAGCGTTGGAATTCGCAAAGGAGGAGAGAAATATGGACTCTATGCTGGGTTATCTTATGACGACAATGAATCTTACCTCATTGGAAACGGATATGAACGAATCAGCGGACGAATCAACTTTGATTACACCATCAACAAATGGTTGAAGGCCATGGTGTCCAGTTCCCTCTCTCGAGGAACCAACAGCAGGATTGACGCCGCTTGGAGTGGTGGATTGGGTGATGCTATGTCAAACGCCCTCCCCTTCTACCCCGTTCGTTATGACGAAGCCGTTTTGGATGAAGACGGAAATGTTGTTCACCCCGCAGACGAGTATTTCATTTGGAGGGACGAATTTGGAGGAGCCAAGAACCCCGTTGGGTATCGAGAGTCGTTCAAAAGCTGGAAGAACATTGAAAACCGTTCAGTAAACAATGTACGACTCCTCATCAACCCCATCGAAAACTTGAACATCGTTGCCAGTGGTGGATTTGATTGGATGTTCCTGAGGGAGGAAATTGACGAAGCCCCCATCCCCACCGTTCGTGACTTCTCACAATCCTTCCTCAATGTCAATTACATCCTGAATTGGAACTACTCTTTGACCGCTAATTACGATTGGGATTTGCTCGAAGACCACAAGTTTGGCTTCTTGGCCGGAACCGAGTTTCAGCGATCAGACAGCTATGGATATTCTGAAGAAGTGACCGATGAAATTCCAACACCACAGCGGAACGGGAATCCTTCTCAGTTCAGTTTCTTGTCTTACTTTGGAAGAGCCAATTACACTTACAAAGACCGCTATTTGGTTCAAGCCACCGCCCGTGTGGATGGATCATCTCGATTTGGGCGAAACAACCGTTACGGCTTCTTTCCGTCAGTATCCGCAGGATGGATTGTGAGTGAGGAAGACTTCTTGAAAGACAGCAAAACCATCTCTTTCTTGAAAGTGAAGGCATCTTATGGTCTCACCGGAAATGCCAATATTCCTGATTATGCACGATTTGGTACCTACTCTGCTGCCGACAATGGAATCTTGTATGGAAATGAAGCCATTCTCTTCCCATTACAATTGGCCAACCCTAATCTTCAGTGGGAAACCTCTCGTGTGATGGACGCCTCTGTTGAAGTAGGTTTGTGGAAAGATCGAGTAACCTTTGAATTGGGGGTTTACAACAAGCTGTCAAAAGACGTGTTGATGAACGTGAACGTATCCCCAAGCACCGGCTTCACCAATTATTGGGACAACGTTGCCGAAATTTTGAACAGAGGTGTGGAATTCTCCGTCAAATCGAGAAACCTGGTAGGTAAACTCGAATGGACCACCGAATTCAACATTGCTAGAAACTACAATGAGTTGGTGGACATTGGTAACTACACTCCTGATGCTGTTTCTGGAGGAACCAATGACTCTCGGGTAATTGTTGGTAAGCCCATTGGAAGCTTTTACCTCGTGGAATTCTCTCATGTTGATCAAGCAAACGGACTGCCTGTTTATCTTGACCTCAACGGAAACGAAACCTATGATTACGACAATGCCATTCGTAAATACGTTGGCGACGGACTCCCTGATTTCATTGGAGGAATCACCAACAGCTTCCGATACAAAAACTGGGACCTTCAAGCCCTTGCGATTTTCAGTGTAGGAGCGAAGATTTTTGATTCTTCTGCCAAGCGTCAACTTGGGGTCGTGTCTTCTTGGAACATGCGTACTGACAAGTTCGACCGATGGAGACAACCTGGAGACGTTGCGGAGTTCCCCATCCTCACCTTGGATGAAACCAAGTATGGATTGGACGAAGGATTCCCTTGGTGGAATACCAGTCTCTTCGTTTATGACGCCTCTTATTTCCGATTGAGAAACCTTGCTGTGGGGTACACCTTCCAAAACTTGAAAGTGAAGAACATGACCTTCAACAATTTGAGATTGGCGGTGAATGTGACCAACGTTTTCACCTTAACGAACTTCCCAGGATTGGATCCTGAAGTAGCGAGAGATTTTGAAAACGCACAAGACCGAAATTTGAGTCCGAACGTTACCTACCTCACCCCACCACAGGAGCGTTCATACAATTTCACTTTATCCTTTGCCTTTTAATACTCTCAATCATTAGAACCATGAAGATCAACCATAAATACCTATTGATACTCGCTTGTGGCTTAATGACCTTGAGCGCATGTGACAAATTACTGGAGTTTGAGCCCGGCGATGTTATTCTTGCCGAAGACGCTTTGAAAACACCAGAAGATCTACAACGCTTGTTGAACTCGAACTACGACGTTTTGGCGAATCTCTACGACGGTCGGGTTCAAGTTTTGAGCGAGTTGTTGACCGACAACCTCAGTTTTCCTGAAGACAACAACGATTATGCTGCCGTTTATGGAAGACAAACCAACTTCTTCACCTCCACAACCAACGGGGTGTATTCAGACTTTTATAGAGCCATCTACCGCTGCAACACCGTATTGGAAAGCTTTGACTTTATAGAAGGTTTGAGTGAAAGTGAGCAAAACCGAATTGAAGCAGAAGCACGATTCATTCGAGCATTGTGTCATTGGTCGTTGGTGAAACTCTATGCACAACCATACAACAACACCCCAAACAACAATCACTTGGGTATTGTTTTGCGCTTGGAAGCTTCTCAAGAGCCTTTATCTCGAAACACCGTTGGAGAAGTATATGACTCTGTGATAGAAGACCTTTTGTTCGCTCACAGCAATTTACCCATTGAAAACGGATTCTATGCCAGTAGAAAAAGTGCTGCGGGATACCTTGCGCATGTCTATTTTTTGATGAACGAACTTCAGAACGCTCAATTTTATGCCTCTGAAGTCATCAACAGCATGGAGTTTACCTTGGACAATGATCTTGACCGGTATGAGCAAGACAACATTTCACCCGAAACCGTTTTTGGAATTGTGAGTTTCAGTAACGATTTTAGAAACGAAGGATTTAGCAACAACTATCGATCGGACATCGGAACGCCGGTTTTGTCGATGAGTGAAAGTGTTTTTACCACCTTTTCTTTGAACCCCAGCGACCTCAGAAACGAATGGATTGAAAACAACAACGGCACCTACTACAGCACTCGTTTTAATGGAGCCAACTACTTCAACATCCCACTCGTTCACCTCACAGGATTGCACTTGCTTCGAGCTGAAGCCTTGGCCACAGAAGGAATTGATTTAGACCTTGCCATTGCCGATGTAAATGCCATCCGTACTCGTGCTTTTGGAGAAGGCATCAACCAATTGCCCAGCGATGCGAGCGCGGAAGAAATCATCGCAGCCGCTCGCGAAGAAATGTTTAAGGAAACCATCTGCGAAGGAGTATGGATCGATTACTTGAAGCGAAGAGGTACTTTGGGTGAAGACATCATCATCCGCGGAGCCCCTTACGATTGTCCGGGAATGGCACTGCAATTCCCCAACGGAGAAACTTCGGTAGCCGGATTCCAATTGAACCCTGAAGGTGGATGTAACTAAGAAAAAAGATCATGAAAACAACATTTATACATACCTTCCTGCTCCTAAGCCTAGCGCTTTTCTTGGGGCAATGTAAACCCGAATTGGAAGGAGAATTGGGTGAGCCATTTGATAAGGTTGAAGGGATGTCAGGAACCTGGCAGCTCACACAATTCATCCAAAAAGACCTCAACAATCCCATCAAAGAAGAGCGGGATTTGAGTTACTTGTATGACAATGGAAGCGATCAACCTTTGCGCCTCACTTTCAATGCAAGCGACCGATCGTACAGCACCGAAATCATCAACGGTAAAAACTTTTTTGGTGATGATGGAGTTTGGTCTTTTGACAATGATGAAGTGCCCTCTACTCTATTCCTTGAAACCGAAAGCCAAATGCTCAGTTTCGAATTGGGAAGTATGGTTCGTCCATTCGACAATCAATTGAGCATCGAATTGAAACGCGGGTGTTTTGGAGGCGAAAGCGAAACGGAAACCGTGATCTATATCTTTAAATTCAACCGAGTAAGCGAATAAACCATGAAGAAAATCCTTTTAAGCACTTGCTTCGCCTGTTTATCAGCCCTGCTTGCTGCCCAAGCCGCCTATATTCTTCCTTCACCAACAGATGCGAATGAAGAAATCACCCTGTATATTGATGTCAGCCTAAGCACCGATGGAACTTCAAACAATGCATTGAAAGCCATGCTTACTGACCATCCGGATGACGACGTTTATCTTTGGACTTGGATGCCTGCTTCTCCTGCACACGATGGAGGCAACGGAGAATGGGGAGACTCCAATGAACTCAATAAATTGGAGAAAATTGCCCCCATGCTCTATTCCATTACTTTCATCCCTACTGAATTTTATGGGGTTGATGGAGCTACCCTTTTTGCTAATGGAATCAGTTGCTTGGCCAAACTCAAAGACGGTAATGCTTATGCCGACGATGGATACAATGGCGAAGCAAAAACGGAAGACCTCATGGTTGAAGTGATTCCAAAATTGTGTGATCGACGCATTTGCATCTTCCCGGAAATCCGTCAACAAGACGATTTTATTTCCATCACCTACGACAATACCCAAGAAGCCAACCCAGGATTGCAGAACATGGGGATGGACGACTGCTACTTGTTCATGGTAGCTTCCACCGATGAATTCTTCTTTTTCAATTACGAAGTGAGTCCGCTTGCTGACGTGACCAACAACTCCGACTTGAAAATGACACCATTGATGGGAGACGACGAAGGGAAATTTCGATTAACCTTCATACCCGAAGACCTCTTTACCAATATTCCTGAAGGAGAAGACATCAAAGTCATCCGTTTTGTAGTGGCCCGACCAGGTTTCACCTATCCTCCGGGTTCTCTGCCCTTCGAAGTGCTCTCGATATTGGATTGCGAATAATTTTCAAAGGCTGCGATTGCAGCCTTTTTTTTAGTTAAGGACCATGATGAATTCACCCAGAAAACTCCCCATACTCTCGCTCCTCATCCTCCTGATCGTGATTGGATGTAACACCGCTCCTGCTAAGCAAGATCATGAAACACTATCCGATTCGATAGACTCGTCAACCGACCACTTTCGTCCCTTCAGCCCCATCCATTTAAATTATGGAGCCACGGAAGTGCAACTGAGCGATTACTTCCCGAAAACGGAAGACATCACCTCTGTTACGCTTGGATCTCAAGGAGCACTTTCGATGGAAGCTCAAGGCAAAATCACCATCAATTCCTTGAAAGTTCCCCTGGACATCCTCAGCGTTGAGTATCGAAATAAAACGTATGATCTTGTTGTTTTTGCATCGAAAAAAAAGCTCCATACCTTGACCTACTCTGGTTCGGCCACAACAAATGAAGTTCTCTTAATGGGGAGTATGAACGGCTGGAATGGAAAAGCCAACCCGTTGAGCAAAGATGCCAACGGAAATTGGTCGGTTGACTTGATCCTCAACCCCGGTTTATATGAATATTTACTCGTCATCGACGGAGAACAAGGACTTGACCCCAACAACCCCAACAAAAAGAGCAACGGTCAAGGCGGATTCAACAGTACTTTTGTTGTGGGAGATGAAACACCCTCCCCCCCTCTATTCCTCAGTTCGAATGCTCCCGAAGGAGGCCGAATACAGCTTGAAGCCTCGGAACCCTCCATTATCTATGTTTTTCACGACAATCAACTTTTGACACGAAGCGAACAAGAAGTAAGTGCTTACAGTTTTGACCTGCCACAGATGTCATTCAACCAGCGAAGCCATCTGCGTGCATGGGCAGTATCTGAAAACAGCATCAGCAATGACGTGCTCATTCCGTTGGCTGAAGGAATACCTGTTACTGACCCTAAAACGTTAACGCGAGAAGATCACGAAACCATGATCATGTACTTTATCATGGTGGATCGTTTCATGAATGGAAATACCGACAACGACGCCCCCGTGCAAAATGACAGTATCCTTCCTCAAGCCAATCATTTCGGAGGAGACCTGGCGGGAATCGATCAAAAGATGCGCGAAGGATACTTTGCAGACCTTGGCGTGAACACCCTCTGGATTAGTCCGATTACCCAAAACCCACTCGGAGCATGGGGCTTGTGGGACAAAGGGGTGAGCAGTAAATTCTCGGGATACCATGGCTATTGGCCCAAAACCTCAACCACCATTGATCATCGGTTTGGAAACGAAGAAGAGTTTAGAGCACTCATTGATCATACTCATGAATCGGACATGAACATCTTGGTGGATTATGTTGCCAATCACGTCCATCAGGAGCACAATATCTATCAAGAGCACCCTGAATGGGCTACTCCGCTCTATTTGGAAGACGGGCGAATGAACACCGAACTTTGGGACGAAGAGCGTTTGACCACCTGGTTTGACACCTTTCTTCCCACCCTCGATTTCTCGAAAGAAGAAGTTCGTGAAGCCATGACCGACAGTGCTCTGTTTTGGTTTGAAAATTACCCTATTGACGGATTTCGTCATGACGCCACCAAACACATTCAAGAAGAGTTTTGGCGGCTTCTCACCAAGAAATTGAAGGAAAGGGTGATTCATCCTCAAAATCGCAGCATCTATCAAATTGGCGAGACCTATGGCAACCCCGAACTCATACGGAGTTACGTCTCAAGCGGAATGTTGGACGCTCAATTTGATTTCAACCTCTATGATGCCATGGTGGATGCTTTTGCCAAAGATGAAAGCGATTTTGACAACCTCGCTCGCGTTTTACAGCAAAGTTTGGAATACTATGGCGCTCACCATAAAATGGGCAACATCACTGGAAACCAGGACAGAACCCGTTTTGTTTCCTACGCCGATGGTGCCGTGTCTTTTTCAGAAGACCCTAAACTCGCCGGTTGGACAAGAGCTATTCAGCACCAAGGAAAAGAAGGGTATGAAAAAATGCAAATGCTGCATGCCTTTTTGATGAGCACCCCCGGAATTCCATGTATTTATTATGGTGACGAAATTGCCATGCCTGGAGGCAACGATCCTGACAACCGCAGGATGATGCGTTTTGACCAATGGAATGAAGATGAAACGAAGACCCGAAATGAACTCAAAGCATTGATCTCTTTGAGAAAGAACCGCATGAGTTTATTGTACGGAGATTTAAAAATTCTTCATAGCTCTGAGGGTATTCTCATCCTTGAGCGAAGCTATCTCGGTGAGCGAACACGTGTGATCATCAACAAAAACGACAAGGAAACTCCTGTACCCATTTCATTTCAGTCGGAAATCAAAGATGAACAGGTGCTACATCAGTCCGATTTAAGAAAAACTGCAGGAACCTACCTTTTGGGACCTCGCTCCTATGTTTATCTAAATTTGGAGTAATCCTGTAACCTTCTGCTCATATTGTAAGTAAAATCCTACACGACTTGTAAGATTTAACCGATCAGTATGACCTATACTCGCACAGCCATTGTTGTGCTCGCATGCCTATATGTTGGATGTTTGTTCGCGCAAACGGGTCCGGCTGGCGTACGGAGCAACACCGAAAATCGCCTTTGGTATAAAGCCGAACAACTTTCCATGCTTCCCCCCAATTCCTCTTTATCCTCTTGGGGAAATCAAGGTGGAAACGCCTCTTTGAACGCCTTTGAATCTGGAAACAGGCGCCCAAGCGTGGTGGCGAATGTCGGCAATTTTAACGGATTCCGATCTGTTGCTTTCGATGGGAGCGATGACCTTCTTCGCATTGACAACAGCGCTGACATCAATACTCACTCTGGACATCTTTCAACAAAAAGTTACGCACTGGTTTTTAGAACTGGCAGCGACATCAACTCGCGGCAGGTGATTTATGAAGAAGGAGGAACCGTGAGGGGAGTTAACGTATTTATAGAAAACGGTCAGCTTTACTTTGGCGCATATAATTTGCCCAATGATGGAGCCGGGGCACCTTGGCCCTTTCAACATGTCAATGCCTCCATCACCCCAAACACCAACTACATTTTCACTGGAATCATGAACGGCAACAGTGCTGAAACGGGAACGCTCGAAGCCTTTTTGAACGGAAGTAGTATTGGACAAGCGAACAACATCGGCCTGCTTTACGCGCACAGTGGAAGTGTTGCATTGGGGGCCGTGAGGGGCGACAGCTATTTCTTTAACGGCGGTGCAAGTGGAAATCACTCTTATTTTTCAGGGGAAATTGCTGAATTTATATACTACACAGTGAGCATTAACCATGGAGAGCGGATTGTTCTTGAAAACTACCTGTCGTCCAAATTCGACATTCCTTTAACTGGGGGTGATTGGTTTTCGTATGATGATGCTGGCTCGGGAAGCTATGATTTTGAGCTTGCTGGAATCTGTGCTTTGGATAATATGAACCAACAAACCGATGCTCAAGGAAGAGGAATCTTTCGTTTTAACAATGCCGACGATTTGGACTTTGGCGAATTTTATCTCTGGGCACACAACAATCAGAGTCTCACCTGGGAAAATGCCAATACCTTGAATCAAATCGACCAAAAACTTACTCGAACGTGGATCATCGACGAGGCCGGAGATGTTGGAAATATTGACCTTACCGTAGATTTGAGTAGTTTAAACATCAGCGCCGCAAATGATTACCGAATTTTGGTAGACGAAGACGGAGATGGTCTTTTTGAAGATGATGAAGTGATAGTTACTGGTCCGGAATACATCGGCCCGAATAGCATTCGGTTCTCAGGGATAGATATTCCCGCTGGAGCTTCATTTACCTTGGGCTACAGCTTTTTGTTGTTGCCTGTGGAGTGGTCGAATTTCGAGGTGATCTCAGAAATACACCGCGTAAAGATCTTGTGGACCACAGCCAGCGAAACCAACAATTCTTTGTTTATCGTAGAGCGTTCATCCGACATGGAAATTTGGGAAACGGTGAGCTATGTTGATGGAGCCGGAAATAGCGATACACCCATTGATTATAGTGTAAACGATCATGCTCCTTTGCATGGCACCTCTTATTATCGTGTTCGACAAATGGATTATTCGGGAATGAGCAATAGCACGGAAATCAAAGCCGTGGAGCGCATGCAAAACGACCATGATTTTGAGCTGAGCCTCTACCCCAACCCAAGTTCAGATTATGTGACCATTGATAGTCCGGAAGACATTCAAGGGGAAGTTATGTTGATGAGTTTGCACGGACAAGTTATTGAGCGCACCAAGTTTGGGGCAGACAATCGCATTCATTTGTCGCTTCGAGATTTGCCTAGGGGCAGTTATTTTGTTCAGGTGGTTAGTTCTTTGGGCAGTAAAACGATGGAATTGATCAAGGAGTGATGTTGGATTGAAATGATGTGATTTTTGGT
>CAZYPV010000023.1:0-41986 GCA_964649515.1 uncultured Comamonadaceae bacterium | reverse complement strand
TATCAGTAGCACCTACAGTGGTGTTCATGATATCGTCGCAAGGCATGTCGATTTCTATATCAAATGCTTCGAAGACAGGAGCGGTAGTGTCGGTGTAGTAAACAAAGAGGCTTACTGACTCAGACTCATTTCCACATGCATCAACTGCAGTCCAAGTGTAGGTCTCGGTGCGCTCATTGGCACACTCGCCTGGACCTTCTACCATGGTCATGTTCACAGTAGCTTCACCACAGTTGTCTGTAGCGGTAACTTCTGGAAGATCGATTGTTTGATCACACTCCAAAGTAGCTTCTCCACCTTGGTAAGCGATTACTGGTGCAGTAGTATCAACAACAGCGATGTTTTGTGTTGCTGTAGCTTCATTACCACAGTTATCTACCGCAGTGTAAGTACGAACCAAAGTGTATTCGTTAGCGCAATCTCCGTCGATTACTGCTTCCTCAACACTGATCTCTACGTCCATATCGCAGTTGTCTTCTGCTGATGCAAATGGAGCTGGAAGCTCTTCGTCGCATTCTACAGTAGCGTCTGCTGCTACTTCAGTAAATACTGGTGCAGTGGTATCTTGAACAGTGATGGTCCATACTGCTTGAGTTGCGTTGTCGCAATCATCAGTGATGGTCCATGTTCTTACAATCGTGTAGCTGTCTTCACAAGTTCCGTCGATGATTTCTTCACCGTTGTAAACAAGGTCAAGCTCATCGTCACAGTTGTCTTCGAAAGCAACTTCGATTCCGTCGTTTGTAGGAACCATGTCACATTCTACCGTTACGTCAGCTGGGAAAAGGGTCCATACTGAAGCAACATCATCAATCAAGGTAATGATCTGCTGGGCTGTTGCTTCGTTTCCACAAGCGTCCACTGCAATGAAGTCGCGAATGATACGACCGGCGCATCCACCGGATACGAAGGTGTCTTCATAAGTGATTTCAACATCACCACAGTTGTCATTAGCGGCAACCGTCGTTTCCATGATGTTATCGCAAGGCATGTCGATTTCCACATCGTAAGCTTCGAACACGGGTGCAGTAGTGTCTTGGAAGTAGATTTCCTGCTCGGCAGAAGCTGTGTTACCACATGCATCTGTTGCAGTGAATGTTCTAACAAATCCAAACTCATTGGCGCACTCACCTTCGAATACAGGGCCGTCAACGTAAGATACGCTAGCTTCAGAGCAAAGGTCGCTCGCTTCCGCCATTACCAATGCTGCTTCTTCGTCACACTCGTAAAGTGCTGCGTCAGGAACAAATGTGAAGGCAGGTGCGGTAGTATCCACTACTTGAATCGTTTGCACTCCAATCACTTCGTTTCCACAGTTGTCATATCCACGGAAGATTCTTGAGATGGTGTACTCACCGTCACATTCTCCGTTTTCTTCTTCTACGGTCAATTCAATATCAACGAGGTCGTCACAGTTGTCTTCAGCAATTGGGAAAACAACGGCAGGTAGTTCATCAGAACATTCTACTTGAAGATCAGCGGGGAATTCAACGAATTCTGGTGAAGTAGTATCAACAATGGTGATTGTTTGTTGAGCCATGGTTTCGTTTCCACAGTAGTCAGTAGCAACCCATGTTCTTACAATGAGGTAAGAGTTTTCACAATCGTCACCGTCGTCTTGAACTTCTTCAGAGTAATCAATGCTCACTTCAAGTGCGCAGTTGTCTTCACCGAAAACATCTCCTTGATCGAAGAAGTTACCGTTGTCCATCATCGATACGTCTGAGCATTCTAGTGTGTTGTTTTCAGGAACATTTACCAAAGAAGGTGCTACGTCATCGGTGATGGTAATGAACTGTTCAACAGTAGCTTCATTACCACACTCATCAGTAGCGGTGTATTCGCGGTAGAGTACTCCCATACATCCACCAGAGTTCAATTGCTCAAATGTAATTTCAACTGTAGCCTCACCACAATTGTCAGAGGCAGTCAAAGTGTACCCATCCACTTCTTCACAAGAAATAGCGGTGTAATACTCGTAATCATTGAACGTTGGTGCAGTGGTATCTTGTACGTTGATGGTTTGAACGAAGTTGTTTTCGTTTTCACACTCATCCACAGCAATCCACTCACGAATGATGGTGTAGTTTCCTGGGCAATCGCCGTCAATCAATTCTTCGCTGTAATCAAAAGCGATGTTTTCAACTGCTGAACAGTTGTCTGAAACGCTTACTTCAGCAGCTTCAGGAACCATATCACATTCTACAGTAAGTTCTGCTGCTGGCAATCCTTCAAACATTGGAGCTTCCTCATCAACGATGGTGATGGTCCATGTGCGATCTGTTCTGTTTCCACAGATGTCAATAGCACCCCATGTGCGCTCAATGATGTATTCGTTCGGACAATCACCAGGGATCATCAAGTCTTCAGGGCCTACAACGATTACTTCTCCTTCACAGTTATCCACTCCTGACAATACAGGGATTTCTACTGGATATGCGTCACAAGAAACAGTAATGTCTGCTGGGAAATCGATGAAATCTGGGCCGATTTCGTCGTTCACAATGATGGTTTGTTCAGCGATGCTTGCGTTTCCACATGCGTCAACTGCTCTGTACAAGTAAGTAAACTCAGTGTTGTGAGGACAGTCTTGTTCGTTCACTGGTCCGCAAGATGCATCTGCATTCACGTCACCATGACCGTTGATGTATTGTCCGTCAACAAAACCTTCGTAGGTGAACCAACCTGAAATTCCGTAATCACAGTTTTTGTTGTTGGCACCCATTCCAATTTGGAATCCGAAGTAGTAGCTCGCTGGCATGTGGTTCAGGCTCAATACATCTCCAGCAAAGTCACCAAGACCAACTGCAGTAGAGAATCCGTTCACCATTTCATAATACGTCCAATCTTCGTAGAGAGCGTCTGGCTCAGCACATCCGAGGTCGTCTTTGTAGTTACGTCCAAGTCCACTCCATGTTGTCCAATCTGCTTTGTTTTCCAACCAGATGCTCAATTCGAACATTTCTGATGGGTTAGCGTCGTTAACCACCGTTCCGTAGATGTGAGCTGTTCCATCGTTGAACTGATCAAAGTGTCCACCGTTAGCATCAAAGTTATAGTTTGCAGATGAGGCAAATCCATCCTCTGATAGGGTAGGCAACCAGAATGCCCAGTCATCACCAGGACCAAACGCTGTTGAAAGAGAACATGTGTCGGTCAATTCTCCATTGTTTGAAGTGAACAGGTCTGCTGGAATTTCTTCGTTAGAGCATAGGTCAAAAGCAACTAAATCAGCAGGAGCTGGTACTTCTTCCAAGCAAGACACTAGGATTTCTTCTTCAAGATCAAATACAGGACCTTCAGTGTCAGACACACTAATGGTAAATGAGAAAGATGATACGTTTCCACACTCATCAGTAGCCGTAAATTCAACATCAAGTGCTCCAACGATTGGACACTCATCCAAAGCGCTGTAGCTCATTTCTAGGTTGGTTTCGAATGATGAACAATCGGCAACAGCAGGTTGTCCAATGAGCTCCATTGCATAAGATGCAAGAGCTTCTTCGTTGTTTTCTACTTCAGAACAAGCAACTTCGATGTCGGTAAAATCAGCTTCAATAAGAGGGGCTGTAGTGTCTTCAAGGGTAATGGTTTGGGTACACATCTCGGTTACTTCACCATCGGTGGCAATCCATGTTCTGGCGATGATCAAAGGACAGTTGTCGTTTGAAACCATGTCGTCCATGAACGAGATTTCGAGCTCACCAACGCAGTCATTGCTCTCGATGTTTGGATAACCAATAGCATCTGGAGTAATGTCTGATCCACATTCAAGTGATACGTCTGAAGCACAAACGATGTTGAGTTCAGGCTCACAAGGATTGGTCTCAGCGTCAATGGCCAAACCAAGAATGTTCAAGTAAAGGTCGAAGGCATCTTCAGCAGGGCTCCATGCTCCAGCATAGGTGATTCCTCCAAAGAGGGCATACCCAGCACCGTAGTTCATGGAAGCTACTGTAACGCGAGAATCATCACCTACTTCGTGAAGGTGACCTACCATTCCTGCCGGACAAATCAAGGCGTGACCGAAATAGTTTCCGCTAACAGAAGCGGATGAAATTCCGTCCCACACAGCACTTGAAGCATCGAAAGGCTCCACATTACTGATGTGGGTGATGCTCAAGTCCATGCCATTGTAAGCCAACTCAACACCTCCAAAGCCGAAGCTCATGCCGTCACCTTCATTTGGTGCAGCATTGATGAAGATTCGGTTACCAGCAGCAACCCAATTTTCAATTGCCGTTCCGTTGGCGCCTAAAAAGGTTTCCAATTCGTTGGCAGATCCATCACTTCCTTCAAGGTAGATGAAGTCGTGATTGGCGAGAAGCGCGTTCACGTCGACACTGGAGAAGGTAGCGTTCGTCCAGTTGCCAGCGCCAAATTTGGTGTTCATTCCGTTCACATAGTCTTGGGAACCCCAGGGTGTGCTTTCCGTAACAAAAGCCGCCTGAGCAGAGGCATAACTCGTGCCCAAGAGGACGGAGAAAAAGATGAGAATAAAGGTTGCGATGTTCAAGAGCGCAAGGCGATTTTTTACGTGCCAAGAACGCTCTACGCAACAACAGGTAGAATCTGTCATTTGTGTAGGTTTTAATTAAACAATCAATCAATAAAAGCAAATAATGCAGTCAGAGGGGAGTCACTCCCTCGTTGTAAATTCCCAGGACGGGATAAGAAATGATAGTAGATCAGTTTTCGTCGTCAAAGATAGTAAGATATTTCTGACAAATGCAACTTATCGACAAAAAAATACCATTCGTCGAAATATTAGCCCCGAAAAACGAAGGTAAAGATTTCGACGAACTCCCAGTATTCATCGATGAAAGAAGCGCTATAATGTTTAGCTTTGGTGAAAACTTCGAATGGAAACTTTTTTTGTCAGCACCGCCCTTTGTCCGCAAAGAAGCACTCCTTCAGATGCTTCGGAAATGGTCAATCAACTCTTATTTGGGGAACTCGTTGAACTCCTTGATCAACAAAAGCAATGGCGAAGAGTACGCAGCTTTGTAGACGGTTATGAAGGGTGGGTTGACGCGAAGATGCTGGAGAGGTGTTCCTTGGAAAAAGAGGCCTATTTGAAGGAAGTTCGTCGTTCTTCCGAAGCTTTGAGTCGGACTGCCACGGGGCTTTATATTCCTTTAGGAGCTTTTGTTCATTCCAGTTTCGAAGGTGTGAAGGGGGTCCCGTGCAAGCAACTCCATCTTCACGATTTCATTGATCGGTTTATGGGCGCTCCTTATCTGTGGGGCGGGAAGAGTGTTTTAGGGGTGGATTGTTCCGGACTCACTCAACTGGCTTTGGCATTTCAAGGTGTTGCTTTGAAAAGAGACGCGTCTTTGCAAGCAGAACAAGGAGAAACCATTGACTTTATCGAACAAGTGCAGACAGGAGACCTCGCCTTTTTCGACAATGAAGAAGGAAAAATCATCCATGTGGGCATCGTTGAAAAGGAACATGAATCGGTAACCATCGTGCATGCCAGTGGTGAGGTGAGAAGGGATACACTGGACCATCAAGGCATTTTTAACCGAGCAACAAAGGCTTATTCCCATCAACTGAGAATCATTAAGCGCTATTTCTAATTCGAGCCTTGTTTCGGGAATCAACCACATCACTTATACTTGCAAAAACCTTAACCATGAACATCCTTGCGCCCATCGATTGGGGAATCATTGTCGCATTTTTTGTTGTATCCCTCATCATCGGATTGATGACGATGAAAAAAGCGGGAAGCAGCAGTGCTGAGTTTTTTCTTTCTGGGCGAAGCATGCCCTGGTGGTTGTTGGGAGTTTCCATGGTGGCTACCACTTTTTCTGCAGATACGCCAAACTTGGTTACCGACATCGTAAGAAATGGGGGAGGAGTGGCTGGTAATTGGGCGTGGTGGGCGTTTTTGCTCACGGGTATGCTCACCGTTTTTGTCTACGCACGACTTTGGAGAAGATCGGGGGTAATGACCGATTTGGGCTTCTATGAACTGCGTTACAGCGGAAAGGAAGCTGCCTTTCTTCGGGGCTTTCGAGCCTTGTATCTCGGTGTGCTCATCAATATCCTCATCATGGCTACGGTCTGTTTAGCGGCGGCTAAATTGGGGGCCATCATGCTTGGCTTGAGTCAACTTCAAACACTTTTAATCGCTGGTGTGGTGACGGTGATTTACTCCACTTTGGGTGGGCTACGAGGGGTGATTATTACCGACTTCTTTCAATTTCTCATTGCCATGGTGGGGTCTGTTTGGGCCACGATAACCATCGTCAATATGCCAGAAGTGGGTGGAATGACCGCTTTGTTGAGTCATGAAAACGTCAGTGGAGCCTTGAATTTTTTCCCAGATATCAATGACACCGAACTTTTTGTGTCCATCTTGGTCATCCCACTTGCCGTACAATGGTGGGGAGCGTGGTATCCTGGTTCTGAACCCGGAGGAGGAGGCTATGTTGCTCAGCGCATGCTTAGCGCCAAAAATGAGAACCACGCCGTTGCTGCAACCCTTTTCTACAACATCGCTCATTATGCTTTGCGTCCGTGGCCGTGGTTGTTGATTGCTCTGGCTTCTCTCATTGTTTTTCCCGATCTGCAGTCCATCGAAGCGGCATTCCCCGGAATGGATGTAGTGGTAGGGCATGATTTGGCTTATCCGGCAATGCTCACTTATTTGCCGGCCGGACTCCTCGGTTTGGTGATGGCCTCCTTGATTGCTGCTTTCATGAGCACCATTTCAACCCATTTGAATTGGGGAGCTAGCTACGTGGTGAGTGATTTCTATACCCGTTTCATTCGAAAAGATGCTAGTGATAAGCGCCAAGTTTGGGTAGGACAAATCACTACGGTCGTCCTCATGGTGCTGGCCGGACTCCTTTCCTACAAAATCGACTCAGCGAAGAGCGGTTTCGATCTGATCATTCTCGCTGGTGCAGGAACAGGTTCGGTTTTCATCATGCGGTGGTTTTGGTATCGAATCAATGCCTATTCCGAGATTACTGCAATGGTGGTTTCATTTGTGATTGCCATTTTATGGACCCTCTTGGCGCCAGAAGGTGTTCCTTCTTGGGTAGGCTTGTGTATTTCGGTGTTTACAACAACCTTGGCGTGGGTCATAGTAACCTTACTCACCAAACCCAGTGATCAAGCTACCCTTCAAAACTATTATCAAGTCATTCGTCCTTTTGGAAAAGGGTGGAGCAAAATTGGATTGAACAATACCGACCTTCCTACCATGAAGCAAAGGTCGCTTCCAGGCCTCATCCTTTGCATGTTTTTAGCTTGCATTATGGTGTACGCCGCCCTTTTTGGAACAGGAAAATGGATTTATGGAGAAGCAGGAGCAAGCGCACTTCTTTATTTGATTGCCCTGCTTTCCGGAATTGGGGTATTCTTCGTTTATCGGAAGTCTTAATCGATCTCGAAATCAATGCCTTTAGAAGCTTTTCGCCTCAGCAATGGACTGCATCGATAGCGATCTTCTCGGTATTCATCGTAAAGTTCATCCATAGCTTCAACGCATCGTTCCAAACCAATTTCATTGGCCCACGCGAGGAGCCCTTTTGGGTAATTCACCCCTTTGGTCATGGCCAGATCAATGTCTTTGGCCGAGGCGATGTTCCAGAAAAGAGCATCAGCTGCTTCGTTGATGAGCATGGTGACAATGCGATCCACAATTTTTTGTCCTAACACCTGGTCTTCAATGGCGCTTGGATTTGAACTCCCTTCGGCATAATTATAGTAGCCGCGTCCAGATTTTCTGCCCAACCATCCGGCTTCAGCATGTCTTTTCTGGGTGAAGGATGGCTTGTATCTTGGATCATTGTAAAAAGCCTGAAATACCGATTCCGTTACAGCGTAGTTGACATCGTTTCCAATGAAGTCCATCAACTCAAACGGACCCATTCGAAATCCACCCAGGTGCTTCATGGCCCAATCGATGGTGGGCATGTCGGCAATCCCTTCCTCATAAATGCGAAGCGCTTCACCATAAAAAGGCCGAGCAACGCGGTTCACGATAAAACCGGGGGTGTCTTTCGTCAGCACGCTCACTTTACCCCAAGAGTCAATCATGCTTTTGGCTTCCTTCAGCACATCATTGCTGGTTTGAACCGCAGGAATAATCTCAACAAGGGGCATTAATGGGGCGGGATTGAAGAAATGAATACCCAATACTCTGGAGGAATGTTCACAGGCCGATGCAATCGATGCAATGCTCAAACTCGAGGTATTCGATGCCAAAATGCATGTGGGAGAAACGATGCTTTCCAAGGTGGTAAAAACAGATTTTTTGATATCCAAACGCTCTACAATGGCTTCAATGATGAGGTCGGTTTCGGCAAAAGCTGAGAGATCTGTGGTGTATTGAATGCGCGCTGGAATGGCTTCTGCTTCTTCCTTTGAAAGTCGGCCCTTTTCCAATAAACGGTTCATTACTTTCTCCAAACTCTTCTTGCTTTTGCTCAGAATTTCTTCACTGGTGTCTGAAAGAATCACCTGATGTCCGTTCTGAGCGGCCACCTGAGCAATACCAGACCCCATCGCACCTGCACCAATTACACCTATCTTTTTCATCTGCTTTCTTTTGTGCGAATTTGGCAGAAATTTTGAAGACCCGCAAAGCAAATGGCCGACTTTCAGTTTATCTTTTCTTTTGTGATGAATCTGTGAGTTGAGGAACTTACCTTCGGTTGGAATTAAAAATGTTAGGCATGAAATCGATTCTGTTAATGGCTTTTTGTTTTTGTTTTGTTGGAATGAAGGCCAATTTTGGTCCGGGCAATGAAACCCTCAACCTTTGGAATTCAGTACTTCAAAAACACGTAAGCTCCACTGGAGATGTGGATTATAGTGCTTTGAAGAACAGTTCTGACTTTAAAGAAGTGCTCAAAGGATTATCCAAAGAAGTTCCCACAGCATCGTGGAGTAATAATGAGAAGAAGGCATACTGGATCAACGTTTACAATGCATTTACTTTGGAACTCATTATTCAAAACCTTCCCCTCAAGAGCATCACCGATTTGGATCAACCTTGGGATAAGAAATTCATCACCCTCCAAGGAAAGTCTTATTCACTTAATCAAATTGAGCACGAAATTCTACGAAAAGATTTCAACGACCCAAGAATTCACTTCGCCATCAATTGTGCGAGCATTTCTTGTCCAAAACTCCTCAACAAAGCCTTCTATCCCGAAAATCTGAATGCCGTTTTGGATCGCTTGAGCAAAGAGTTCATCAATGATGGCAGCCGAAATACCATCAGCCCAAATCAATTGCTTATCTCGTCCATCTTTGATTGGTTCAAGGAAGATTTTACCCGCGGGCAGTCGCTCATTGCATTCTTGAATAACTATAGTTCCGTGAAGATTCAAGAGAACGCCAAGGTGGAATATGGGGAGTACAATTGGAACTTGAACGGCAAATAAAGCCTTCATTCATTCGAGCTCGCTATATTTGAACATGCTTTTAACAATGAAAAAAACACTGGTTTTATTGAGTATGGTTTTAAGTGCTGTGTTGGGTTGCGGACAAAGCGATGACTTCGATGCCATGGTGGAGCGCACGGTGGAGGAAGAAGTACCTTATATCTATGCCGACAGCCTTCCCGATTCCAACAACTATTTCTTTCTCGATGCGAGAGAATTGAAAGAGTACCAAGTAAGCCGAATTCCCGGAGCTGTTTTTATTGGGTATGATGACTTTGATTTGTCTCGTGTGAATGGCATCGCCAAAGATGATACCCTTGTGGTGTATTGTTCGATAGGGTACCGAAGCAATGAGATTGCGAAACAACTGGAAGAGGCAGGATACACCACTGTTTTTAATCTTTATGGCGGACTCTTTCAGTGGTGCAACGATGAAAAACCCATGGAAAATGACCAAGGTTCAACCCAAAAAATCCATGGGTACAACCAGAAATGGTCCCGATGGATTCGTTCAGGGGAAGTGGTGCTCAAATGAAAAAATCACTCATCATTTTAGCGAAGAAACCCGAGTTGGGAAAATGCAAAACCCGATTGGCAGCGGGAATTGGTGAAGAGGGAGCACTCTTCGTTTACCAAAAGCTACTAAAGCACACTTTGGAATTGGCACAAAACCCATCATGGAACACCCATGTTTTTTGGAAAGGACAAGGAGAATATCCTTTGCCCAAAGAATTCTCCATCCGGGAACAAATCAATGGAGATCTCGGTTGGAAGATGAGCCAAGCGTTTGATGCGGTTTTGAACCATGGGGAATCGGTGGTGATGATCGGTACAGATTGTCCGGATTTGACTCCAGATCTCCTTCATGAGGCCTTTGATGCACTGCAAGAGAATGATCTGGTTTTGGGACCTAGTGAAGACGGTGGCTACTATTTGATTGGAATGAATCAAAAACTGCCTTTCCTTTTTGAGGATATGGAGTGGAGTACTGCTGAAGTGCTCGAAAACACGGTTAATAAAGCAAATAAAAACGATGTGAAAGTCGTTCAACTACGAAAGCTGAACGACATTGATACCGAATCAGACCTGTTACAATCTTCTTGGGCAACATGGTTCGATGGAATACGAAAAGACTTATGATTAAAGAAATACAAGAAACCGCCGATTTTTTAAGAGAACGCGGTATTGGCGATGCTGAAGTGGGCATCGTGCTCGGAACAGGTTTGGGAAACTTGGTCACTGAAATCGAGATCGAAAAGGAGCTGAGCTACAACGCCATTCCCAATTTTCCAATAGCTACCGTTGAATTTCACTTTGGAAAGCTCATTTATGGAAGTATAGCTGGAAAGAAAGTCATTGCACTTCAAGGAAGGTACCACTACTATGAGGGTTACAGCATGAAGCAAATCGTTTTTCCGGTGCGTGTAATGAAACTGTTGGGGGTGAAACGCATGCTGCTGAGCAACGCGGCTGGTGGGGTGAACCTGAACATGAAAAAAGGAAGCCTCATGCTGATTGATGATCACATCAACCTTCAGCCCGATAATCCGCTGCGTGGTGCAAACTTGGATGAATTTGGTCCGCGTTTCCCAGACATGTCTGCTCCTTATGACCCTTCCATGAATCGAAAATTAAAGTCGATTGCCCAAGCGGAGGACATTCTACTTCATGAGGGAGTTTATGCTTCTGTGATGGGACCCAACTTGGAAACCCGAGCAGAATACCGCTTTCTCAAAACCATCGGGGCTGATGCTGTTGGGATGTCGACAGTACCGGAGGTCATCGCTTGCAATCACATGGGGATTCCTTGTTCCGCCATTTCTGTGTTAACGGATGAGTGCGATCCAGATGATTTGAAACCGGTCAACATCGATGAAATTGTGGCCATCGCCAAAAAGAGTGAGCTTCAACTCACAAAACTATTTTGCCAGCTGATTGCCTCTTTTTGAGGTGGGAAGTGAGCACTTGAATCAAGGCATTGTATGCGCGGGTACTTCATTGTATGCCGCGCATTTTTGTTTGGGTGCACAAGCAATGAAGGAAGAACTGATCATCAATACGATGAGCACGAACAGCAGAAAATTAGATCGCGATTTCATGCCTACAAAGTACGTTGCTTTCTGCGCTTTTCAAATATGGAAGATGCCCTAATTGCGAAAATTAACAAGTATTTCTCGCAGATCACTTGTTTTGTTTGCGGTTGGAGGTGGACCTGCTGGGCTTTTTTTGGTCCTTGCGCTTGTATTTTTTGTCGTGAAAAGCTCCTTTATAATCAGGGTTTTCGCGGTGCTTCTGCTTATCAATCTCCCGAGCTTGATCTTGTCGTTCGTTTTTCTCTGTGGGATGAATGAAAAGCTGTTCGGGAAGTTCAACAATCGGTATGAGCTGTTTGGTGACGTCCTCAATCTTTCGCACATAATAGGTCTCGGTGTGATCGGCAAAACTAATGGCCGTTCCCGCTCGAAAAGCTCGCCCAGTTCGCCCAATGCGGTGCACGTAATCAAAGGAGTCGCGCGGAATGCTGAAGTTGATCACATGAGAAACTTCAGGAATATCGATTCCGCGAGCCGAAACATCGGTTGAAACCAAAATCCGAACATCTCCCTTTCTGAAATCCGACATCGCGTTGATTCGAGAATTTTGACCTTTGTTGGAATGGATCACCCGAACTTCTCCCAACTCTTTTCTGAGCAAATACCTCGAGATGTTCTCCGCATATTCCTTGGTGCGGGTAAAAACGATGATCCTTTTCATGCTTTCATCCGTTTCGAGCAGATGCACAAGAAGATCAATCTTTGTTCTGAAGTTCGGCACTCGGTACAAAAACTGTTCTACCGTCTCTACCGGAGTGGCTTGGGGAGAAACCTCAACACGTGTTGGCCACAAAAGGAATTCTTCTGCCAGGTGTTCCACTCGTTGGGGGAAGGTTGCTGAGAAAAGTAGATTCTGACGTTTATTTGGGATGATCTCAAATATTTTTCGAAGTTGATGCATGAACCCCATGTCCATCATTCGGTCGGCTTCGTCCAACACCAAATGTTTGATTTTCTTACAATCAATCACTCCTTTGAAATAAATTTCCATGAATCGACCAGGAGTGGAAACAATGATATCTTGACCTTCTTCCATGGCTTTGGCTTGGGCTTTGGGACCAATTCCGCCATACAAACCAATAATTCTGAGGTCGGTATACTTTGCCAAGTGCTCTGCATGATTGACAATTTGGAGCACCAATTCCTTCGTGGGAACCAAAATCAAACATCGGGGCTGATTTCCTTGAGCGTATTTTAAAGTGTGCAGCAGAGGAAGGAGAAAGGCCGCCGTTTTCCCGGTGCCCGTTTGAGCAATCCCAATCAAATCTTGTCCAGATCGAATGGGCGGGATAGCTTTGCATTGGATTTCCGTAGGATGTTCAAATCCCCATTCTTCGATGGCGTTGAGAAATTGACGAGTAAGCTTGAGATCTTCAAAGGTCATGCAGCAAAATTACCCAAATTTCGTTTGCTACCTTTGTTCTCAACAAGAAGGAACCATGGATTTAAATAATTATGACGACCTACGTCCTTATGAAGGCGAAGAAATTCCTGCTGCCATTGAGCGTCTTTTAAAGAAGGATACTACTTTTCGCATGATGCAGTTTGTGTATCCCGATCTTGAACAAGAGGAGATTACGGAAATGCTGAGAAGCGTTCGTACCACTGAAGACTTTCAAATTGAGGTGAGCGCTCCAGCGTTCAAAGTTATTGCACAAACCACCACCAACGGACTCACTTTTTCCAACATGGATTCCATCAAGAAAGGCGTGCCATACCTCTTTCTTTCCAATCACCGAGACATCATCTTGGATTCCGCGCTTTTGAACGTTTCCCTGCTAGAAAAAGGCTTCGAAACCACACAAATTGCCATTGGAGACAACCTCTTGAAGAACGAAATCATCGAAGACATTGTGCGTTTGAACAAATCCTTCATCGTTCACCGAAATGCAGCCCCAAAAGAGTTGTTGATGTTGAGCAGGCGACTCAGTAACTACATCCGAAAAACCATCACACAGGACGGAACCTCCGTTTGGATTGCCCACAAAGAAGGGAGGTCCAAAGACGGGGATGACCGCACTGCAAGCGGACTCATTAAAATGCTCCAAGCAAGTTCAGATCAGAGCTTGGAAGATGCTTTGGGAGAGTTGAACATTGTACCAACCGTGGTTTCCTACGAATATGATCCATGCGATATTTTCAAAGCCAACGAGCTCTTGATGATCAAAGAGCACGGGGAATATCAAAAACAAGATGGAGAGGATTACCGCAGCGCGCTAAAGGGCATTACCGGACACAAAGGCAGGGTGAATATCGCCCTTGGGAATGTGCTGAATCGCAGGCTGGATTACATCAAGACCATCGAAAACAAAAACGAAAAGGTACGGGTACTGTCCAATTTGATCGATCAAGAAATGCACCTGCTGTATCGTTTGTGGCCTACCAATTACATCGCCTACGATTTGTTAACGGGAGAGAATACTTACAGCCATGAATACACTCGGATTCAACGCATTACCTTCAACAATTATCTTCGAGGAAGAACGCTAAAATTGGCACTCACCAAAAAGAAATTATTGAAGAATGAGGGCTTTACGAAACAGGTGAGAGAGGTGATGCTGAAGATGTATGCCAATCCGGTCATCAATAAAAGAAAGGCAGAGCAAGAAAAATCAACGGCTACTTCTTAATCCTTCGAACGGCACAATTCACTCATCAATAAAGCGCCAGCAATACTTACATTGAGTGATTCCGCTCCTCCTTTTCCCGGAATGTTCAAAGTTTCACTCAATTGGCTGCGAACGGCAGGGCTCAAACCAGTGCTTTCCTTGCCCAAGATGTAAATGCCATTTTCGGCGCGGTGAGTGTACAGGTTATTTCCCGCCATGTCCAAACCAATGATGGGTCGGCCCAACTCTTCCAAATAACTCGGAAGATCACAACGCATTACCTGCACTCGAAACAAACTACCCATGGCAGCTTGGACCGTTTTCGGGTTGAAGGTATCCACAGTATCTTCAGAGCAAACAATGTGCTCGAACCCAAACCAATCGGCTGTGCGGATCAGTGTTCCCAGATTCCCTGGGTCAGAAATGCCATCCAAAGCAATCATGGGACCTACATCTTCTATTTTATGATGCTGTTCGGGGATTTCAGCTACTGCCAGAACACCAGGAGTAGACTTTAAAGCAGACATGCGTTCCATATCAGCTCGAGAAGCTTCAATGGCTTCCGGAAAAAGAGGCAAATGCTCCTTCAAGGCATAGAGTTCGTTCACCTTAAAAGCAGAAGCCAGCAATTCCTCTACGGGCTTTAAACCTTCAACAATAAACAGTCCCGAGGATTGGCGGTACTTTTTTTGGTGAAGTGATTTGACGAATTTTATCTGATTTTTCGTTACCATTGGCGGCAAGTTCGAAACTTTGCAGCAAAAAACCGCCCTCGAAGAGTACATTTGTCATCATGCGCACAAAAAGAGTCCTGCCATATTTTACCCTCCTGCTTTTAGTGCTGCTCTTGGCATGTTCTCCCACAAAAAGACTCCAAGAAGGAGAGGTGTTTTTGAGGAAGCAAAAAATTACTTTGGTTGATCCACCCAAGGATTTTAAGATAGACCAAGAAGATCTTCGAGGGGTGCTCAAACAGCGTGTGAACCGAAAGATTCTCTTTTTCCGATTTCATTTGGGCGTTTACAATTTGGTTAATCCAGAGCGCAGAGCAAAAGCAAATGAACGAAAAAGCGCTCGGAAAGAACGAAAAGTTGAACGCAAAGAAAGGCGAGAGAAAGCCCTTTCCGAAAAAGAAAAAAGAAGCCTCCTTGCCGATACCCTTACTTGGAGAGATTGGCTAAGCACAACGGTGGGGGAACCGCCGGTCGTTCTCGATAGCTCGCGCACGCAAACTTCTGTAAACCAGATTGCTATATATCTTAAAAAACACGGTTACTTTAAGGCTGATGTTCGCTCTGAGGTGAATCTCAACCGACGGGGAGATAAGGCCAAGGTGAACTATGTTGTTTCGCCCGATACTGCATACAGGGTTGGAGATATCCGCCTACGGATTGAAGATGAAAACATTGCTTCTCGAGAATCGTTTTTGATGAGCTCCAGCACCATTCAAACGGGGGAGGTGTTCGATATTGATGCCTTGGATAACGAGCGTGAGCGGATTCAAAATTATCTCAATAACCGCGGTTACTACACTTTTTCCAAAGATTATATCGTCTATCGAGCTGATTCAACAGTTGGAGATCGAAAGGTGGATGTGGAAATGGTGGTGAAGTCGCTGCGAAAGGATGAGGTGCCCGGACAAGATAGTTTGATAGTGACTCCTCATCCCAAATTTTTTATCGGACAAATTTCGTTTTACACCAGCTATGATCCCAGCAAGATCAATGCCGTGCCTAGTGATACCCTCATGGTGGAAGGAGTTCAGTTTTTCTCAGACGGTCCGCTTGAAATCAAGCCCGATTTATTGCTCTATTTGTTGAGCTTTCAGGAGGGCGACATGTACCAAAAGCAAAGGATCGATCAAACGTATCGGAAGTTGAGTCAGCTCGCCATGTTCCGCTCCGTTAACTTACAAATGACCCAGCAAGAGCGGGATGACGTGAATGTTTTGGACTGCAAAATCTACCTCGCTCCGAACAAGCAATATGCGTTCTCTGCAGAAGGGGGTGTAACGCATCGCGATGGTTTGTTTGGGCTCTCAGGGAGTTTGGTGTTCAGAAATAGAAATGTTTTTTCACGATCGGAAAATGGAGAATTCCGAATCGTTGGTGCTGTGGAGGCTCAACAGCCCCTCACTTCTGTCGAAAGCCAAGGCGATGCAGCTCAAAATGTAACGGAGAATATCCGCTTCAACACCTTTGAAATTGGTCCGCAAATTACCCTGAATTTCAACCACTGGTTTCCTCTAGGTTTGAGTCGATTCAAGAAGTCCAACGAACCCAAATCCAGCTTAAGTTTGGCCTTCAATTACCAAAATCGCCCAGATTACGAGCGCCAGTTGTATCAATTAAGATATGGGGTAAACTTCATCGAAAACCGCTCTTCGGGTTCCCGCATATTGGGATTTGCTGAACTCAGCACCATCAAGATCAGTAAGTCGGTAGCTTTCGACGATCTACTGAATTCACTTAGCGACGATTTTCTCTCCAACTCCTATCAAAACCACTTGATCGCCAGTTTGCGAGGGGTGTGGGAGGTGAATACCCAAAAGCCTGGACTCCAGCGGAGGTACAAATTCAACCGTTTTTCCGTGGAAATGGCGGGATTGCTAGCCCGACTTGGTTTTAATTTGGCTGAAGATTTGGGCTGGAAAAGAGCCGTGAGGGACGAGCAAGGCAGCTATCAGATCGCCGGAATTCGCTTTGCCGAATACTTGAAGTTCGATAATGATTTTCGCTGGTACTACCGTTGGGATGAAAAAAACATCGCCGCATTTCGTTTGCTGGGAGGAGTGGGTATACCGCTCGAAAACTTGTCGGTGTTGCCCTTTGAAAAGAGTTATTTTGCAGGTGGTTCCAACGGAATTCGAGCTTGGGATCCTAGAACATTGGGACCCGGGACGTATCGCGATAGCACCTCACAAGTTACCTTCAACAACATTGGAGAACTTCGCTTGGAAGGAAGTGCCGAATACCGCTTTAAATTAACCGAAACCTTTGAAGGTGCGTTGTTTGTGGATGCAGGAAACATCTGGTTTTTGGATGAAGACGAAGACCGACCCGGAAGCAACTTTGATCCTTCGAAGTTGTGGACCCAGCTCGCTATTGGTGCAGGAATGGGGTTCCGATTTGATTTTGACTTTTTCTTGTTGAGGTTTGATGTGGCCATGCAAATGAAAGACCCCGCTAAGATCGCCGGAGAACAATGGTTTTGGGAGCCCAAGGAGGAGTACAATCGGTATTTAGAAGATGTCTTCCCGGGAGAAAATGCAAGTTATTCCCCCGTGCTGAACTACAACCTCGGAATAGGTTATCCGTTCTGAATATTGAAAACTAAATCACATTTCAAAGTTGCTCCCCGATTAGGATAACTATATTTGCACATTAAATCTGTTCGAACAACTATGGGTTGGTTTAAGCGTATAAAAGAAGGTATTACAACGGAGTCGAAAGACAAGAAGGAAATCCCAGAGGGAGTTTGGTACAAGTGTCCAAGCTGCAAAAATGTGGCTACTTCGAAGGAACATCACGAAAATTTGTCGGTTTGCAGCCATTGCGGTCACCACGAAAGAGTGGGCTCTGCAGAGTATTTCGATTTGTTTTTTGATGATGGGAAATTTCGCGAATTGAATGCCAATATGGTATCCGAAGATCCGCTCAATTTTCACGATACAAAACCCTACAAATCAAGGGTTGCAGCTTCACAAAAGAAAACAGGATTGAAGGATGCCCTTCGTTCTGCATCGGGTAAGATGAATGGTCAGCAAGTGGTCATCAGCTGTATGGACTTTGCTTTCATCGGAGGATCCATGGGTAGTGTGGTGGGTGAAAAAATCGCCAAAGCCATTGATTATGCCTTGAAGAACAAGTGTCCGTTCATTTGCATTAGCAAATCGGGAGGTGCTCGAATGATGGAGGCAGGGTTCTCACTCATGCAAATGGCCAAAACCAGTGCTAAACTCAGTCAGCTTTCCATAGAAGGTATTCCTTATATATCGTACTTAACCGATCCTACGACAGGTGGAGTAACGGCATCATTCGCCATGTTGGGAGATTTGAACGTGGCAGAACCCAACGCGCTCATTGGCTTTGCCGGACCACGAGTAGTGAAGGAAACCATCGGTAAAGACCTTCCAGAAGGCTTCCAACGATCGGAGTTTGTTTTGGAACACGGCTTTTTGGATTTCATCGTAGAAAGGAAAGATGCAAAAGAGAAGATCTCATTGGCGCTTAAAATGTTGTCCTAGAACAAGGCATACTCGAAATTAAAGCCTACCTTTGCACCTCAGTAAAAATTAATCAATTCAATTACATTAAAATTATCAAATCGATATTGGTATGTATTTAACAACGGAAAAAAAGCGAGAATTTTTCGAGAAGTACGGAAAAAACGCTGAAGACTCTGGGTCTCCAGAAGGGCAAATTGCCATGTTTACTTTCAGAATTGCTCACCTTACAGAGCACTTGAAGCAGAACAAAAAAGACTACAATACCCAACGATCTTTGATTCGTTTGGTAGGAAAGCGTAGAAAACTCCTTGATTATTTGACGAAAAAAGACATCAACCGCTACAGAGCGATTGTCAAGGAACTTGGACTACGTAAGTAAGACATGAATTATTAGAAGTTATCATAAATAGTTACCAAAAGGGGCAATTGAAAGGCAATTGCCTTTTTTGGTATAGTCTTGTACGTAAAGATGAATTACACACTACACACAAAGACCATCGACCTCGGAGATGGCAAGCCGATCACAATTGAGACCGGTAAACTGGCGAAACAAGCCAATGGATCTGTTGTCGTAAAGATGGGTGACACCATGCTTTTGGCAGCAGTAGTATCAAACAAAGATGCAGGCGAAAACGTTGATTTTCTCCCATTGACGGTAGATTACCGTGAAAAATATGCATCTGCCGGTCGCTTCCCTGGAGGTTTCTTCAAGAGAGAGGCTCGTCCGTCAGACAACGAGGTGTTAACCATGCGTTTGGTGGACAGAACACTTCGTCCGATTTTCCCAGACGACTACCATGCAGACACGCAGGTGATGATCCAGTTGATCTCATCAGACAAAGACAACATGCCCGATGCATTGGCAGGTTTGGCAGCGTCGGCTGCAATCGCTGTTTCGGACATTCCATTCAACGGACCCATTTCAGAAGTACGCGTTGCGCGCATCGATGGGAAGTTTGTGATCAACCCTACTTTTAGTGAGTTGGAACAAGCCGATATGGACATGGTGATCGGAGGAACTGCCGAGAGCATTGTGATGGTTGAAGGTGAAATGAGCGAAGTTTCAGAAGATGAAATGGTAGCAGCAATTGAGGCCGGTCATGCAGCAATTAAAGTTCACTGCCAAGCGCAAATGGAACTTGCTGAAGCTTGCGGAAAAGCATTCCCAAAGAGAGAATACAGCCATGAAAAGCACAACGATGAGTTGCGCGATCGTATTCATGCTGAATTGTACGACAAGTACTACGAAATTGCCAAAAATGGCGCTTCAAAAGCAGAACGTAAAGAAGCATTTTCTGCAACAAAAGAGGCGTTTATGGCCACTGTTTCCGATGAAGAGAAAGCAGAGTGGGGTTTCCAACTTGGAGCTTACATCAAGTCGGTGATGAAAAAGGCAGTAAGAGACGCGCTCTTGAATGATGGTGTTCGTTTGGACGGACGGAAGACCACGGATATCCGTAACATCTGGAGTGAGGTAGATTACTTACCGGGAACTCACGGATCATCCGTTTTCACTCGTGGTGAGACCCAATCATTGACTACCCTTACTTTGGGTACCAAATTGGATGAGCAAATGATCGACGGTGCTTTGGAGCAACGTTATGAGAAATTTCTCCTCCACTATAATTTCCCACCATTCTCCACCGGTGAGGCTCGTCCAATCCGTGGAGTGAGTAGAAGAGAGGTAGGACACGGAAACTTGGCATTGCGCGCTTTGAAACAAGTACTTCCTTCACACGAAGAATGTCCTTACACCATTCGATTGGTGAGTGATATCCTCGAGTCCAATGGTTCTTCATCAATGGCAACGGTTTGCGCCGGTACATTGGCTTTGATGGACGGTGGTATTCCAATCAAGCGACCTGTTTCAGGTATTGCGATGGGATTGATCATGGACAGCGAGACTAAAAAATACGCTATTTTGAGCGATATCCTTGGAGATGAAGATCACCTCGGAGATATGGACTTCAAAGTAACGGGTACAAGCAAAGGAATTACCGCTTGCCAAATGGACATCAAAATTGATGGACTTTCAAGCGAATTGCTTAAAGAGGCCTTGTATCAAGCAAAAGATGGTCGTCTCCACATTTTAGGGGAGATGATGAAAACCATGGATCGGCCGCGTGAAGATTACAAACCACATGCACCGAGAATTGTATCATTCGATATTCCTACGGACATGATTGGAGCGGTAATCGGACCTGGTGGTAAGATCATCCAAGAGATTCAAAAAGAAACACTCGCAACCGTTTCCATCGATGAGAAAGACGGAAAAGGAATTGTGGAAGTTTCTGCAGACAACAAAGCAGCGATCGACGCAGCAGTTGGAAGAATCAAGAACATCGTGTTCCCACCAACAGTTGAAATTGGTGAGGTGTATGAAGGAAAAGTGAAAACCATCATGCCTTATGGAGCCTTTGTTGAAATCCTTCCTGGTCAAGACGGACTACTACACGTGTCGGAATTGGACTGGAAACGTGTTCAAAATGTGGAAGACGTTTTGAAAGAAGGAGAATTGGTGAAGTTCAAAGTAACTGGAAGAGATCCAAAAACCGGAAAAGTGAAGTTGTCTAGAAAAGTACTTCTGCCAAAACCAGAAGGTGCTTCTAAAGAGGGCTAGTTAAATTTGTAAAGATTTAACGTTACTTTCTTCGATTTTTTACGTTAATAGTTAAAACACATAATTTCCTGAGGTAAAGCACTATGAGGCAACTAAAAATTACCAAGCAGGTTACTAACAGAGAGACGGCCTCTCTCGATAAGTATTTGCAAGAAATAGGTAGAGTAGATCTAATCACCGCTGAAGAGGAAGTTGAGCTCGCTCGACGCATCAAGCAAGGTGACCAAGTCGCTCTAGAGAAATTGACTAAAGCAAATTTGAGGTTCGTAGTATCTGTTTCCAAGCAGTATCAAAATCAAGGTTTATCACTGCCTGATTTGATCAATGAAGGAAACCTTGGTTTGATTAAAGCAGCACAACGTTTTGATGAAACACGTGGTTTTAAATTCATTTCTTATGCGGTTTGGTGGATTCGTCAGTCCATTCTTCAAGCGCTAGCAGAACAGTCGAGAATTGTTCGTTTGCCTTTGAATAAGATTGGCTCCATCAATAAAATCAACAAAGCCTTTGCCCGTTTGGAGCAAGAGTTTGAACGCCCGCCAACGGCAGCAGAACTTGCAGAGGTGTTGGAGATGACGCTGGACGAAGTAAAACAATCGCTCAAGAATGCGGGCCGCCATGTTTCCATGGATGCTCCCTTGAAAGATGGTGATGATAGCTCAAGTACCATGTACGATGTACTCCAAACCGGAGAAACACCGTCGCCAGATACTGAGCTCATGACGGAGTCGCTAAGAAAAGAAATCGAACGTTCCTTGAAAACCCTCACCACTCGTGAGGCAGATGTGATTCGTTTGTACTTTGGATTGAATGGAGAGCACCCAATGACACTAGAAGAAATTGGGGAGCGATTTGACCTAACGCGTGAGCGGGTTCGTCAAATCAAAGAAAAAGCCATTCGCCGTTTGAAACACACGTCGAGAAGCAAGATTTTGAAATCCTACTTGGGATAAACCTGTATTTTCTGAATTCAAAAGCCCTTCCATCAATCAATGATGAGAAGGGCTTTTTCTTTTTCTCATGTCAAATTTCGGCATTGAACAATATTCCTTGTGCATCAGCGTCTTTACAATACCAAAATCATTGCATCTTTGTACCCATGTTGAAACACTGGAGAATCTTCTTTTTACCACTCATCGTTATTGCAGCCTTTGCAAGTGCTTGCAAGAAGGATCAAGTTACCACCGACAGTAGCGCAATGCTCGATTTTTCTGCCGATACGGTTCTTTTTGATACCGTTTTTACCACCATCGGAAGTACTACTCAACTTCTGAAAGTGTACAACAACAATGACCAAGCAGTGTCGATTTCCAACATTCAACTCGAAGGAGGAAACAATTCCATGTTCCGCATGAACGTGGATGGAGTGCCAGGCGTGAACTTTGCCGATGTGGAAATTGCTGCGGGAGACTCCATGTTTGTTTTTGTGGAAGTAACCGTCGATCCTGGAAATCAAAATTTGCCATTCATTGTGGAAGATCAAGTGCTTTTCAGAACGAACGGGAACGACCAAATTGTGCAACTCACGGCTTGGGGGCAAGACGCCAACTTCCACGGAGGTCTAGGATCCATTTCTTTGTTGGGTTGCGATGAAGTCTGGAATGCCGATAAACCGCACGTCATTTATGGGGTAGTAGTGGTGGACGAAGACTGTTCGCTGACCATCAACCAAGGCGTGCAGGTGTTTTGTCATCGCGGAGCAGGTATTTACGTTGGTGGAGGAACTTTAGAAGTTTTAGGCGTCTTGGGCAATGAAGTCTGCTTTCAGGGTGACCGACTCGAACCCGAGTTTGCGAATGTGCCCGGACAGTGGGGGATTGAGTTGAATTTTGAGTTTGAAGATCAATTTGGTGTTCAAGAAGCCACAGTAGTAAGAGGTGGAATTTGGCTCTCTCAATGCGAAGGAAGCCGGATTGATTACGCCATTTTAAAAAACGGAAACATTGGCGTTCAGGTGGATACTGTGAAAACAGCCGGATCGGACGCCTTACAAATCACCAACACCAAAATTCAGAACATGAGCGCCATTGGCTTGCTCGCTCAAGGAGCAGAGATGAGCGGTTATAACAATCTCATTACCAATTGTGGAAGGGCATGTGGCGCTTTTACCATCGGAGGAAGTTACCGTTTTGATCACTGTACCTTTGCCAATTACTGGGGAGAGGGAACACGTCAAGACCCCAGTTTTGTGCTCAATAACTTCTATGTGGACGTGAACAACAACGTTCGCGTTCGTCCACTCGAAAACACCCTATTTCGAAATTGCATCATGTGGGGGAACAATGCCGGACTCACGGATTTCAATGAGTTTGTAGTAGCCATCCAAGAAGATGAATTCGTGCCACCAGCGACTTACTTTTTCTCTAATTGTGCCGTAGATACGGATGAAGACGTAGAAAATCCGGCCTTTTACCTCAACATCTTGAACGGAGTTACTCCGCCATTTACATCTGTGAATAGCAACGACTTCACCTTGAACAACAGCACCAGCATCTGGCAATGTCCATTTGTTGACACCGCCCCTATAGATTTGGCAGGGGTAGGTCGCTTCAGCAACATCGAAAAAGGTTGCTACGAAACGCAGTAATCCACTATTCACAACCCCATATTTGGAATGCCTCTCTTTACTTTCTAATGTGGGCAGTCTCATTTAGCTTGGAAGGATGTATTCCTGACTTTGGAAATTCGAGCTGTTCACAGGGTATTGTCAATTTGTAAGCCGACTCCGACTATTTCCCCCTAAAAAAGTCTGTAAATTGTGGAACAAACGAGATGTTTCTGCGTAGAACACGATATACGCTACAACGAAACATTGAATATAATAACTGAACAAATGAAAGTAATTGGATCCATCTCCACCCGAATGGCCATTGCCTTCTTTAGTGTTGCAGCCCTAGTGGGGTGCGCTGAAGAAAAAAGCGGTGATGAGCCTCAAGAAGCACAGGAAGAAATTCAAGTGCAGAACGACAATGCAGTAGCTTCAAGCATGATGAAATTGGATGGAGAGATCTTCTCGATTCCTTCACCAGTGCAAACAGCCATCCTCTTTAGGAAGATGAAAGTGCCTTATCAAGATGAACTCTTGAACGCTCCTGAAGACCGAGAAAAGTACACTACAAGATCTGCAAAAGCCTTGAACCTTGGAGTGTACGGGGCAGATCTAGCTTACCTTTCCAACTACAACAACAATCAACAAAAGATCCTCTATTTCAAAGCGATTGAAAGTCTGTCGAACGATCTCAATATTCGCAATCAAATAGATCAAGCTGTTCTCGATAAATTTGCGAAGTATGTAGACATTCCCGATTCACTCCACGCGGTGAACGCTGAATTGTTTAGCGCAGGGGACCGTTATCTCAAAGAGAACAAAGAGGATGCAACCGCCACCTTGATTTTAGCTGGGGGGTGGGTTGAAGGTATGCACATTGCTCTAAGTGCGGCCAAAACCAATCCTGCTTTGATGTCTCGAGTAGGAGAGCAACAAAGCGCAATCAATTCCATTCTTGCCCTGCTTCAAAGAATTGACGATCCCATGAAGGAGACCCTCATTCCGCAATTTGAAGCCTTGAAGGAAGTGTATTCCGATTTGGAAATGACTTACACTTTTGTGAAGCCCATTACCGATACCAAAGAAAAAGTCACCTACCTCAACAGCAAGAGCGAAGTGAAAATGACCGAAGATCAATTTGCGGCCATTGAAAATGCAATTCAAGAAATTAGAACCATCATCATCCAATAAACCCAATCAAATGAAACGTTTTTTTACTCTTACATTCGGATTGTTCATGGTCATTGGAATGAGTGCACAATGCGACAGTATCGCCAGCTACTGCGAACACAATATGTCTAGCGAGTACATCTCAGATGGTCAATTCTATCGAGCACTTTTGTACAACGATCAGGTAGCAGAATTTGAAAGTACCCTTTTTGGAGGAAGTACTTACCGGATTGCAGCCTGCTCTGGAACCGATGATGGAAACTTGATTTTCAGAATCTATGACGAAGAAGGAAATCTCCTTTTTAGTAATCAAGACCACTCCAACGCTCCGTATTGGGATTTTGTGGTAGAATCGACTATGACTTGCACCATTGAAGCCAATTTGGACGGAATCCGCCAAGAGTCGGGTTGTGCCGTGCTCTTGATTGGATTTAAGCAGTAATTTTTATCCCTAGGTTTAAGGAAGGAAGAGGAACATGAGCGCCGGAATACTAAAAGCTTTGATGCAATTGTTTGCCATCATTGCCCGGGAGGGTAGTGGAGAAGGGCAGGTAGGGCAGTCGAGCAGAGAAATCGTTGCCATCTTCCTCAGACAACAGCTCAATCAAGAACTGGTTGATAAATACTTGGCGGTATTCGGTGAATATGCCGAAGCCAACGCAGCTAAAAAGTCGCGCCGAAAGAATACCGACCAAAAGCGAACTTCGCTCAATTCTGTTAAGGTACTTCGCATCTGTACTCAAATCAACGAGGAACTTGCGCAAAAGGAAAAGTACTACGTGCTCATTCGTTTGATTGAGTTCATTACCGCCTTCGAACAAATTGATGAACAGGAGTGGGAATTTGCTGAAACAGTTGCAGATACCTTCAACATTGATCAAGATGTTTACCAGAACATTCGTCGTCTGGTCTTCACCAAAGAGGATGAACTTCAATTGAATTCTGACTTTCTGTTGGTGTCGAAAGAGGCGATCAATGAAAAGGGACAAGGAGTTAGACAAATGCAGGTGAGCGGTTTGGATCACCCTTTGCTCTTCTACCGGATCGAAAAGGAAAACATGTTCTTCCTCCGCTTCTTTGGTCAGCAAGAACTCTTTCTCAACGGACAAAACCTCAGCAGTACACAATGCCATGTGTTTAATCAGGGCTCGAGTGTTCGCGGACCAAGAATCAACCCCATCTATTATTCGGACGTCATTCATCAATTCCTCAAAGACGATGAGCAGTCCAAAATTGAATTTCGAGCTGAAAACGTATCGTATTACTTTCAGCCCAGCAATAAACAGGCCCTTCACCAGTTGAACATCAATGAAACCTCGGGTAATTTGATTGGAATCATGGGGGGGAGTGGTTCGGGAAAATCCACTTTGTTGAATGTTTTGAACGGAAACTACACCCCAACCTATGGAACCGTGAGCATCAATGGGATGAACATTCACGAGGAGGGAGACCAAATCGAAGGGGTGATCGGGTATGTAGCTCAAGACGATTTGCTCATTGAGGAACTCACCGTGTTTCAAAACCTCTATTACAACGCTAAATTGTGCTTTGCAGACAAAAGCAAAGAAGAACTGAAAAGCCTTGTGCTTGGAATGCTCCAGCAACTTGGGCTTGAGGAAACGGGTAGGTTGAAAGTAGGATCGCCCATGGAGAAGACCATTTCTGGCGGACAAAGAAAGCGTTTGAACATTGCCTTGGAGTTGATTCGTGAACCGGCGGTACTTTTTGTGGATGAGCCAACATCGGGATTGAGTTCTCGCGACTCGGAGAACATCATGGATTTGCTGAAAGAGCTCACGCTGAAAGGGAAGCTCATTTTCGTGGTTATTCACCAACCCTCATCGGACATCTTCAAAATGTTTGATCGTCTTTTTCTTCTCGACCAAGGAGGGTATCCGATTTATTACGGAAATCCGGTGGAAAGCATCATTTACTTTAAGCGATTGGTCAACCACGTTAACCTCAATGAAAGTGAGTGTCCGAAATGTGGAAACGTCAACCCAGAACAGCTTTTCAACATCATTGAATCCAAAGTGGTTGATGAATATGGAAATCTTACGGAACATCGAAAAGTGAGTCCGAAAGAATGGAACAACTTCTACAACGTGATGATTGGAAACCACATCAACGAAGACGAAGTTGAAACTACGCAACCCACTACCGCCTTTAAAATCCCCGCCAAACTCAAGCAATGGCTGGTTTTTTTCAAACGCGATATTCTGAGCAAATTGTCCAACCAACAGTACATGCTCATCAACATGCTTGAAGCGCCAATCTTGGCCTTTGTGTTGGCCTTTTTTGTTCGTTACTATAAATTCAATTCAAGCGGAGAGGGTGATTACATCTTCAGAGAAAGCGAGAACATTCCGCAATTTCTATTCATTTCCGTGATTGTTTCTCTCTTTCTAGGACTAACGGTGAGCGCTGAAGAAATCATTCGGGATCAAAAAATTCTGAAACGAGAGAAATTTTTGAACCTCAGCAAAGGGGCTTATCTCCTGTCGAAAATTGGCATCATGTTCCTCATATCGGCATTTCAAAGTTTGCTTTACGTATTGATTGGTAATTACATCTTGGAAATCAAGGGAATGGTCTTTCCATTTTGGATGATTTTATTCAGTACCTCTTGTTTTGCGAACATGCTCGGTCTCAACATCAGCGCCAGCTTCAATTCGGCCAAAGTCATTTACATCCTCATTCCCATCTTGATCATTCCTCAACTCTTGTTTTCAGGGGTAATCGTGAAATTTGACAAGCTGAATCCAGCATTCAGTTCGCAAGCTGGAGTGCCCTTCATTGGAAACATCATGTGTTCACGGTGGGCATTCGAAGCGCTTTCTGTTTATCAATTCAAGAACAACGAATATGAAAAACTTTTCTTTCCCTATGAGAAGGAAATGAAGTATTACAACTGGAAAAAAGACTTTTGGCTGGAGGGAATGAACAACAACATTACCAAAGCAAAAAAAGCCTTGGAAGAAAACAAAACTGAAGAACTTCAGGAAAGCGTGTCCATTCTTTACAATGAAGTGAAGAAGGAGGAACTGAGCGCAAAAGGCTTTGTTTTTGAAGACATTGACCGCTTGAATGCTCAAGATGTGAATGCCGAGGTGTTGAATTCACTAAAGATGGACCTTCCATCATTGCAACAGTATTACATCGACAAGTTCAATGCCGCCCGAGAGAAACACGAAAATGTGGAAAAAGACTTCTCTGCTGAGAATGGTGGAAGAGCGGCCCTTTTGGAACTAAGAGACGCTCACTTCAATACGCAGTTGGAAGAATTTGTCATCAACAAAAATGCGATGTACAAGATCGTGGAGTATGATGGTGAACTTGTACAAAAGAGCAACCCCATTTATATTGATCCCGTTCACAGAAGCTTCTTTGGCGCACATTTCTATGCCCCTTCAAAACAACTGTTTGGGAAGAGCATTACAACTTTCTCCGCAAATTTATTGGTGATTTGGGTGATGGCATTTGCTTTGGGCGGACTCCTTTTTATGGACGGATTGAGAAGATTCCTGGAAGGCATTGAGCGATTCTTCGCTTGGGTGAAAGGTGTCATACGTCCCAATGTTGACGCATAAAAAAAGGTGTTCAGCTTGCACCAAACACCCTTTACATCTTTTCTATCAATGCTATCAATGCCGCTCTAGTCAGCGAAAAGCGCTATTTAGATTTCATCTACTTCAATCATTTTAAATGGAAGGTTGATGATGGCGTCATAATCTTCACCCGCCTCCAGCATATCTTCATCGTCCTCTTCGTAATACCATTTAATCAACACACTGCTTCCTACACTCTCGAGTTTCTTGAAAACATCCAAAATGCATTTCGAGGAAGAAGTATTGAAGTATTCCAATTTGATGCTCACCTCAGTATTTTCCTTGGGAGACTGGGCATAAGCGCCAATCCAATCGATGAGTGGCTTGTAAAATTCAATTGAATTTTCGGGGATGGATCTTCCTTTAATCAACAAGGTTCCTTTCTCTTGAAGGAATTCAACGGTGGGAGTTTTTGGGGTTCCAGTAATAGTAATGTCTTCCATATTCTTTCGCCAATTAAGCCAAAGGGCGTTTAATGTTCATCAATTCTTTGAGTTTTCCGAATTCGAAGTGCTCAAAACCGTGTTGCCGGAAACAAAAAGCTATTTTTACTCCCGCAGTATCAAAGTTAGCAATGAATTTGGTTTAACAAGGTTTCCCCTTGTCAGAATATTCTCAATGTCATGTCAACAACAATGAAAAAAGATTCTTGGTTCAGTGAGTGGTTCAATTCTCCTTATTACCACCTTCTTTATAATTACCGAAATGAGTCTGAGGCTGAGGCATTTATTCGTCAGCTAAGCACCCTTCCAGAGTTGAAAATGGCAAAACGGGTTTTGGATTTAGCTTGTGGGAAAGGCCGACATTCTAGGACCCTCCATCATTTGGGCTACCTTACCACTGGAGTAGATCTTGCGCCAGACAGCATTGCGGAAGCCAAAAAGGATGCCCCAGAAGGACTTGAATTTGCGGTGATGGACATGAGAAACCTGAAGTTTGACGAAAAATTTGACGCGGTTTTCAACCTATTTACCAGCTTCGGTTATTTTTCTTCCGTGGAGGATAACAAAAAAGTGATGAAGGAGGTACGAGAAAACCTGAACAGAGAAGGACTCTTTTGCATCGACTTTCTGAATGCTGATTTTGTGCAGAAGAATTTGGTACCGAAAGAAGAAGCCATGCGGGTGATGGAAGGAAGGGACATCCTCTTTAAGATCGAAAGGAAGATCGAAAACGGCATTATCGTGAAAGACATTTCGTTGGAAGATCAAGGTGTACAGTACCATTTTCAAGAAAGGGTTCAGTTCATTCGTTCGGAACAAATGCTCAACTGGCTTAAGGAACTCAATTTTGAAATAATTTGTACTTTTGGCGACCAGCAACTTCGGCCTTTTTCTGTGGAACATTCTCCGCGATTTTTAGTTGTAGCAAGGAAGAAATGAATGAAATTTTAATTCACGCGGGTGTACTTTTACTCTCTGCCGTTTTAGGAGCAGTGGTCGTCATTGTGTTCGGAAAACGCATCAGTGGTGCCTTCAAATTGCTACTCACTTTCAGTGGTGCCTACCTCATGGGGATGATCTTTTTCCATCTGGTGCCTGAAGTGTTCGCCGGTGGAAATCCTTATTTGGGGTGGTATGTCATTGGCGGATTTTTGATGCAGTTGCTTTTGGAATACCTCTCGCAAGGTGCTGAGCACGGACACGTTCACGTCCACAAAAAGGATGGCGAGAAAAAAGGTAAGTTTCCACTTGCGGTCTTCATCAGCTTGTGTTTGCACGCTTTGATTGAAGCCATGCCTTTAGGGACTCATCACCACCATCACGATCATGATCACGGACACGCCCTGTTGTGGGGGCTGGCCATTCATAAGCTTCCCATTGCCATCGTGCTCATGAGTATGTTTGTAGGCTTGGGGAATTCTGTTCGTCGGTCATTTGTGCTTCTGATGGTTTTTGCCTTGATGGCACCTCTTGGGATGTTCATTTACAGCGGTTTAGAAGCAAGTCAGTGGGGAGGAGATCCAAGCACTTTGTTCTCAGCTGTAAATGGAATTTTAATTGGAATTCTCTTACATATTTCAACCACCATCATCTTTGAATCTAGCGACGGACACCGTTTCAATGCCTTGAAATTGCTCACTATTTTGGTTGGAATTGCCCTCAGTGCTTTGTCCATTCACTCCCATTAAGAAAACGACATTAGGGAAGAGTACAATCCTACCTTAAGGAAAGGGAAGACACGTAACCTTTGGCTTATTGTATCGTAAACAAGGGCAACTTACCAATCCCTAACTACCCATGAAACGATCTACAGCTAGAATCAATCTAAGAAAGTTTGAATGCATTGAACTGTACTATCAGCGATACGTTTTCAAAACCTTCAATCACTGCTTGAATTAAAAAATAGAATCTTCTAAAACCTGGAATATCAGTGCTCAGGAGCGTTCATGATCGCGGATGACATTTCCAATGCGTCGGACAATACCGCTTCGTTGACACCGTGTGCGATCCCTTGTTCATTCAACCAGTGAATCACATTCTCCGTGGCCATATTGCCCGTGAGTGCATCGCTCGCCATCGGACAACCACCAAAACCTTTGATGGCACCATCCATCCTTCTGCAACCCGCTTGATAAGCCGCGCTTACCTTTTCCTCCCAAGTGCTCGGCGTAGTGTGAAGATGTGCACCAAAATCCACTTCAGGATAAGCCGGAATCAAGTGTCCAAAGAGTGAAGTGATGTTTTCTTCATTCGAAACACCAATGGTATCGCTCAAAGCCAATATTTTGATGCCCAGTTCTTGGTGAAGTTTTTCACACCATTCCATGGCAATTTCAGGGTGCCAAGGGTCTCCATAAGGGTTTCCGAAGCCCATAGAAATGTAGACCACCAGTTCCTTATTGTTTTGAACACAGAGGTTTTGAATTTCGTCTACACGAATAAGACTATCTGCAATGCTCGAATTGGTATTTCGTTGCTGAAATGTCTCCGAAATGGAAAAAGGGAAACCCAGGTATTGAATTTCTTCAAAAGCGCAGGCATCTCTTCCCCCTCGAGTATTGGCAACAATGGCCAAGAGTTTTGATGTGGTTTTACTCAAATCAAGTCCGCGCAAAACCTCTGCCGTATCTGCCAATTGAGGAATGGCTTTTGGGGAAACAAAACTTCCGAAATCGATGGTATCGAACCCCGCATTCAGCAGCAGTTGAATGTATTCGATTTTCTTTGCGGTGGGAATAAAATGGGCAATGCCTTGCATGGCATCACGCGGACATTCAATCAGTTTCATGCAGTAAAGGTAAGGTTTGTAGGACAAATCCCACTCATATTAACCGCCAGAATCCTACATTCATATGCGGCCAAATCGTGCATCTTTACGGCGTACTATCGGCAAAAATTATGAAAAGAATCTTACTCATTGATTCTGACAAGGTAACTTCTGAGCTCATAAAGAAGTACTTGGAAGATTTCGGTTTTGAGGTAACCCTCACCGAAAATGGAAAGCAAGCCTTGGATCGACTCAACTCAGAAGGAACCGACATGGTCATTTCTGAAATTCGGCTTAGCGGACTAACGGGCTTTGATGTTTTGCAATTGATGAGAAAATGCATGATCAAAGCGCCCATGGTATTCTTTTCGTCGATGGATGACACCATTACGGAACTTGAAGCGAAGTCCATGGGAGCGAGTAAGCTCATCTCAAAACGACGAGACTTCATCAACCTTCCCCACATCATCAGTGGTTTGTTTGCCAACCCCGCGTCCATGGTGGCGTAACCAATTGAACATGAATGCGTATATGGAGGAAAGACATGTTTTACAACAGGTTTTTAGAACAACTTTCACCCACAATCATGAGCATTCAAGAATTCAGCCAATTGCCTCTCGATGAAATGACCAATTATCTCTGGGACCACGGCGTTTGCATTTCACAGCGTCTTGCGAACAAGAAGGCAGTAGTATGCATTTTTCAAATTGATGGTTTCTTTGTGGAAGCCATTTATTCTTCTCAGGACAATCGTGTAGAACGAATTCAACCCATCATTGAACTTCGAGAGTGGGATGCTTATGTGGACTGTTTAATCCGCAGTGTGGTTTATCAAAGTTAAATCCGATTCCTCCATCGACGGCCAAATTCCGCCGCTCCAATACACCTTTTGGTTTTTAACCATGAATTCGAAAGGCTCGAAAACGAAGGTGTCCTGCATGATTGATATTCCCTTCACTTCTATACCGTGGTATTTCTGCCACGTGTTTTGCGTTCGTTGAAAATCATAGCTCTCCGTTTTTGATGAAAATAGAAACGCCTTTTCTGCATCCTGAAGAAGAAGAAATGCCTGTCCTTTTTTTGAAAATGAATGAATTTTCTGGTGCTGATAATGGTGGTCAAGTTTCATGGAAATGAATCCAAGCAAAAACAGCACAACAAATTGGATGGAGCGAGCAATACCCCTTTTATTCGAAGCGATGAATATGGCAAGGAGAAAATACATGAAAATGACCACCGTCTTGCTCGGATGAAAACCGGTTAAAAGGGCACGGGGGAATGCCGTGATTTCTTGGTTGAGGGTTAAAGCAAACTCACTGATGTAAGTAATTCCTGCATACAAATAATGAAATTCTAGACCAAAGTTGCAGAGCAGAATTAAGAGCAAAAGAAGGTAAATGATGATGATCAGCAGCGGGGCAATGACGAGGTTACTGATGAGAAAATAGCTGGGAAATTGATGAAAGTAATGAAGACATAAGGGCAATGTGGCGATTTGGGCTGAAAGGGACACAGCCATGGCGTCGCGGATGTAATTTAGCCCAGCGTATTTGCTTTTCAGTCCTTGCTGAAACACAGGCATCAAAAGGAAAATGCCAAGAACCGCACTATAAGATAGCTGAAAGCCAACATTGGTGAGCCAAGCAGGTTCAATCAAGAGAAGAAGAAAGGCGGACGCACATAAGATGTTTACTTTTTGATGTTTTCCACGGAGATTGGGCGCCCACAAAAAGAAACTGAACATCACCGCTGCCCGACAAATGGAAGGGGAGAGTCCTGTGAAATAGGCATAAGACCAAACGAGAAGGGTAGCGCCAATCCTCAGGAGAACACGAGCCTTGCGCCACAGTTTCGGTATTCGCTTTAAGAGAAATAAGGGGATGGCAGCAAGCAATCCTACGTGCATTCCCGAAACAGCAAGGATGTGCATCAAACCGGTACTCTGAAACGAAGATTTGATTTCAGTATCTAGATTTTTCTTATTTCCTGTGAGCATGGCCAAGTAGAGCGCGTGAAGTTCTTCGGGAAATGGAGCAAGGTGATTGTCAAGCTGAGCAAAAAGCTGTTTCTGAAGTCCAAATTCAGATTGTTCACCAGGGAGATGCATATACTCTTTCACAAAACCATGAGCAAAAACACCTTTGCTTGCCATGTATTCTTTTTGGTCAAAATCTCCCGGGAACGCAGCATTTTCATACTCTTCCCAAGCAGTTTGAACAATGATGGTGTCACCTTGATGCAGGTTTTTCTCCTTTTTAAGGTGAATCACAACTCCTTTTTCAACTTGAGTTAAAAGTCGTCCTCTCCAATGCTGCCAATGCTCACTTTCAGCTTCTAGCTCATCTAAACACACCAGCTCAACTTGATCTTCATTGAGTGCTTGAAAAGGGGGAGATTTCAGGCGAAAATGCTCTATTCCTTCGAAACAAATGAGGGCAAAGAATAGTCCAATGAGCCCAACAAGGTGACGATGTCGATACGTTCTAAAAAAGAGATGAAAAAGAAAGGCCAGTGCTATGAGGAGAATGGTCCATCCCCCTAAAAACCTCCAGATCAGGTAAATCAAAAGCAGACGAAGAAAAGGCATGCTGTTCCACATGGGGTAAAGATGTGGTGTTCAAGCCTTGCGTGGTGAATTACTTTGTCTGCGCAGCGCTTTGTTTTATTTCTTGAATGAAATCTGCAGGATTTAGATCACAAAAACGCTTTTGTTTTTTGAAGAAATAGGAAATCAGGATGCTTTTGGTGTAGCGACCAGTTCGATTAGGAGTGGTGCGCGCTTGTCGTTCGATGTTCCTCTTTCGGCACATGAGAGGGATGTTTCGATAAAAAGAGAAATGGGCTTTCAAAACAGCCAAAGTATAGCTCAATTTACCTTCTGTTAGAAAGCGCACACCTGCTATTCCATCCAGAATCATGCGCTTGATGATGGCCAATAAGATGGGCTTGGTGAATTCGTTTTTCAGAAACATGAAAAGGTTGTTTCTGAAGTTGAGATAGGTTTTAAACGGATTGATTTTATTGAGCGTACCCCCTCCAACATGATACACCACTGAACTTCCACAAGCTCCAATGCGGTAGCCTCTGTTTTTCATCCTCCAGCACAAATCAATTTCTTCCATGTGGGCAAAGAAGTCTTCATCGAGTCCGCCGCATTCTCGGTACACTTCTGCTCGTACAAACAAGGCCGCTCCCGAAGCCCAAAATACTTCTTTGTTTCCGTTGTATTGTCCTTCGTCTTTTTCGTGGGTGTCGAAAATTCTCCCCGCACAGAATACAAATCCGTCACGATCAATGAATCCTCCAGTTGCACCGGCGTACTCAAAATGGTCTTTTTGATGGTAGCTTAAAACTTTGGGTTGACAAGCAGCCAAATTGGCTTCGTCCATGTACTTCAGCACAGGTGAGAGCCAATTTTTGCTTACTTCAACATCGGAATTGAGCAAAACATAGTTCTTTGCTTCAATCTGTTCAAGTCCCAAATTATAGCCTTTGGAAAAGCCGTGGTTGACCTCGAGCTGTACGCTTTTAACATCGGGTAGTGTGGAAACATATTCCATCGAAGCGTCAGTGGAGGCATTATCGATTACCCACACATCTGCATCTTCTTTGCTGTATTCTAATACCTTAGGTAGGAAGTTCTGAAGGTGTTTCAGACCATTCCAATTCAAAATAACAACTGCTGTTTCTTTCACTCCAAAGCTTGATTTCTACCTCGGATTGTAGAACAAATCTTCGAGTTCGTCGCCAGTAAAATTGTCGCGAGCATTCGATCTGTTTCGGCTACTTTCCGAACTGCTAACTTCGACATTTTTTGTGCGCATTACCACTGGCCAGTCGTTATTTTGAACTTCACCGAGCATATCCGAGTGAAGAAGTACAAAATCAACACCTACTGATTCTCTCGAGTAAAAGAGGAACCGCTTGTTATTGAACTGGTTGATTTTGTAATAATGCCAGATTTCATAGGGTAGAACATTCACGGGGTTGTATCGCTGAACAATGGTGTTCGGCGGTCCGTATTGAAGGTAAACCCTACCTCGATCTGTTTGATAGCCTTTCTTAATACGTGTTCCGTAAGCGCGATTGACAAAATTGACTTCTTTTTGGTAGTCATACCAAGCTTGTTCTGGATTGCGCTCATCCCGCTTACTCCAAAAATAAAAGAAGTACTTCTGTAAAGTTGCGAGGTCGGCCACTTGCATTTGATTCTGCACGGTGTTGCGCTCTAAGTTGGTGGAGATGGGGTGACAGCTGTTCAAGAACTCTACTAAGCTGTCACGGTCGTCATACTGCACCACGAAGGTTTGATCAATGTTGATGAGCGCAACATTGTCTTCATTCGCCACATTCAAAAAGTTGTTCCGCGAGAACGTGATTTTTTTATTCACCATCGTCTCGTTCATTCGGTTTCGGGCCTCAACAACCAAATCGTATTTACCCGTGGGAAGTTGACTAATATCGAGCATGTGCAGCATGGGAACCACTTCCTGACATTTCGCTTTTTCCAATTTTTGAAACTCTCCAATGGGTTCACTACTCCCTTCTTTTGCGATGTAATAGGTGAGGAGGAAAAGGGAATCATTCAACAAAGGAGCAGTTCGATAGAGTTCGGAGTAAAAGGCCAAAACGCTTTGGTTGGAAGCGTAATAATCGGACACATAAGGAATGAGATCATATCCGCTTTTGGTGAGTTCGGAAATCTCTTGCGCCTTTGAAAAAGCCTTCACCAACATGATATCTGAAAACTCAATTCGCTCATCGTTGAAGGTGATGCTGAAGTCCTGTTCCAAGCTTTGTTCCGTCTGTTCTGGATTATTCAAATCGAGCAGTTTTACCTCAATGCGATAGTCTCCTTCAGGAAGAGAAAAGCGTTGAACATCCATAAAATCGACCAAAGTACTATCACTTACCTCAGGCGACGTAATCACTATTTTGCGAAAAGTGAGAATGGCGTCGTCTTGATAGATGATGATCGTGCTTTCAATTTCTGAGGAAAGGGCACCATTATCGAGTTTGGCATATGAGACAGATGTTCCCACGAAGGAAAGTTGTGTTTCGATATAAGAATCGCCATCAGGAAGATCAAACTTTTTCAAATCGAAGTAGGCCTCCATTGAAAACAGCGCACTTGATGTAAAAAGGAATAAAATAAGGAAGTTGAACAGTTTCAGCATGATACACATATTAGCATGAGGTAAAGTTAAGAAACTATTGTGCTCATTGGAATTTCTCGAAAAAAATTAGACCTGTGTACTTGACCTAAAAGAAATAATTGACTTACCTTTGCCGCGGAGACGTGGCAGAGTGGTCGAATGCGGCGGTCTTGAAAACCGTTGTACCGCGAGGTACCGGGGGTTCGAATCCCTCCGTCTCCGCTCTTAAAAACCGATTGGATGAGCCAGTCGGTTTTTTTATTTTCCCCATTCAATACAACCATTTATCAAGTAAATTACTGAAGAGCTTTGACTACGAGAAAGCTGGCTTGGAGAGGTATAATAATGGAAAACTTTAGCTTGGTTGATTTCTTAGAAAAAGGAGTATTACGTCTTTGTAGCCCAGGTCACACAAGGGTTGAAGAATAAAATTGCTCAGGCGGATTCTGGTTTAAATTTCTTCTTGAGTGCCTTGAGATACAATTTAATGGGTATAAAAAGGAATAGAACACCAATAAATCGAGGCTTTCAAATGGGGTTGAAACTTCGAATAGAACTCCGTTAAAGGATGACTCAACATCGCATCTTGGAGTCTGAGAAGAGCATGTAAAAGCCAAGGTTTGCTTATCTTCGGCGGGTAACGAAACTTTAACTTTAATGAAATCCCAAAAATCAAGCCTCGCCATTCTGTGTATTTTATGTTCGATCGTGCTAGCAGCATGTTCCGTGAACCTTGAATTTGAAATATTTTCAACAGACCTGATTGAAGTTGCGAAGAAAGGAGATCAAGCGCTTTTTGTAAGCGCGAGTGTTCGCATGGATCATAGTGAAGAAGAGGAAGATGCTATCAAAGCGTTCATGAAAGAGAACTTTCGAAATGCAGATAACTTTAGGGTGGTTGAAGAAGAATATTCCAGTTATTTATTGGCCGATTATGAGTTGCCCATTGTGAATGTGGACGACAATACCTTTGTAGAAAAAGGAGATTTACTCACTATGGTGGTTCAAGCAGCCGACAGCAACACCATTGAAATTGGGGTTCGTTTTAATCGAGAACAGTACGATCAAATGAACATCTTCGCTCAAGAGAAATTTTATTCAGACATCAGTTTGGGAGACAGTAAAATGAAGTTCGACTTCCGGAGTGATAGCTCACAACCCATTGAAGTCGCATGGACCTGTGTTTATGTTGATGGCAGACCCGTTCCTCTTGGTCAGCATTTTAAGCTCAACAAAAGGGACAAGTTGGAAATTGAATTTTCAAAAATCTTCAAAGAAGCCATGAAATCAGCCGAAGAGGTGCTCTATTTTGGTCAACTCACCATACTCAATTGATGCCCAGCTGCTTCATTTTATTGTAAAGGGTTTTTCTATCAATCCCCAATAATTCCGCAGTTTTGGATTTGTTGTGTCGGGTGCGTTCTAAGGTCTTTTGAATGGCCCTCCGTTCTGCGTGTTCGCTTACTGTTTTGAGGTCGGAAAATGTTTCTAATTCTTCAAATTCATTGTTTTGAATCAATCTCGGATTTTTGATCTCTTGTGGAAGCACTGCCGCTGGAATGTGGTTACTCTGACACATCAGCGCACTGCGTTGGATGACGTTTTTGAGCTCCCTCAAATTGCCGTGCCAAGGGTAATTCATTAAATAGGTGAGGCACTCCTCCTCAAATCCGTGAATGTTTTTATTCAGTCGTTCATTGGCCAGCTTCAGGAAATGATTGGCATAAGCAGGAATGTCTTTTGGTCGTTCCCGGAGAGGAGAAAGTTGAACACTAAATTCATTCAATCTAAAGTACAGATCTTCTCGAAAATCCCCAGCATCAATGCTTTTTCGCAAAGCATCATTGGTTGCTGCAATGATGCGAACATCCACAGGAATCAATTCATCACTACCAATTGGCTTAATGACTCTTTCTTGAATTGCGCGTAAAAGTTGAACTTGATGAGCGTAGGACAAATTGCCAATTTCATCTAAAAAAAGACTGCCTCCATTCGCCCTTTCAAAAACACCTTTTTTATCCTGATGCGCCCCAGTGAACGCCCCTTTGCGATGACCAAAAAGCACACTTCCCGCCAATTCTTTTGGGATAGCACCACAATCAATGCTCACAAAAGGTGCATTGCTCCTGGGACTTTTTCGATGAATCTCGCGTGCTGTGATCTCCTTTCCTGTGCCGGTTTCACCTGTGATGATCACGCTTAAGGAAGTAGGGGCAATCAGGTCGATATTTTGTTGAATGGCCTTTGATTTAGCATCGTCTCCATACACCACTTCAACTTGAGAAGAGCGTGAAACACCTTTTTTTGTCCTGGTTTTCTTTTTAGGCATTTCCTGTTGAAGGCTTGCATCGTCACTGCCTTTTTCAAGAGCATCTTTCAAAACCAATAGAAGCTCATCGGCTTGAATGGGTTTGGTCACATATTCATGTACCCCCATTTTCATTGCTTTTACAGCCATACGCACATCGCTGTATCCCGTAATGACAATGAGTGGTGTTTGCGGTGCCTTTTTTCTGAATGCCTCGATGAGATCAAAACCACCAAGATCTGGCAAACGAAAGTCGGAAATGATCGCATCGAAAGGCGTCTTGATTAAAGCCTTCAGTCCCGATCGCCCAGTGAAGGCTGTTTCAACCGAAAATCCTTTGCCTGAAAGAAAGCGAGAAAGAAGAAGACAAATTTCCGTATCGTCGTCAATAATCAATAGTTTTTCCATACCCGTGAAGATAAGAAAGGTGGGGAATATTCGACCCACTTTGAGCAAGAGCTTTCACAAAGATCCTTAACGCAGGATTGATGGTACCACCTAGAAACATTCCGATTTCGTTGGTATGGCCTATGTTGTCTAGGTCAAATGATAAAATAGCCAGCAGCGGTATGATTGTTTCTTTATGAAAGGCAAAAGCAAACACAATGGAAACGATTATCCTATTTATAGATTTTGAAAAAGGCTCTCGAAATGCTGCTCATTTTTGTGTGCAACGTTTCGGTGAGCAATATGAATATCTGCTCTACCACAATGTTGGAAACATCATGTTCGGACAGTCACCCTATGTTCATTTAACCCTCGATCAGCACATCGATGAAGTGGAGAGTAAGTTGAAACAATTGAAAAAAGAGTTGATTGCTGCCGCTGGATTAAAGCAAATTGAAATCAATCATACCATCGACGTTGGTTTAGCTGCGAGTAATGTTCGCAAAATTATCGAACGCAAGCAACCCATTCTGAGCGCATTGGGAAGGAATCCCAAGCACAGCGAGTTTCGCTTGTTGCACAGTGATTATGCTTCTTTATTGAAAGATCAGAATTGTCCCGTACTTCTTGTGCCAGAAATGAGTGTTCAGCAGCGCGTTCATAACCTTTTGTGGATTGATGAATCTGACCGAGCAGATCGAGAAATGATCATCGAACATCTGGACGAGTTATTTTCTCTTGATGGTAAGGCACTTCGCTGCCTGCGACTTGATGAAGATCTTGCGACCACCCTGAAACCAAAGGAACTGCCCAACGGCACACGATTCATGATGGATGAATTTGGCAGATCGTTTCAGAATGACATCAGCGCCATACGAGCTTATGCAGCTGGGGTGAATGCCGACTTACTAATACTTCCTGCAGATCAGGGTGATTGGCTTGAGCAGTGGTTCGGTAATGATCCACAAAGCCGATTGATCGAGATGGGGAGCGGACCCATTTACATTTTACCAAGACACCTCAAACACCTCGCCTAATGATCAGCATGTTTAAACGAATAGAAGAACAAGCACGGGAGTGGCTTCGTATTGAATTGGAGTTGAAACGACTGAAAGCAATGGAGTATTTCTCCTTCATCGCAGCTCGAATGATGTTCTCGGTTTTGATCATTGTTTTGAGCTCATTGGGTTTATTGTTTGCGTTGTACGCGGCGGCAAGACAACTTGAAGCTCATTTTAATCAACCGGGAATGGGCTGGTTGATTGTATCAGGAAGCATCCTTTTTGTGACTGTATTTCTGAAGGTTTTCTGTAAAAAAAGCATGAAGAACTATTTCAGAAGAAAAGCATTGGAAATTTTAGACGAAGGAGATGGACATTGATCAACTCAGGAACCAAAGAAAGAAGTTAGAACTGGAAAAAGCGCAAATGAATCACGCTTTGTCAAGTGTCAAAGAGCTCATCACCTTAATCACTTATCAAACACCAGAACAAAGTGAAAAAAAAGCCTCACAAAAGTGTGCAGACCCTTCATCAGAAAAAATCAAAGAACAAATAATTGAAAGTATTAACCCGCTCTTGAGCAAGGTATTGAACTGTGAAGTTCGTTATTTGAATATGGCCTTGGAAGTAATCTGGAGCTTAAGCATGAAAAAATGAAAAAAGAGAACAGCAATCCTTCGCCAGGACAACAGGCCAAAAAAGCAGAAAGAACCAAACCATTTTTCAATTTGCTCACCATTTGTTTGCTCGCAATTGCGCTGCTTACCCTTGGATTTCTCCTTATTCGAGAGAACGTAGATTCGAACTTTTTAGGAGACTTGTTCTAGAGGAGCGAGCTTGAGCATTTTATGGCAGCCGTGTTATGCAGCTGTTGGAGTCACCCCGATACTCGGAGTGGCTTTTTTTGTGATGGATTCATTTTAACTTAGGCATTGTTTCCTCTGTGCGAATTGTGCGAGTTAGGAGGAGGTTATGATTTTGGACTGGCATGAACTTGCGAGGAATGGTAGAAGCGAGGAAGTATTGAATCGAGGAAGTAGGGGAGTAGGGGTCAGGGAAGTGAGGAATAATGCGGGAGGGCAAGTAAGTAAGAATCTGTAAGTTCTTGTAATGAGATTCAGTTTACTGTGCTCCGAGGTAATTTGGATAGCTGATGAATGAAGGTCGACTAACTTTAATGAATGACCCAATAAAATCGATTTTTTTTGATTTTTTTAGTTGAAGATCAATGCCCCTGCGGGGCCCTCCGCCCTCCCCGCCGCCACCAGCCATGCTTCGAATTTGGGAAGGTTTCCGGTTTCCACCAAAATTTTCACCCCTCACTTTGCAGCTGCATACGCTGAGTTTGTAGATGCGATGTTTTCAAGACAAAAAGAACGTTCTTTACTTCTGCGGATTTTCAAAAAGCAGTGTAACACTGCGTAATCGTTTTTTGGTGTAATTGCGACAACAATTCAACTCGATAGTTGCTATAGAATGGAGCATACTTTACGGCGATTTTCCCAGAAATTTTTGATTTCCCCAATTCAAAACCCTGCCCCTGCGGGGCCCTCCGCCCTCCCCGCCGCCACCAGCCATGCTTCGAATTTGGGAAGGTTTCCGGTTTCCACCAAAATTTTCACCCCTCACTTTGCAGCTGCA
>CAZYPV010000022.1:40821-42001 GCA_964649515.1 uncultured Comamonadaceae bacterium | reverse complement strand
GTGCTCCGGGTTCTTCAATAAGCATTCTTGCAGGTTTGCTTACTTATTCTAGCTTTCTTAGTGCTGAACAATCAATTTAGTGCTCGAAATCGTTCCTTCCGACCCAATAGCTCTTACAAAGTACAAACCGTTCGAAAGTTGATCGAGCTGAATGCTTCCGACAGTACCATTGGTGCGAAGAATTACTCTTCCGCTGGCGTCGCAAAGCTCATAATCCACGGCGGCGTTCTTGGGCAAGTTCACCATGTTATTGGCGGGGTTTGGATAGATGCTGAAGTTATTTACTGCGCCTTCCTCCACACTGTTGAACTCTTCAATGAAAATGCAGTAATCTTCAATTTCACCAAACTCAAATTCCGCACAAGGCGATGGAGCTGGCTGATTGAATGAGCTCCAACGCATGGAGATCCGCATGCGAGTACTTCCCAAAAGGGCATCTGCTGGGATGTCAATGTTATCCACTGAGATACTCTCATTGCTGATTTCAGAAACAATCTCCTCGTCTTCAGTAAACTCGCCATTTTGGTTGAAGTCAATCCAAACCTTGAAGAATTCATTGTAGGTGTCGCCTTCAAATCCAGGTGTTAACGTGATGTTGTTGTACTCAGGATTTTGTTTGTAATAAACCCAATCAATGTCACTTGAGCCCGTATAGTCACCATACCCTTCATCTGAACCGGTAGTGGAAGTCTGATCTCCAACACTCACTTCTTCAATCCACTCTTCAATTCCTTCAGCGATGGTAGCGCAATAGGCGTTATCAGTACACGCTCCACAACCGAGGGTTCTAAAGGTGCCATAATCTTCTGGGCTGATGATTACTCCATCTTGACAAATGATGCCCAGTTCAATTTCGTAATCAGTACAAGGAGTGAGTCCTTCAAAAGTGTACGTGTTGCTTTGTAAGTCGTCCAAAAGAATGACTTCACCATCCTCTGGAGTGATGCTGAGTTGATAACTGCTTGCCGCGAGAACGTCTTCCCAAGAAATGCTTACGCTGTTCTCGTCCAAGCCTGTAAGCACAAGACTTTCGTTAGATGGCAACTCACAGCATCCTTCGGTTTCAAAAGTGATGGTGCTGGTCCAGTCGCTATCCCCATTTTCACAGTTGGCATACATTTCCAATTCGTAATCGGTGCACCAAGTGAGTCCGTCCAATACATAAGATTCACCTTCAATG
>CAZYPV010000022.1:22122-40721 GCA_964649515.1 uncultured Comamonadaceae bacterium | reverse complement strand
TTCGTAATCGGTGCACCAAGTGAGTCCGTCCAATACATAAGATTCACCTTCAATGCCCTCAATGTTGGTCCATTCGTCCATACCCAGTTCTCGATAACGCAAACCAAAAGATTCCATACTACCAAGGGCATTCCAGGCAACGGTGTACGTTCCATCGCCATTCGAAGCGGCATTCACAGAAAAGGGAGGCAAGCATTCGTTGAATGAGCAATTATCCAGCAAAATCTGCAAACTGTTGAATACATTTAATCGACCGCCAGTAACACATTCAGTAGTCAAGTTAGGTACAAGATCCACCCCATCGAAGAGGGCTTGTCTCACTAAATCGGCTGCTGCTTGTGGATCGGCATGCATGATTTGCGCCAAGGATGGGCAAGGTGCAGAATAGAGCAAGGCAATGGCTCCTGCGGTGAGTGGAGAGGCGAAACTGGTTCCCGAGGTACTGGTAGTTTGGCTTGAACCTGAAGACGTCCAAACGGCTTCACCCGGGGCTCCTAAGTCGATGGTCGTTTGCCCGTAACCGGAGAACGTACGTACGTCGTCACTATTGGTTGCGGTAACAGATATCATGTAATCGCTGGGTGCTGCAGTTGGGATATCTCCCGCTACGTCCACATTCAAGGCCGAGTTGGTGGTCGCCCCACAATTCAAAATTCCATAAGTACCAAGCGTATCGTAAAAGGCGGCCCAAACAGGAACGCTGCTGATATCTCCTCCGTCAATTCCCCAAGATGCATTGGTAGCAACGACGAAAGCTCCTTTGTCGCCATTGGTTGCTTCATACAATTGACGTTGCACCAATGGGTAGGTGTAACATTGAATGATGTTGGCTTCTGATCCAATATTGTAACCTGCAATCCCCATGAGTTTAACATCCCAGTTGATTCCTGCAACTCCATTTTCGTTGTTCCCTTTGGCGCCGATCATGCCAAAAACACTGGTTCCATGACCATTATTGGCTCCAAAGTCATCGTTTTGATTGTTGACGTTCCAACCTTCGTAGTCATCGATGTATCCGTTTTCATCATCATCAATGCCATTGTTGGGGATTTCGTTTTCATTCACCCATTTGTTGTCCACCAAATCGGGGTGGTTGAGGTTTCCTCCTTCAATCACACAAACCACAATTTCGTCGCCAGCAGCAGTGAGTCCTCCAGTAGTGATGTCCCAAGCGAGATCAGAATCAATGTCTTTGTCGTTGGCTTGGTAGTGGTGCCATTGGTTTCCGTAAACAGGATCGTTGGGGGTAGTTTCTCTCTTCTCTACAAAATGGTTGAACTGTGCCAAACCAACGTTGTCGTTCATCTTCACCAAGCGAAGAAGGGTGTTTTCGTCAATGGTGTTGGGGTTGAATTTAAAATGCCACAGGTGCATGGGGGCACTCAGCTCTTCGATGAGTTCGAGTTCGATGTTCGCATCACCAATGGTTCCAAAATCTTGAAGGAACTGGTCAACTTGCGTGTTGTCTTTGAGCTGAACAATCAATTCTCCGTTGGCATGTTCCATTTGAGCCAACAAATTGCCGCACAGCATAAAAGCTGCAAAAAGTGCAATAATTCTCATGAGTAAATAGGTATACAGGTTGTTTCAAAGTAATTGAAAGTCCGCAAGAACTTCAAACGTATTACAAACAAACTTAGCATTTCCATACCGCCCAATGGTGTAGGTCATTCCTTAAAGATGAACATATACCCGTTTAACACGCTTCGATACCCCGCTAATTACTTCATAGGGGATGGTTTCCAGTAAATGAGCAATTTCTTCTATCCTTGGATTCTCACCAAAAACAATGGCTTCATCACCCGGGGATACTCCAAGGTTGGTAACATCCAACATGGTCATGTCCATGCAAACCCGACCCAAAATAGGCACCATCGTATTGTTGATCATCAGGGATCCTCGCCCATTGCTCAAGCGTCTTGATAATCCGTCTGCATAACCGATGGCAACAGTAGCAATTTCCATGTCCTTATGCGCAATGAAGCTTCGAGCATATCCTATGGACTCCCCTTTTTTAATTTGTTTCACTTGAGAAACCATGGATTTCAATGTAGCCACAGGGGTGAGGTAGTTTCTTTCTGATTCACTATTGGAAATACCATACAACCCTATTCCCAAACGCACCATATCGAAGCGAGCTTGCGGCCAACGTTCAATGCCTGAGGTATTGGAAAGATGCATCAAAAAGGGGTAGCCTAGCTTTTCTTTGGTGCGCTTGCTCATCCGTTCAAATCGGGCAATTTGTTCGAGGGTAAATTCATCTTCTGTGGGATCGTCTGCAGCAACAAAATGGCTGTACACAGAACACACCTCAACAGCCTCCTCTTGTTCAATCAGCAATTCCAACACTGAGGATAGTTGGTCTTCTTCAAAACCGAGCCTTTTCATTCCGGTATCCAATTCCAAGTGGATTTTTTGGGTACCGTTCAAGTTCATCAAATCCCAAGCCTTGAACATTCCTTCAGCTTGTTTTAAAGAGTAAATCACCGGTTCGAGATTGTATTTCACGAACAGGGCCGCGGAAGAAATGGGAGCATTCAAAACCATGATAGGAATCTCAATGCCCTGTTGCCTCAATTCTACACCTTCGTCGGGATAAGCCACACCGAGATAATCCACTTGTTCATACTCCAAAGCGGAGGCCAATTCACTGGCGCCCGTGCCATATCCAAAGGCTTTGACCATCGCCATAACTTTGGTGTTTTTTCCGGCTTTTCCGCGATAGTGATTGAGGTTTTGTACGAGGTGATCGAGATTGATTTCAAGCACGGTTTCGTGGTGCTGCTCTTGAAGTAAGGCAACCAGTTTCTCCAATTCAAAAATCCGTGCTCCTTTAACCAATATTGCGGCATTTTCGATGGAGCGGATGTCAAATTGCTTCAGTAAACTTTCCGTATTGGGGTAGAGTTCGCATTGGAGTTCTTCCTCAGGGGCATTTCGCGCAATGGCAGGCCCCACTCCAATGAAGCGGGTTACTCCCTTTTCGTGTAGGAGTTCGAAAACCCGACGATAGAGTTTCTTTTCTGGAATACTGCTGCCCAAAATATCGCTTAAAACCACGGTTCTCTCGGCGCCTTCATTTCTCAGCCAACGCAATTCATCGAGGGCAATTTCCAAGGAGGCTAAATCGTTGCTGTACACATCACTGATGATGGTGCTGTGGTATTTCCCTTCCAGGATTTCCATGCGCATGCTCACAGGGTTAAGCTGAAAAAGTTCTTTACGCACAATCTCAAAACCGAAGCCCAAATTCAACATGCAAAGACTCACCATTAAGGCGTTATCTCGTGATGCTTGATCACTGAATGGAATGCTCACCTCAAAGGTTTCTCCTTGCCACTTTAGGCTGAGTTTCTGTGTGTCGAAATGGCGAGAATGGCTGATGAGTTGGAGGTCGGAGTCAGCCGATTTTCCCCAAGTAAGCCGCTGGCCAGCAAAGCCCATTTCATCCAATGCAACTTCGATGTGAGGATCGTCTTTTGGGAAGAGCACTTGCTCGCAGTTTTTGAAGAGAAGACACTTTTCTCTAGCCAGCGCAGCTTTATCCTGAAAGTGTTCAAGGTGGGCTTCACCAATGAGGGTGATGATGCCCATTTCCGGTTGGATCATGCTTTCCAACGCGGCCATTTCCCCGGGCATGGAGATGCCTGCTTCAATGATGTTGAGATCCCGCTTTCCGTTTTGAAGCAGGAGGCTCAAAGGAACACCAATTTGGCTATTGTAACTCTTTGGAGATCGGGCCACTTGAAGATGGGAGGAGAGCGCTTGTGCTAACCACTCTTTAACGGTGGTTTTCCCGTTGCTTCCCGTAATGCCCCAAACGGGGTTTTTCCATTTCGATCGGTGATGAGCCGCCATTTTTTGAAAGGCCTGAAGACTGTTAGCAACCACCAAATAAGATGCTCCCTCAAGGGTTTGTTTTGGGAGTTCTTCCACCAAAAAACAACGCGCTCCAAGGTCGTAGGCAGCGGGAATAAATTGGTGACTATCATGCCTTTGCCCTCGAAGGGCAATGAATAAACACGCAGCAGCGTTGGTCAGCTTCCGGGTGTCAAGCGAGATTTCGGAGAACGACAAATCCTCACCCACCAATTCGGCTCCAATGGCCGCTGCCCAATACGCGAGGGATTGCTGTTTCATTGCTCTGCGTTCTTGTTCGAGTTAGTTTGTGAAGCTGCTCGTTCCAAGTCTTTTTTGCGTTCCGATTCCTGCCAAAGCTCCCACGCTTTCGCTTCGATATTCATGGCTTCGGGATTTTTCATTGCGTCATTAAATGCTTCCCTGCTCAGCGGAATATAGGTTTCACTTTCTCCCAATTCAACCAAGGCGTCGTTTTGATTAAAACGGTAGGAATAATGCGCGAGGTCGCCCGTTTTCACACATACTGCATGCACTTTGGTAACGTACTCCGCGAGGGCGAGGAGTTGAGGCATGGGTCCGAATGGGCGCCCTTTAAAGTCGAGATCGAGTCCGGCAATAATCACCCTCACACCAGAATTTGCAAGGGTGGTAACTACATTGGGAAGTTCATCGTCGAAAAACTGTGCTTCATCAATCCCCACAACTTCAATATCGCTCGCTAAAAACAGGAGTTGTGAACTGTGCGGTATGGGGGTAGATTGGATGGCATTGCCTTGATGGCTCACCACTTCTTGATGGCTGTAGCGAGTGTCAAGGGCGGGTTTAAAAATTTCAACCCTTTGTCGAGCAAAACGCGCACGCTTCATCCTACGGATCAATTCTTCGGTCTTTCCCGAAAACATCGATCCACAGACCACCTCGATCCATCCTCTTCGCTTACCTCTGTTACTCGTATTTTCTAAAAACATATTGGGGGGTAAAGTTAGCCAAAAGCGTACTTTTGATAACTTAATGGATAATATGAGAACAATTTACGCTTTTGCTTTGGTCTTTTCAATGCTTTTGATGGGATGCAGCAAACAAGCCGGAGAAGGCGGAAGAGCTTCCATTCGCGGCTTTGTACAAAAAGAGATCCGCTTGGTTTTAAGCAATCCGGCAACGTTTCAAACGCGCTATCCTGCGGCAGATGAAGAGGTTTTCATCATTTACGATGACGAACTTTCTCCCAGTGATCGAATCCACACCAATTATGATGGAGAATTCGAATTCAACTTCTTGCGTGAAGGTAAATACACCATTTATGTTTATTCGGGTGATACCACAGGGAATGCCAATGGAGATCCCAATCGCATGCCGGTGATTCGCGAAGTAGAAATTACCGATCGAAAAGAGACACTTGATTTAGGAACCCTCCGCATTTATGATCAAGATTAATCACTTCTTTTTTGCGCTTGTGGCTTTGCTTTGTTCTGCGATTCAAGGGCAAGCCCAGTATCATGATTTTGGTACGTGGACGTCCATTAAACTCGAGCAGAATTTGAAGGGTCCTTACGAGGTCAATTTCGAACCGCAATGGAGAACAGATCAAGGAGGAACGAGAACTTCAGACTTTATTTTTGACCTTGGGGGCGATTGGAAAGTGAAAAAGTGGCTGAAACTTTCGGCCACACTGAGGGCTGGTTGGCAGGGACAAGAAGATGGATTTTTTAGTTTCCGGCAAAGAATGGCCTTCGACGTAAAGCTGGATGAAGGTTGGAAAGATTGGAAATTTGACTTTCGGGTTCGTTATCAAAGCGGACGAGTGGCTTCTACCGAAAGCTTTGTGGACTTTAGAAGGGCCTTTCGAAGCAAAATGGGCGTTTCGAGAGAACTCTCCAAGAAACTATCCGCTAGCGCTTCACTCGAGGCTTTCATTTCTACAGGAGAGGGAGTTCATGAGTTGAGCGACATGCGATATAAACTCGAAGTCGAACGGAAGATTAAAAAAAGGCGCTACATCAGTTTGGGTTATCAATTTCAAAATGAGGTGAATACCGCCTACCCCCGATTTGAACATGTCTTGCTATTGAATTTTAAAATGGGTTTCAAATAGTGAATAAACCGGGCGCTTTTTCGTTTCCCATGTACCACTAACCGGGCAATGCAGTTTTCGCGCTTTCAACATACCGCAGTATTCCTTCTTTGGATGGGGCTCATGTGCAGCTTCGCGAAGCAAAACCATGCCCAAATTTCTTCATCATCAAATCAACAATGGATTCAAGCCCAAAAAGACACCGTGAAGATTCTGGGTGACTTTCCTTTTGGGGCTGAATTGAAAGTGCTTAGCGCTACTCTCGAACCGGAGCAATATGAATTGATTTCTTTTCTGCCCGGCGTTTACTTCCCAAATTATCAAGGGGAAGCCGACTCTCTCCTCATCCAAATCAGCGCCATACAACTGCCACCACTCGAGTTCTCACACAAAGATACCTCCCTTTTTCGTCCGGCGGGGTCGGCGAATTTTAAACCCTATGTGCTTCAAACCGCAGGAAGATTTGAGGAAGATGAACAAAGCGCTTTGAACAAGTCAGGCTCGCTTTCTCGCGGACTCGTTTTCGGAAACAATCAGAATTTATCGGTGAACGCTGCCCTGAACCTTCAACTCTCGGGATTCATTACAGACGACATTCAAATTTTAGCCAGTGTTACGGATGATAACTTGCCCATTCAGCCCGATGGAAACACCAGTCAGCTCCAAGATTTTGACCAAGTTTACGTCAAGCTATTTAATGAGTCCAGTTCCTTGGTGGCGGGAGATTTTCAAATTGCCGAACGCGACGATCATTTCATGCGATTTCAAAAGCGTTCTCGAGGGGCCAATTTTGAAACAGCGTGGGATCAATATCAAGTTCAGGCCAGCATGGCGGTGTCCAAAGGAAAGTTTGCTCGAAACGTGATTCAAGGAATTGAAGGAAATCAAGGGCCTTACCGACTCACGGGCGATGAAAACGAATTGTTCATCGTTGTGCTCGCAGGAACAGAACGGGTGTTCATTGACGGTCAACTCCTCCAACGTGGGAGAGACTACGATTACACCATTGATTACAACGCGGCAGAAATCACCTTCATGCCCACTAGGCGCATCACCAAAGACCGGCGGATTACGGTTGAGTTTCAGTATAGCGACAAGAATTACGCGCGTACCATGCTTCAAAGCAAAGTGAGCGGAGAACAAGACAAGTGGTCATGGACAATCCACGCTTACAGCGAACAAGACAGCAAGAATCAACCCCTTCAACAAACCCTAGAAACTGCAGATAAGAATGTGCTTCGAGATGCTGGAGATGAGGTTTTCAAGGCTTTGAGGAACAGCATTGATAGTGTAGGCTTTTCCGAAGGTCAAGTACTGTACATGCTCATCGATTCCCTTGGCTATGATAGTGTTTTGGTGCGTTCAGACAATCCCGAATTGGCTCAATACACCGCGCGCTTTGCCTTCGTAGGATCGGGAAAGGGAAATTATGTTGAAGATGGATTCACCGCCAATGGCCGATCGTTTGCTTGGGCTGCGCCAGACACCTTAGACGATGGAAGCATTGTTCTGACGGGAACCCATGAGCCCGTTCGTTTGCTCATTGCCCCCAAACGGAGACAAATGGCCAGTGGCGTGCTCAGATATGCTTATCGAAAAGACAGCTACATTCAAAGCGGTTTGGCCTTATCGAGGAACGATCAAAACACCTTTTCGTCTTTGGACAAGGAAGACGACAATGGTGTTGGGGTCTATACGGAATGGAAGCATCAAATATCCCTCGATTCCAGCAGTGTTCAAGTGAGGGCGAGTCATGAATATGTCAGTCAGTTTTTCAGTCCAATTGAGCGTTTTAGGGCTGTGGAGTTTGATCGAAATTGGAACACTTTGGGCGTGAACCTCAATACAGACCAACATCTGGGGGAAGTGAGCCTAGAATGGAAAAAAGGCAAGAACAAAGAGTTTCGAATTGGTGGGGAAACCTTCCAAGCGGGGGCGCTTTTTGGGGGCTACCGAGCTAATGGAGCACTGAAATGGCAAGATGAAGGATACTTGCTCCAGTACAACGGAAGCTATACCTCTACCGAAAAGCAAGTCAACAGTAGTTTTTACCGACACAAAAGTGTGGCACAAAAAAATCTCGGGAAACTTGTATTTCGGTATCAAGATGAATTTGAGTTCAATGAACAACGAAGAGCGGTATTGAGTGGATACCAGTTTCATGAATGGCAGGGAAGTATGGGGAATCAAGAAGAAGGAAACCCTTTGGTGTGGAATGTGTTTTATGGTCAGCGAAGCGATGAATTGCCAGACAGCCTGACCCTCACCCGAATTGCTCGTGCTGAAGAATACGGAGCTCGAATTGGCTTTAATAACAATGGAGCGCAATCGGTTCAAGTGAGTGTGAGTCAGCGAAACCTTAAAATTGTTCGTTCCGACCTGTCCAACATCGAGCCCGACGAAACCCTTCTTGGTCGCTTGGAGCACCGATTGAATCTGGCTCGTGGGGCCATCTCCTCCAACCTATTCTATGAATTGGGCAGCGGTTTGGAGCAGCGGCGGGAATTCATCTACCTCGAAGTGCCTCCAGGACAAGGGGCCTATATTTGGAACGACTACGATGGGGATGGTGTGCGTGATTTGGACGAGTTCGAAATTGCCACATTTGCCTACGAAGCCAACTACATTCGTTCATGGGTTCCGTCCAATCAATACAGCAGGACCTTTAGCAATCAGTTTTCGGAAACCCTGCTCATCCAACCGGCGAGGATATGGAGCAATGAGAAAGGGTGGAAGGGGAGCTTGGCCAAGTGGAGTAACAATGCAGCCTATCGGGTAGAGCGAAAGACCAGTAATGAGAATGAGTTTTCAAGGTTCAACCCTTTTGAGCAAAACATTGCTGATAGTTCCTTAATTACCTTACAGAGTTCATTTCGAAATGCTCTGGCCTATAACAGAAGCAGCTCTGTATTCAGTGCAGATTACACGTATCAAGATCAACGAAACAAAAACTTGCTCAGTAACGGTTTTGAATCGAGAAGCGATCGCTACCATGAAGTGGGTGCAAGGTGGACCCTTTCGAAGGGAGTGACAGGATTGTTGAGAAACCGTATAGGACAAAAACGGGCCTTGAGTGATTTTGTGAGCGGGAGAAATTTTTTCATTCGTTATCAAGAAATCGCTCCGGAGCTTCAATGGCAGCCGAGCACCACACAAAGGGTGAGTGTGAAAGGACGGTATGTGGTGAAGAACAACGAGGATGAGTTGGGCGGACAAGCGGCTGAGATTCTTGATTTGGGTGTGGAAGCGAAGTGGAGCGATCCCAGTAAAGGACTGTTGCAGGCCGATTTTCATTGGGTTGAAATCACCTACGACGGAGAAAACAACAATGCACTCGCCTTTGAAATGTTGGAGGCCTTGCAGGTAGGAAGAAATTTCACGTGGTCAGCAAGCATCCAAAGAACCGTTGGAAAGAATCTTCAGTTGAATTTGGTTTACAACGGACGAAAATCAGCCACCACACCTTCCATTCATACAGGTGGAGTGCAATTAAGGGCCTTTTTCTGATCGGTAAAGCATTGCATTTGAAAAAGTTAATTGCCAAAAAAAGCGTTGGAGCAGAAGCCGCAACGCCTTTATCGGAAATCAAGCATTATGAAGGATTATTTATCGTTAAAAATCCAGATCAAATGCAGCGTACTTGAAGTAGAAAGTGTATTCATAATAATGGTTTTTGATGTGGTTCGAAACAAAACTTATCTTCAATTTACCTATAATCAATTGTTTACACGGAGGCGAATGAGCCAGCGGTACCAATATTTTGGTGAACGGATGCTTTTTGGAAGGGAGTGGTTTTTTGTGGGTGATGGAAGTAGCTGGTGCTGTGATTTTTTGAGTGATGAGGCTTCAACTCGAATGAAAATCGAGCAAAATGAAGCGATCAAAGAACGGGTTTGTTCACAACTTCCGCTCGAGTCTTCATAAGCTCAAGGGCTTTTTTCTGCGGGATTTGCTATGGTTTTGTTAAGGGGTTTCCTGCCGTGGAAGGCTCATTTCACGGGAGAGAGCCGTACTTTTATCTCCCTAACTTCATGAGAATGATAATAATTCATGGATGATTTCATTGGGGGGTGCTTGGCATAAAGGAAAATTCGTCTTATCTTCGCAGCCCGTTTTTGGGCGCTAAAAACCCTTTTAAAACCAATTGAGGTGGATACGATAAGTTACAAGACAATTTCAGCTAATAAAGAGAACGCTGATAAAAAGTGGATGATCATCGATGCAGAAGGACAGGCTTTGGGCCGTTTGGCGTCGAATGTTGCTTCTTTGTTGAGAGGTAAACATAAAACAAACTTTACACCGCACGCAGACTGTGGAGATTACGTAATCGTGATCAACGCTGCAAAAGTGAGTTTGTCTGGTCAGAAATGGACACAGAAAGAGTACATCCGTCACACAGGCTATCCTGGTGGTCAACGAGTTCAAACCGCGCGTGAAGTGCATGAGAAAAACCCGATCGCCTTGGTAGAGAAGTCTGTAAAAGGGATGTTGCCGAAAAACAAGTTGGGTAGAGCCATTTTCAAAAATGTGTTCGTTTATGCCGATGCAAATCACAAGCACGAAGCCCAAACTCCAGCAGAATATACAATTAAAGCATAAGCAATAATAAGGTGCCAATTATGGAAGTAATCAATACCTCCGGAAGAAGAAAGAACGCTGTTGCTCGCATCTACTTGTCTGATGGCAAGGGAGAAGTTACGATCAACAACCGTAAGTACGAAGACTATTTCCCAGTGGGAACGCTTCAGTACAAAATCGTTCAACCCTTCGCTATCACGGAAACCGTCGGTAAATACGACGTTAAAGTTAATGTAAACGGTGGTGGTATCACCGGTCAAGCAGAAGCTGTTCGCTTGGCGATTTCTAAAGCGTTGATCGAAATCAACGAAGAATGGAAGCCGTCATTGAAAGCAGAAGGATTGACAACGCGTGACCCACGTATGGTTGAGCGTAAGAAATTCGGACAGAAAAAAGCGCGTAAAAAATTCCAATTCTCAAAGCGTTAATCCGCTTAACAGAATTTTATCATTCATTTATTATTCATTGTTTAGGATCCAAATCGCTCAGATCTAAATTAGCTACTCAGCGATTGCCCTAAAGGAAGGTAAACAATTATCATGGCTAGAACCAATTTTGACGAGCTCCTCGAAGCAGGAGTTCACTTCGGTCACCTCAAAAGAAAGTGGAACCCACATATGGCACCTTATATCTTCGATGAGAAGAAAGGGATCCACATCATTGACCTCAATAAAACCGTTGTAAAGCTCGACGAAGCTGCCAACGCCCTGAAGCAAATCGCAAAGTCAGGAAAGAAAGTCATCTTCGTTGCAACGAAGAAACAAGCAAAAGACATCGTAGCAGAAAAAGTAGGAGCAGTGAACATGCCCTTCGTTACTGAGCGCTGGTCTGGAGGAATGTTGACGAATTTCGCCACCATCCGTAAAGCCATCCGTAAGATGTCGCAAATTGACAAAATGGAGACCGATGGTACTTTCCAAACCTTGTCAAAAAGAGAGCGTCTTCAAATTACACGTCAGCGTGCAAAATTGGAGAAAAACTTAGGTTCGATTGCAGACCTTACGCGTCTCCCAGCTGCAGTATTCTTGGTCGACGTGCGCAAAGAGCACATCGCACTCGCCGAAGCGAAAAAATTGGGAATCCCAACTTTCGCAATGGTAGATACCAACTCTGATCCCCGTTCTGTTGATTTCGCTATTCCTTCGAATGACGATGCTTCTAAATCAATTGCCAAAGTAATGGACGTTGTTGTTGGAGCTATTGCTGAAGGTTTGTCTGAAAGAAAAATGGACAAGGAGAAGAAAGAAGCAGCTCCTAAAAAAGAAAAAGCAGCAGAAGAGAAATCGGAAGCAGCAAAGTAAGTATACCAATTCACAAGTACAGACCTAGGTTTGTGCGTTTAGAAAACATTTAAATACTGTTGAGATGAAAATCACTGCAGCTGAAGTAAATAAGCTTCGTCAACAAACCGGTGCGGGCATGATGGATTGCAAGAAAGCACTGCAAGAAGCGGAGGGAGATTTCGATGCCGCCATCGATATCCTTCGTAAGAAAGGTCAAAAAGTAGCCGCTAAGCGTAGCGATCGCGATGCTGCTGAAGGACTCGTTCTCGCTAAGTCAAGCACCGACGGAAAACGTGCAGTTTTGATGGTTTTGAACTGTGAAACTGATTTCGTTGCGAAGAATGAACAGTTTGGAAATTTGGCAAACACCATCTTGGACATCGCCATCAACAACAACCCAAGCAACGTTGAAGAATTGAAAGCGATGACTTACACCGGTTCTGATCTGAGCATTGGCGACAAGTTGATCGAAGAAATTGGAAAGATTGGTGAGAAAATTGATCTCTCTGCTTTCGAAACAGTATCTGCTGAGAAGGTAACCGCTTACAATCACCCAGGAAACAAATTGGCGTCGATTGTTGGATTTACCGCTGATGCTGGTGAGGATGTAGGACGTGATGTTGCAATGCAAGTTGCCGCAATGGCGCCTGTTGCCGTTACTCCTGAGACCATCCCTGCCGACCTGATTGAAAAAGAAAGAGAAATTGGTAAGGATTTGGCAATTCAAGAAGGAAAGCCAGCTGAAATGGCCGAGAAAATTGCTGAAGGAAGAGTGAAGAAGTGGTTCAAAGAGGCAACTTTGTTGAATCAGCCTTTCATCAAAGACAACAAGGTGTCTATTGATCAGTATTTGAAAAGCCAACAGGCTGATCTTACTGTGACCGATTTTAAACGCATCGCTCTCGGATAATTCCTTGAACGTTATTACTACTCTTGAAGGGCTGTTCCGTTGGAATGGCCCTTTTTTGTTGCACAAGAGTTTCGAACACATTCCACGAATTTTTTGCATCTTCGCAGTGAAAATACCTAAGGAGAATGAAGTACCATCGCGTCCTACTGAAATTAAGTGGAGAAGCCCTCATGGGGGAGAAGAATTACGGCATTGATAACCGCGTATTGCGTCAATATGCCGAAGAGGTGAAAACAATAGTGGACGCCGGTGTAGAGGTGGCGATCGTTATTGGAGGAGGAAATATTTTCAGAGGAGTACAAGCCGAAGAAGGCGGGATGGAACGTACCCAAGGAGATTACATGGGAATGCTCGCCACCATGATCAACGCTATGGCGCTCCAAGCGGCTTTGGAATCGATTGAGGTGAGCACCCGCTTACAAAGTGCTATCGAAATGAAGCAAATAGCTGAGCCCTTCATCCGCAGAAGAGCCATTCGCCACCTTGAGAAGGGCAGGGTAGTGATTTTTGGGGCAGGTACTGGGAATCCTTTCTTCACTACGGACTCCGCCGCGTCGTTGCGCGCCATCGAGATTGATGCCAACGTGATTTTGAAAGGAACACGGGTGGACGGAATCTACACAGAAGACCCAGAAAAGAACCCAAAAGCAGAACGTTTTGAAACCATTACCTTTACTGAAGTGTTTGAAAAAGGCTTGAAGGTGATGGACATGACTGCTTTCACCCTGTGCAATGAAAACGACTTGCCGATCATTGTGTTCGATATGAATGAACCGGGCAATCTCATGCGCGTAATCAAAGGGGAACAAGTGGGGACTTTAGTTAATTTTTAGGACAAAGAACAGTTGATACTATGAACGAGGAGATACAAATGGCGCTCGACGAGGCCAAAGATCAAATGGAAAAGGCCATCGCTCACATGAAGGCCGAATTGGTGAAAGTTCGCGCAGGAAAAGCGCACCCCAGCATGCTCGACAGCGTGAAGATAGACTACTACGGAAGCATCACCCCACTGAAACAAGTGGCCAATGTGAGTACTCCAGACCCAAGAACCCTCAGCATTCAACCTTGGGAAAAAGGAATGTTGGATACCATTTCTACGAGCATTATCAACGCCAATTTGGGACTGAACCCACAGAACAATGGCGATATCATCATGATCAATGTTCCTGCCCTCACGGAAGAGCGTAGAATGGGATTGGTGAAACAAGCCAAAGCCGAAAGCGAGAACGCGAAAGTTTCCCTCAGAAATGCGCGAAAAGAGGCCAATGATTTCATTAAAGCGGCTGAAAAGGACGGTTTGAGCGAAGATGAAGCCAAAACCGCCGAGGCAAAGGTTCAAGAGTTAACCAATGCTTATGTTGCCAAGGTGGAAGCTATTCTAGTGGAAAAGGAAAAAGACATCATGACGGTGTAGGTTCATCCCAAAAGAACCCACAACGCAACCGATTAAAGCCAATTCATGAAAGTGAGTTGGCTTTTTATTGCTTCAAAAAATCGTGAGCGAGATCCCGGGTGCGTTCATCGCTTAAAATGAGTTCATTCAAATTTGGCTTGGCAATGAAAGACACCTTATCCATGCAATGTTGCACGAGATCACTCATGGCCAAAAACCCAATCTCATCCTTCAAAAAAGCGGCTACAGCTACTTCATTAGCGGCGTTCAAAATGCAAGGCATGTTTCCTCCCTTTTCCAGGGCATCAAAGGCGAGTTGGAGGTTTCGAAAGGTGGTAGTGTCGGCCTCTTCAAAGGTCAATTGCGGGTAATCTAAAAAGCGAAAACGCGGAAACTCATTTTTCAAGCGCTGGGGGTAAGCCAGTGCATATTGAATGGGGAGCTTCATGTCTGGCAAGCCCATCTGCGCTTTCATGGATCCATCTTCGAATTGCACCAAAGAGTGGATGATGGATTGCGGGTGGACAATCACTTCGATTTGATCTGGGCGCAAACCAAAAAGCCATTTTGCTTCGATCACCTCCAAGCCCTTGTTCATCAAACTGGCAGAATCGATGGTAATCTTGGCACCCATTTCCCAATTCGGATGCTTGAGGGCTTGGGCCTTGCTTACGGTTTTCAGTTCTTCTTTCGTCCGACCGCGAAAAGGCCCGCCAGAAGCCGTTAAAACGATTTTCTCAATGGGATTATGGAATTCTCCCACAAGGCATTGAAAGATGGCAGAATGCTCAGAATCTACGGGGTAGATATTTACTCCTTTTTCCTTGGCTTTTTGCGTCACTAGCTCACCGGCCACTACCAAGGTTTCTTTGTTGGCAAGTGCGATGTGTTTCCCTGCATTGATGGCGGCGAGTGTGGGCTTCAATCCAGCGTAACCCACGAGTGCGGTGAGCACCACATCGATTTCTTCCATCTCAACCACCTGTTCCAAGGCTTCGGCACCAGCAAAAACCTTGATTTCAGCTTCCCATAGGGCGTCCCTAACGGCTTCAAATTTGGCCTCATCTCCAATCACTACTGCATTGGGTCGGTATTTCAATGCTTGTTCAATGAGCAGTTCTGCGTTGCTGTGAGCAGTCAACACTTCTACTTCAAAGCGGTCGGCTTGTTCACTCATCACCTCAAGGGCTTGAGTACCTATGGAGCCGGTGGATCCAAGAATGGCCACGTGCTTTTTTCGGTCTTCGGTCATGGGAAGTTGGTTAAGGGCTTGGGTTTAAAGGAAGCCAAGTTCCAATTTGGCCTCTTCACTCATCATGTCTTGCGTCCATGAAGGTTCGAAGGTGATTTCTACTTTGGCGGAAGAAATGCCATCAATGGTGGCTACTTTTTCTTCCACTTCAACGGGCAGGGATTCAGCAACAGGACAAGATGGGGAGGTGAGGGTCATCATAATGTGGCAGTGTCCTTCGTCAGACACCTTCACCTCATAAATCAATCCCAATTCATAGATGTCAACTGGAATTTCAGGGTCGAAGATGGTTTTTAAAACCTCCACTACCTGCTTCTCATATGCCCGTTTTTCTTCTATCGTCATTACAATTGCTTTGCGGCCAAGGCCATTCCATACAATTTCATTTGTTTCACCATACTCACAAGCCCGTTGCTTCTCGTCGGACTCAAATGGTCTTGCAAGCCAATTTCTTGAATGAAATCCATGTCTGCAGCTGCCACATCCTTAGCAGGTAAATCACCGAGGTAGCGAATCATTAAAGCGATGAGCCCTTTGGTGATGATGGCATCGCTATCAGCAGTGAAGTGCACCTTGCCTTGTTCACCTTCGCTGGCGTGCAACCAAACACGAGATTGACATCCTTTGATGAGGTGGTCTTCCGTTTTGAACTGCTCGTCAATCAAGGGCAGCTCTTTTCCTAATTCGATGATGTGCTCGTACTTCTGCATCCAGTCATCAAACATCATGAACTCGTCAAGAATTTCGGCCTTTCGTTCTGCTAGTGATTCCATAGTACAAAGGTAACAAGCCCAAACGGCTGCTGTTCTATTTTTTTAAAGAATTGTGGCTAGCGCAACATCTTTAGAGCACGTTCAAGAGCCTGCACAAAGACGTCCACTTCTTCCATGGTGTTGTAGCAAGCAAAACTGGCACGAATGGTTCCCGGTATGCCAAAATGGTTCATTAAGGGTTCAGCGCAGTGGTGGCCCGTTCTTACGGCAACGCCCATTTGATCTAACAGGGTTCCTACGTCATAAGGATGGGTGCCATCAACCAGAAAAGAAAATACTCCAGCTTTCTTCTCAGCTGTTCCATAGATTTTCAATCCATCAATGTGGGCGGTTTTTTGGGTGAGGGCATTCAAGAGATGTGCCTCGTGCGCTTCAATGTTGTCAACTCCAATGGAACGAACATAGTAGATAGCACGTCCGAGGGCAATTCCTCCAGCAATGTTGGGCGTACCCGCTTCAAATTTGTGCGGAAGGGTGTTGTAAGTGGATGATTGATATTCAACGGATGCAATCATTTCCCCTCCTCCTCGCCACGGTGGCATTTGGTTCAAGAGGTCTTCTTTCCCGTAGAGCACTCCAATGCCTGTAGGACCATAAACTTTGTGTCCGCTAAAAGCATAAAAGTCAGCATCGAGGTCTTGAACATCGACTTTCGAATGTGGCAAAGCTTGAGCTCCATCAATCATGCATCGTGCTTCAGCCTCATGGGCCAAACGCACCATTTCTTTTATTGGGTTGATGCTGCCAAGGGCGTTGCTCACGTGGTTTACGCAAACCAACTTCACCTCCTTCTTCTGCAACAATTCAGCATAGGCTTCCATGTTCAAGCTTCCATCGGGATGGATGGGAATGATTTCAATCTGAATGCCCTTTTCTTCTTTCAAAAGGTGCCAAGGAACCATGTTGGAGTGGTGTTCCAAGGCAGAAATGAGCACCGTATCTCCCGAAGTCAGCTGGCTGCGACCCCACGTTTGCATCACTAAATTGATGGCATCTGTGGTTCCCATCGTGAAGATGATTTCGTGCGAATGCTCCGCGCCGATGTGCTCTTGAATCTTGATGCGAGCGTCCTCATAGGCTTGAGTAGCTTCTTGAGCCAAGCTGTGCACTCCACGGTGGATGTTGGCGTTGTAATGGCTGTAATAATGCGTCAATGCATCAATCACCATTTGAGGTTTTTGAACGGTTGCCGCATTGTCGAGATACACGAGTTTTTGCCCATTCACTTTCCGCTGAAGAATGGGGAATTGTGCTCTTACCGCACTTACATCAAAGGCACTGATTTCCATAGTGTTCTCTCGCATTTCTTGGCTCACTTTTAATCTTCTTCCCCAAACAAGGCTTTTACTTCTGGGTGATGGATTTTCTCCAAAACTTCACCAACAAAGGCTTTCACCAAAAGTTCTCTCGCATTTTGCTCCGATATTCCACGCGCCATAAGGTAGAATACGGCTTCTTCGTCAAACTGACCCGTAGTGGATCCGTGTGAGCATTTCACATCGTCGGCATAGATTTCCAGTTCTGGCTTGGAGTTCATGCTGGCCTTGTCGCTCATTACGATGTTTGCGTTTTGCTGGAAAGCATTGGTTTTTTGGGCATCTTCTCGCACAAATACTTTTCCGTTGAACACCCCTGTGGATTGATCGTAAAGTATTCCTTTGTAGTGTTCATTCGATTCGCAGTGCGGCACTTTATGGTCAATCATGGTGTGATTGTCCACGTGCTGCTTGTTGCGCAATTGATAAGTACCGTACAAATTGGTTTCGCAATTTTCACCACTCACCCGAACATTGACATTGTTTCTTACCCAGTTGCCTTGAAGGGTAGAGGTGCTTAAGGTGAAGCGGCTGTTTCTCGCTTGATTTGCCCAAAGGGTGTTGATAGCGAATTGCTCTTCTCCTTGAAATTGCTGCACCAAGTCACAGGTAAATTGGGCGTTTTCACCCACAAACACTTCGCTCAAATCATTGCTGAAAATGAGGTCTTCTTGGTCTCCATATTGCGCCACAACCATGTTCAATTGAGCGCCTTGCTCCAGGATGAAGAGGTTTCTATTTTGCGCAGAAATGTTTTGTCCCGACACATGATTTTCCAAAAGAATGGAATCTTTAGGAGCGGTATTTTTACTCAAGTGGAGGAACAGACCGTCATTCGCAAAAGCCAAGTTGTGTGCTTCAAACAACTCTTCTTGCTGACCCGATAGGGTGCCGCAATGTTGAGCAAGCAAATCGAGGTGATGCTTCGTGGCATCCTTCATGCTGCTGATCAACAGGCCATCTTCTTGCTTCAAAGTAGAGAGGTCTTCCCGAAAAAAACCATTGACGAGCACCACTCTAGAACCTTTCCAATTTGGGAAAAGGGACTTGCTTGAAGTAGCATCCACTGCGCCTACAGACCAAGATTGGTTGATGATTTTATTAACTCGGGTATATTTCCAGCTCTCCGTTCTTCGGTGGGGAACTTCGAGCTCTTCCA
>CAZYPV010000022.1:0-22022 GCA_964649515.1 uncultured Comamonadaceae bacterium | reverse complement strand
ACTCGGGTATATTTCCAGCTCTCCGTTCTTCGGTGGGGAACTTCGAGCTCTTCCAAAGCGGTATTCACGTTGTCTTGCAGGTGAGGGAGAGAGGCAATTAAACCCGTTTTATTCCGAGAGAATTGCTCCAAAAAAGCCGCTTTTTTATGGTCTTGTACTGGTGTTATTTCCATCGTTTTGGCGAATTAAAGGGCCATTTCTTCTTTGATCCAGTCGTATCCTTTTTCTTCCAACTCCAAAGCCAGTTCTTTTGGTCCAGACTTCACAATTTGTCCTTTGTACAAGACGTGAACAAAATCGGGCACGATGTAATCCAACAAACGTTGGTAGTGCGTGATGAGGAGGAATGATCTTTCTGGGGAACGCATAGCATTTACCCCTTGAGCCACAATGCGCAATGCGTCGATGTCCAAACCAGAATCGGTTTCATCCAAGATCGCCATTTTTGGTTCCAACATGGCCATTTGGAAGATCTCATTTCGCTTCTTCTCTCCACCGCTGAATCCTTCGTTCACAGAGCGATTGGTGAGCTTTCCATCGAGTTCCACTAAGGCTGATTTTTCTTTGACCTTGGCCAAAAATTCTTTTGCCGTGAGTGGGTCGATGTTTTTGTGTTCGTGAATTTCCTTCAGGGCAGCTCTCAAGAAGTTGATGTTACTCACACCAGGGATTTCTACAGGGTATTGAAAAGCGAGAAACAAGCCTTCTTTCGCTCTTTCTGAAGCATCGAGGTCGAGCAAATCAATTCCGTCAAAGTCAACAGAACCTCCGGTAACGTCGTAGTCTTCATTACCCGCAAGCACACTCGCAAGGGTACTTTTTCCTGAGCCGTTGGGGCCCATGATGGCATGTACTTCGCCGGGGTTGATGGTGAGATTAAGACCTTTGAGGATTTCGTGACCTTCTACTTCAGCTTGTAGCTGATTGATGGATAACAATGGTTTCATGGGTATCTTATTGGTTTGCTGTGGCAAACGGGTAATCAAGTGTTGTATTTTTTATCCTACGCTGCCTTCAAGTGAAATGGCGAGGAGTTTTTGAGCTTCTACGGCAAATTCCATCGGTAGCTTGTTCAGCACGTCTTTGGCATAACCGTTCACGATAAGACTTATGGCTTGCTCTTCATTTAATCCGCGTTGCAAGCAGTAGAAAATTTGATCTTCGCCAATTTTCGATGTGGTGGCCTCGTGCTCCACTTTAGCACTGGAGTTGTTCACTTCAATGTATGGGAAGGTGTGAGCACCACAACGGTCGGTCATGAGCAGAGAATCGCATTGTGAGAAATTACGAGCGTTTTTGGCTGAGGCATTGATGCTCACCAATCCGCGATAGCTGTTCTGGCTTTTCCCGGCGCTAATTCCTTTAGAGATGATGGTAGAATTGGTGTTTTTACCAATGTGGATCATCTTTGTTCCAGTATCTGCTTGTTGGAAGTTGTTGGTTACAGCAACGGAGTAGAATTCTCCAACGCTATGGTCTCCCTTCAAAATGCAGCTCGGATATTTCCAAGTCACGGCAGAACCGGTTTCTACTTGTGTCCAAGAGATTTTAGAGCGGGTTTCGCACAAACCTCTTTTGGTTACGAAGTTGAATACACCACCAGCTCCATCTTTATCACCGGGGTACCAGTTTTGAACGGTAGAATATTTGATTTCGGCTTCATCCAAAGCAATCAATTCCACTACTGCTGCATGGAGTTGGTTTTCATCCCGTTGTGGAGCGGTGCATCCTTCGAGGTAGCTCACGTAGCTGCCTTTGTCTGCAACCACTAAGGTGCGTTCGAATTGACCCGTTCCCGACTCGTTGATTCTAAAATAGGTGGACAATTCCATTGGGCAGCGTACTCCTTTCGGTATGTAGCAAAAGGATCCGTCTGTAAATACCGCAGAATTCAAGGCTGCGTAGAAATTATCTTGTTTGGGCACAACTGTTCCCAAGTACTTCTTTACCAAATCAGGATGTTCTTGCACCGCCTCACTCATGGAGCAGAAGATGATGCCGAGTTCGCCCAATTTCTTTTTGAAGGAGGTAGCCACGGAAACGGAATCCATCACGAAATCAACAGCAACGCCCGAAAGACGCTTCTGTTCTTCGATGCTGATCCCCAGTTTGTCCATGGTTGCTCTCATCTCAGGATCGAGATCGTCCAAGCTATCGAGTTGAGGCTTTTTCTTCGGAGCGGAATAGTAAGAGATGGCCTGGAAGTCGGGTTTCTTGTAATTCACGTGAGCCCATTCCGGCTCTTCCATCTCACTCCACTTTTGGAAAGCGTCGAGCCTCCACTCCAGTAGCCATTCTGGTTCGTTCTTTTTCTTTGAGATCAAACGAATGATGTCTTCATTCAATCCCGGAGGGGCTTTGTCGGATTCAATGTTGGTGGTGAATCCAAACTCGTATTCTTTCCCCGTTACTTCTTCTAATAAATCGTCTCCTTCGTATGCCATAGTTCCTTTCTGTTATATGGAGAAGCTTTCGCCACAACCACAGGTTCGGTTCGCATTGGGGTTCACGAAAACAAATCCTTTTCCGTTCAAACCTCCAGAATATTCAAGTTCAGTACCAACGAGGTACAGAAAGCTCTTCTTGTCAACAACCACCTTGGTTCCGTTGTCTTCAAAGACTTGGTCGCCTTCTCTTACTTCATTGTCGAACTCAAGTTCATACATGAGTCCGGAACATCCCCCTCCTTTTACACCTACACGAATGAAGGCATCAGGCGGGTGCTGCTCGGTGGAAATGAGCTTGAGCACTTGGTCGCGTGCACTGTCGTTTACTTTTATCATCGTCTTCTTCTGTCTGTTCAACAAATGAGTTGCTTAGATGTTGCAAAACTACCGATATTGTTTAGAATATTTCTAAATAAAGGTGAAAAAAATACCATGAATGGGGGATTGCGAGTAAAAAAGAGTTGCTTTTTCAAGCTGTTCCTCAAACCAAGGTTTTAAAGCCCTTGAGAACCAGATATTGCGGCCTTTTTCAGGGTTTATTTGTGTCCTTGCGCAATGTTCCCAATGAGGGCTTTGGTGTAGGGATGTTTTGGTTGATGAAACACTTGTTCTGCTGCTCCCAGTTCTACAATGTTTCCACTTTGCATCACGGCAATGCGATCACTCATGTAATGAACCACGTTCAAATCGTGGGAGATGAACAGGTAGGTGAGTTGATGTTTCTCCTTGAGGTCGTTCAAAAGATTGAGCACTTGAGCTTGCACGGAAACGTCTAGCGCAGATACACTTTCATCACAAATAATGAATTCAGGTTCAACGGCTAAGGCTCTGGCAATGACGATGCGTTGTCGCTGACCACCACTGAAGGCGTGTGGATATTTGTCCCAAGCTGCGGCATCCAAGCCCACCTGTTCGAGGAGTTGAACACCGTGTGTCTTGCGTTCTTTTTTGTTTCCGTGGAGTTGGTGAACAGCCATCACTTCGTCCAGACACTGTCCTACGGTTTGTCGAGGGTTGAGTGCTGAAAAGGGGTCTTGGAAGATGAGCTGAAATTTACGGCGCATGGCTTTCCATTCTTGTTTGCTTGCCTGAAGAATGTTTTTTCCTTCATAGATCACTTCACCGGCATCAGCAGCAATCAAGTTCATCAACAAGCGACTCACGGTTGATTTTCCGCAACCACTCTCGCCCACCAAGCCCAAGGTTTCGCCTTTTCGAATGTCGAAGTTGATGCTGTTCACAGCGGTGAATGCTTGCCTCACTTTTCCGAAAAGGTTTTTTTTGATCGGATAGGTCTTGAGCAGATTGCGAACTTCGAGGAATTGTTCTTGGTAGCTTGTTTTCACTTGAGCTCGAAACGCAACGCGCTGTCCAGATTCAGCTGCTTTCTGAAAATCATCAACGGTGGGTAAGCGGTGAGGAAGATTGGTGAGTGGAGGTTTGCAGGCAATGAGTCCGCGGGTGTAGGCAGTACTTGGGTTTTGGAGCACTTTTTCAGCCGGGCCATATTCCAGCACATCCCCTCGATACATCACCACAACGTCATCGGCAATTTCGCTCACCACATCGAGGTCATGACTAATGAAGATCATCCCTGCGTTTCGTTCTGCGAGGAGTTGCTTTAATAGAATGAGAATGGATTTTTGAACGCTGACGTCGAGGGCGGTAGTGGGTTCGTCGGCAATGATAACATCGGGGTTGCAGGCCAATGCCATAGCAATCATTACCCGCTGTTTTTGTCCGCCAGACAATTCATGAGGGTATTTGGAGTAAGCGTTTTCGGGTTGAGGTAATTTCACCTCAGCGAAGAGTTTAATGACCTTTTCTTTCTGAGCTGCTCTGTTTCCACTCACTCCGTGTTGCTCCAACACTTCCAATACTTGCTTCCCCACGCGAATGCTTGGGTTTAAGCTGCTCATGGGGTTTTGGAAGATCATGGAAATGTGCTTTCCTCGCAGGGACGTCCAGGCTTCTTCACTCAGTGTTTCGAGGTTTTCGTTTATGCCCGAGTAGCGAATACTTCCCTGATCGATGCGTGCGATGTTTTTCGGAAGCAGCCCCATGCTTGCGAGTGAGCTCACCGTTTTTCCCGATCCGGATTCCCCAACGATGGCCAGGGTTCGTCCGCGCTTCACTTCATAAGAAACGTCCTTCACCACCTGTACTCGTTCATTTCCTTTGGGGAAACTTACAGATAAGTGCTTCACCTCGAGTACGGTTGGATGTTCAGTCATGGATGGAATGCTCATAAAAAGTAACCCCAAGATAAGGACGCTGCATTTCTCTGCTTTCCTCAATCATGGTAATTTCTACATCGGTGCCGTGTTCACTTTTTGCAAACCAAGTGGTGTAGCCATCATCCGCCGTACTGGCGCCATAGCGCAGGTCGTAGAAGGAGCGAAATTCTCCAAATAGCTTTTGAGCATCGCTCTCGTTGGCGGGAAAGACGTCCAGTTCAATGACGTAAAGTCCTTGATCGTTAAAGTTGTAGGTAATGTCGTAAAAGGTGGAATCCTTCATGTTGAGGGGAATTCTGCAAGTAATTTCATCGGGCATGTTGTAAATGATGTTGTTCTTCTCGCGTTGAAGGACATCATCCATTCCGTCACCAATGCTATTTCCCCGCACATCTCCACCATCAATGGACTCTAAGAGTTGGGTCAATTCACTTTTTTCGGATGGTTTTTCTTCCGTGCTTTCTCCATTGCAAGCCCATAAGAGCATGGTGGATGCCAAAAGGCACAATAAACGGAAAGAGAGAGACCACTGCTGCATTGATTCAAATATACCACTTTGAGGTACCACCTGACTTTTTGCGAAGGCTAAATTCTTGTCAATTTTTATCGCAGAGCAGCGATCTGAGCGCCAGTGGTCGTTCTTCGATCAACAAAAAAGGGAGAACATGGCTGTCCTCCCTTTTCATGGCTTGCTTTTTTTGATTACAAGGTACCTCTTGATTCTTGCTCGCGCTCAATGGCTTCGAACAAGGCTTTGAAGTTTCCTTTACCAAAACTTTTTGCTCCTTTTCGTTGAATGATTTCGAAGAACATGGTTGGTCGGTCCAAAACAGGTTTGGTGAACAATTGAAGTAGGTAACCTTCATCATCGCGATCAATCAAAATACCGAGTTCTTTCAATGGTTCGAGGTCTTCGTCAATTTCACCAACACGGTCGAGAACAGTGTCGTAATAGGTTTCAGGCACATACAAAAACTCCACACCTCTTGATTTGAGGGCTTTTACTGTGGTAATGATATTGTCTGTAGCCACCGCGATGTGCTGCACTCCTGCGCCGTTGTAGAAATCAATGTACTCTTCGATTTGCGACTTTTTCTTTCCTTCAGCGGGTTCGTTGATGGGGAATTTGATGCGTCCATTTCCATTGCTCATCACTTTGGACATGAGGGCGGTATAGTCGGTAGAGATGTCTTTATCGTCGAAAGAAACCAATTGAGCGAAGCCCATCACTTTGGCGTAAAACTCGCACCATTTGTTCATTTCGTTCCAGCCTACATTCCCCACCATGTGGTCGATGTACTTTAAGCCAACTTCTTCGGTTTGGAAGTCGCTTTTCCACTCGCGATAACCGGGCATGAACACTCCCTGATAGTCGCCGCGTTCAACAAAAACGTGCACTGTTTCTCCATAGGTATGAATTCCAGAGAGCACTACTTTTCCGTGGTCGTCTTCCAAGGTTTTCGGTTCGAAGTAGGACTTAGCACCTCTTTTTGTGGTTTCTTGCCACGATTTTTCGGCATCGTCAACCCAAAGGGCAACCACTTTTACCCCATCACCGTGCTTATTGATGTGCTCGTTGATTTCTCCATCTTGTTGGAGAGGTGAAGTGAGTACCAATCGAATTTTATCTTGTTGAAGAACGTAAGAAACCCTGTCGGTCATTCCTGTTTCCAATCCGGCATAAGCCACGGGCTGAAAACCCCATGCAGTGCGGTAGTAGTGGGCTGCTTGCTTGGCGTTTCCCACGTAAAGTTCAACATAATCGGTTCCTAGAAGCGGCAAAAAATCTTCGGCTTCTGGATTCTCTTTTGGGAGTTTTAATGAGCTTGTATCTGTAGACATGATGCTAATTTCTTAATGGTTCATCCAAGATTGGTGGTATCCTGGAACCTCGATTTCGAGGGCTTGTTTTGTTACTTTGAGGGGTTTGAAGGTGTCAACCATCACGGCCAATTCTTCTGTATCTTTTTTACCAATGCTTCTCTCGTAAGCCCCAGGATGGGGTCCGTGAGGGATTCCTGCAGGGTGAAGGGTAATTTGTCCGCGTTCAATGTTGTTGCGGCTCATGAAATCCCCATCCACGTAGTACAAGACTTCATCCGAGTCGATATTACTGTGATTGTAAGGAGCAGGAATGGCTTGTGGGTGATAATCGTACAACCTTGGAACGAAACTGCAGATGACGAAGCCCGCCGTTTCAAAGGTTTGGTGCACCGGAGGTGGCTGATGCACTCTTCCAGTAATGGGTTCAAAATCGTGAATGGAGAAGGCGTAGGGGAAGTTATATCCGTCCCAGCCCACTACATCAAAGGGGTGGTTGGCATAAACGTAGGTATGCAGTACATTCTCTTTTTTGACTTTGATGTGAAATTCACCTTCTTCATCAATGGGCTCGAGGGCAGAAGGTGGTCTGAAATCGCGTTCGCAATAGGGTGAATGCTCCAGAAGCTGACCAAACCAGTTGCGGTAGCGTTTCGGGGTGTACACGGGTGATGATGATTCCACAATGAAAAGACGGTTTTTGTCTCCATCGAAGTGGAATTGGTGGATCATTCCCCGGGGAATAACGAGGTAATCGCCATACTTAAACTCGATGTTCCCTAGCTGTGTTTTGAGGGTTCCTGATCCTTCATGGATGAACACCACCTCGTCGGAGTCGGCATTTTTATAGAAGTAATCTCCTTGGCTCGCGCTTGTGGCGGCCAGACTAATCACGCAGTCGGAATTCATGAGCACGGGAACACGGCTATCGAGGTAGTCTTTTTTAGGAGCCACTTTGAAGCCGTTGAGGTTTCTCGAAAGCATGTTGTGATCAACAGCTACTTCCGGTGCCACGTTGATGCTCGACAACACTTCCTTCACTCTTGTGGGTGGGTGGATGTGGTAGAGCAGGGTAGACATCCCGTCGAAGCCAATGGTTCCAAAAAGTTGTTCGTGGTAGAGGCTACCGTCCGGCTTTCGGAATTGTGTGTGGCGCTTGTGGGGAATGTTACCTAAATGATGATAAAAGGGCATATAAAGCGTTTTATGAGTTACAATTTATGAATTCAATGGGTCTTCAAAAAACTCATTCTGGATTACGCTTTCGCGCCGCTTTGATATTTGGGTAGTGGGTGTTCATCATTCGTATCTAACAAAGTTAAGGAACGCTTTGGATTGACAAAATGATGGAGATCAGGATTTGCTCCATCTGCGAATCAAAGATGAAGATTGTGCCCTGTTCGTGCTGAGAAAACCTTGTTTCGGTTGTTGGAGTGTGCTAAAGGTTGAAGAGCTATTTGTTGGGTTTTTGAGCCTAGATGGCAATGGTTCCGCAGTGAAATTTGTTTTTTTGAGTCGAATACAAACTGAGCGTAGTCACACACAAAGTTGAGCGATGAAGGCTTGCGGGTTGAAAATATTCTCGTGAAATTCGAAGCATGGCCGGTGGAGGCGGGGAGGGCGGAGGGCCCCGCCCGGGGCTGGATTTCAGTCGAAAAAAATTAAAATTTTCGATAAAGGATGGAACTATTTCTATCTTGCTTTCTCAATAAATTGAAAGGCTTAAACCGATGAACTTTCTTCTCGTGCTCTCATGGCTTTTTGCCCTTGCTAGTTTTCTGCCCTTGATCCCTTCTCAGCACTGGTTTTTTCGCGGAATGGATTACTTCCGCTTACAATTGCTTGTTGTTTTAGTAGGCTTGCTCATCACGTATGGGATTATTTTGGACCATCCGAATGCGCTCGACTTCTTTAGCATCGGCATACTCACATTGGCTGTGGTGCACCATTTGGTGGTCATCTTCCCATACATACCTTTTCAAAAGAAGGAATCACCCCCAAGCACAGATCCTATCCGATTGATGAGTGTGAATGTGTTGCAGAAAAACGATGATTACAAGGCTTTAATTCAACTTGTAGAGGAGGTGAAACCACACTTGTTGCTTACGATGGAGAGCAATCGGGCTTGGGAAGATGCGCTCAAGGAGATGGAGTTTCCTTTCGAATATTCCCATAAAATCGCCAAGGAGAACCGCTATGGAATGCACCTTTATTCGCGATTGGAAGTGCTCAACTGCAAAGAACACCACCTCATTTCAAGCGATTATCCTTCCATCGAAGCCTCGATGAAGGATGAGGCCGGAGAGTTGTTCACCTTTTGGGGGGTTCACCCGCCACCGCCCAGTCCAACTGAAGCACCCAGTTCAAAGCAAAAAGATGGAGAATTTATGATGCTGGCCAAAAAAATCAATACCACAGATGTACCCGTGATTGTGGCTGGAGACTTCAACAGTGTGTGCTGGTCGAGAAGCTCCAAACGTTTTGCACGCTTCAGTCAACTCAAAGATGCGCGCTTGGGAAGAGGGTTTCACAGCACCTTTCCTGTCCAACCAAAAATCTTTCGTTTCCCGATCGACTTGCTGTTTCACTCCAATAAAATTGCCATTCACAAATTAGCAACCTTGCCCGACATTGGTTCAGACCATCTACCGCTGCTTAGTGTCTTTTCGGTCATTCCGAGCAAGAAATCGACCAGCAGCCATCTCAAAAAGGAGGAAAAAGAAGAGATGGAAGAACTTATCGAAAGCGGGAAAAAAGCCGCTAAGGAGGAAGATGTTTGAAATGAGGCACCTTGAAAATATATTGAGCAGAAAACAATTAGCCTTTTGTGTTCTGCTTCTTTCCCTTGAATTTTGGCAGGGAGCTTTGCGTCCAGAAAGCGGAGGTTTAGACTTGCCGTGCTCCTTTAAAAACAATTTAATTTCCTTGAACTTACCCGTTTCCGATAGCGATACTCTAAGTTTTTACTTAGATACCGGGGGTAAAAATTTTCTATATCGTTCTGGCCAAAAAAAGCTCAAGATCGGTACATCAAGAAAGAACATCTGGGGTAAATCTGGCTTGGATGAACACTTTGCAGAGCATCAAATTCCCCTTCCATACTTGGAAGAACTTCGATGCATAAAAGACAAATCATCCTCCTTCGATGGAATGCTTGGAAGGGAGTGGTTTGCACAGGGAGTTTGGTCTTTTGATTACAAAAACGAAACACTCGCTCATGGCGAAACCGGAGAAATCGAAGGTTTAGAGAGATCTCAAAAGGTGGTTTTACATTTCAGAAAAGATGCATCGAGGAAACCAACAATCCACTTACCAAGAGTTGAGGTGATGGTGGAAATGGATACGCTGTCGATGTTACTTGATACGGGTGCGCAAGCACATCTTTCCGTTGATGCTCAAACACAGTTGAAAACAGGAGCGCTAGTGGCTACAAGTTTCATCAATGCCACTACTTTTGATCATTGGAAGAAAGAACATCCCCAATGGAAAGTCATCTCGGGGGCAGATACTTCCTTTGGGAATCTGGCAGACATGATCATCGTGCCTCAAGTCTTCATTGGAGGGAGGGAGCTTTTAAATGTTGGCTTTGTAAAAAGGGCAGATTCCAATTTTGAGGTGATGTCCGAATACTTCATGGATGAAAAAATCATAGGTGCCCTTGGCGCAAATGCCTTGTCCCAACTCCAGTCGTTTACTATCGATTACCCTTTGGAAATGCTCTACTTCGATTGAGGAAACAAGATCAATCGGCTTTTGAACCCAACATCTTGATGGAGAGGTAAACGAGCAAAAGCACAATCACTCCCATGATGATCCACAACCAACGCTGATTTTCAAATAAGGACGGTTTTGCCCCTTTTTCGATTTTCGGGAAATACTTTTCTTCCCCCAAACTCAAAGCTTCGAGCTCGTTGGGAATGCTGTTTTGAAATTGAATCAAATCGTACTTTGGAGCTGCAGCTTTGGGATTCGAATAGGCCAAAAAATGATTGGATTTCGGGTTCATTCGGATCTTTAAGAGGTGCTGATTCCCTTGGGCTTGAATGCCAGAAATAGGAAGCGGAGGATTGTCTCCGTTGTCGATGATGATGCGAAAATGCTGGGCCAAGACTGGAGAAAAGCGCAGAACATTCGGCTCAAGTGATGAGAGATGGGCCTTGGGTAAAGACCGGTAGTTAAGGTGCCATCCCTTTTCCGTTTCAATAGAATCGACGAGGTAGCTCAACTCAACGAGCCGATAGTAGTCTTGCTCAAAGTCCACTTGCGGCAGAAGTTGGTCAATTCTTCCCGGATGGGCTAAGGTAATGTCCACCTGCGTGCTTCGTCCATTGCGAACGAGGGAATGCTCCACCTCTTTTACTTCGTATTCGTTTTTGGTTGGATGTTCATGTTCTTCATTGTTCAGTTGAAAAGAGGTGTAACGGGGTTGTTCATCACTAACAATGCCGATTCGGTAGTAGGCATACTCGGCCTTTTCGAAGTTCAACTGACTGAAAGTATAACGCGTAGCACTGTTTTCGATGTTCAAGATTCGATAGTCATCGAGAAGGACAAACCATTCGTTTTGATCATTGCTCCCTTCAAGCCGCACCCGCCAATCGAAATTGCGGTTCGAGAGGTTCAGTTTAATTTGATTGATGGCTTCAACTGGAGTGAGTTTGAGGGTGACAAAGTAGTGGTTCTCTTGCTGAACCGTATTGATCTGCTCGAAGCTTCGTGTTGTAGATTGCTCGATGTTCTTGACCTCAGACAAAACATAAGGCGCCTGAAGTGTATCGCCTGAAGCATTCAAGGCAAAAACCCGAAGGTCAGCAAGGTTGGGCTGACAATACTGGTAGATCTCGTGAGGTAAAATGAGCTGGTGGAATTCTTCGGAAACACCCAAAAGTGGAGCATGGCGCTGATAGTCGTAAAACTGAGCCATGAGCGCAGTGCATCCAAACAGCAGCAAACAGGAGGTGAAAAACAGTTTATTCAATGGAATCATCGATTTTGGATTGATACTTATTGTAAAGAAACGAGCTCAAGAGCAATGATGCTCCCAAAGAAAGAAATACAGCTGTTTTGGCTAAGGTGGAGAGTTCAGCAAGATCATAGAAGATCAATTTGACAAGCGTAATGGCGAAAAGTACCATCCCGGCAATCCTCAAGTACTGCTTCGATTTCCATATACCCAAGCCAATCATCAAGAGCGCATAAACACCGAAGAGAATGCTGATGCTGAATTTGTATGCATTTTCCACTCCACCGAGATCCAGCATGTGTAAAAGCTCACTGGCCATCACCCAAAGAATCACCCCAAAAACAAAGCACACGAATACGGGGATAAACCTTGCCGACATCTTCATGAATTTCGAACGAATGAGCTGATGAATGCTGAGAATCAGGAACGCCAAGAAGACATAGGAGATGTAGCGAATTCCAAGATTCAAGAAACCGTGGTCGAAGTAAGCAGAGTTGGCCTGCCCAAGGTAGTTTTCCCTCAATTCACTCAAAACGAAAAGCCCCACTGCCAAGTAAACGAAGGTTACGATGAGGTTCAAAACCAAGTTAATGCCGCCTAAAATCTGGTTTTGGAAGCGCTTTAGGTTCACCCAAGAAAAAAGAGAGACAAAAATCATCGCATGCAGCACTTTACAAACCACTCCAAAAAAGCGGTAATCCTTGTTGTAGAAAGTGCTTTTGAACTGATCCTGATCTACAAAACGTTGGATTTCAGAACCGCGGTAGAGCTGTTCAAAAACCAGGTCAATTTCAAGATGCACGCCCCAAAAAAGACTGAAAATCAGCAGCACAGGAGCGATGAAGCTGAGCAGGAGGTGAAATGCTTTGTTGTTGGGAGCAGGTGAGTTCGTTTCCCGAGCGCTGTTTCGGGTGTAAAGGATAAAGCCCATTGCAGAAGCAAAGCCCAACGAAGTGAAGAAGGTCATGTTCCAAAAGGGGGTCTGTTCTCCAAAGTGCAGAGCATAGGTGTTCAGCCAATCGTGCACCAAGCTGAAGAAAGCGAGGAGCATGAATGGGTAAGAAATGTTTTGATAGATGGAGATGGATTTCCTGCTTCCAATCCAATAAAAAAGGGCGGCTTGAAGGCTCCAGATGAGGGTAACCCAGTTTCCGTCCAATTGAACGGGAATGGTGATGGTGGCGAAAACAAGCATGAGTCCGGCAACCATGTAAAGAATGCTTTTGTCACCTTTCCCTTTTTTGAAAACATAGAGGCTCATTCCAAAATGAAGGAGGGCGTTGAAGAGGGTGAATAAACCGAGATAATCCTCTCCTCGGGGGTGCGCGTCGAGCACATCGTACCCGATTCCAAAAAACAGGAAGGCATTGAAGAGAACCATGATGACATTGAAAACGTTCAATTTCGTTCCAGAACGAAGCTTAAAGCCGATGGAAATAATGTAAAAAGTGAGGAAGAAAATGAGTCCAAAACCGAGGGCCATGTGGATTTGATCGTTCCGGTAATCGAATATCCACCAGCTTGAAAAGATGATCCAGCTCAGTATGGTGGCGCTCACGTAAACCACATTCCAACTTTTCTTGAGGGCGAGGGTCAGCACTCCGGCATTGATGATGCACATGTAGGTGAGCATCACTTCAACCCTTCCACTTCCATCGCTCAAGAGAAAAGGAACAGCGTAACTCCCAACCAGACCAAGCAAGGCAATCACTTGTTTTTGATAGTGAAGAGCAGCGGCAACCGTGAAGAGGGTAATGACGACCATCCCAACAAAGGCGGGCACCTGCGGAATAAGTTCATAAAAATTATAGGCTGAAAAGGTTACGAAGTAGAGTATGGAAGTGGCTCCACTGAGCAAAACAGCACTGTAATTGAGGTATTTCTTTTTGAGTTTGACGCTGAGAAGCAAGACCACTAAACCGGTAAAATACCCCAAAATAATTCGGGTGATGGGTGCAATGAGGTTATTCTCAATGCTGTATTTCACACCTACGCCCACTCCAAAAATGGCGAGTACAATCCCAATCTTGTTCAAGATACTACCACCAATAATGCGTTCCCACTTGGTGGTCTCTTTCAGTCGGGCAGCTTTCTGATGCTCTCTGTGTGGCGTTGTTCTTGTTCTGTGTTCTGATCCTTCGTTTACCTTGGGCTTTGAGACTGTTGGCTCGGTATTCGAAGGCGTATTGTCGATGGTTACCAGTGGCGGCTGTTTTTCCTCCTTGCTGAACTCCGGTGTAGCATCGAGCGTTTTTTCCTCTTGTGCCTTCTCGTCGATAGCACTTGCTTCTGGGCCAAATTTTTCGCGCTCATGATAGAGCTTGAGCTTTTCCTTGAGCAACTGAACCTCTTCAAGGAGCTTGTTTTGCCGGAGTGATAAAGCTTCAAGCTGATCAAGCATGGCCTGAAGGTCTTCTTTTCTTGGGTCGCCGCTCATGATGTTTTGGGGGATTTATTTTGAGCCAAAAGAACCATCTTAACGAGAGGGTATTCAGCACAAATCGCATTTGGAAAAAACCACAAAGTTCCTTCGCTTATTCTTTTATGGTTGAATTCTTTCGGAGAAACTTACGTATAAAAAAAGGTTAAATCCTGGTTTCAGGGGAACCACTTGCTTCGAAATACGCTGAAGTAAACGGGTAGTGGATATTTACAGGACCAAAAAACGGAGGTTTGAAAAGGACAAAAGGCGTTTTTATTATCTCTTGATTGTTGGGCCTGACAAAATTTATCCCACTCCGGTAAGTACTTTCATCACCAAACTTTTCTTTCTGCTGGAAACGGGGATTTCCGTTTTGTCTTTCAAGAGCAAAAATCCTCCATCCGATTTGTTGAATTCTTTGATGTAATCAATGTTCACAAGATGGCTTTGATGTGCACGCAAAAATCCCTGACTTTCGAGAAGTTGATCATACTCTTTGAGGGTTTTGGTAACGAGCAGTTGTTCGCCATCGCTCATGTAAAATAGGGTATAAGAGCCATTGGACTCACAGCGCAGCACTTCATTGAGGTTCACCACTCGAATGCGGTCTTGGGAATTGAGGGCCAGTTTTTTCGGTGATGAACCTAGATTTCCTTTCAAAACGTCAATGTGTTGCTGGTCGGTTTTTTCAGCTTTCTTTACGGCTTCCATGAGTTCTTCAGGATCAACAGGTTTCAACAAGTAGTCAATGGCCGAAAAACGGAAGGCTTTGATGGCGTGCTCGTTTGAAGAGGTGGTGAAGATGAGCGAAAAATTGATTTCCGGTAAGATCTCCAGTAGGTCAAAACCACTACCGTCCCCCATCTGAATATCGAGAAACACGATGTCTGCTTGCACTTGTTTCAAGAGTTTAACGCCTTCAACAACGCCGCTGGCTTCACCAATGACTTCGATTTCCGGACAGTAATCCGTCAAATCTGTTTTTAAAGCTACACGTGCATTTTCGGCATCGTCAATGATTATGGCTGTTTTTGTGCTCATGGTATTTGTGTCTTTTTCAAAGATAAGCAAGTCTTTGGCCACAAACGAGGCGATGTTCCATCATTCGAGCAAGCGCTTGACTATTTGAAGTAGGTGTTACCAGTCTTGGATGTGCGGGAGTAGAATCAATACTCTTGTTCCCGGGTTTTCGTCGTAAAAAGTAATTTGTGCACTGTTGTGGTCGCTTCTGTTTTCAAGCAAGGCCAGTCGTTCTTTGGTAACATCAAGCCCTGTGCTTCGGTGGGTTTTCTGTTGGCCTGATCTCGCAGCTCTTCCCACACCATCATCCACCACTTCAATGCTTACACCGTGTTGGTCTTTCCATGCGCGCACAATGATTTTTCCCTTGCCTTGAGGGAGCACTCCGTGGATGATGGCGTTCTCCACGAAGGGTTGGATCAGTAGGGGAGGGATTCCTGTATTTTCAGCATCCAATTGAAGATCGAAGGCATAGTCGAACACTCCGTCGTTGGTGAATTGTTCCAATTCGAGAAAATGCTTCAACGCGTTCATCTCTTCTTGTAGTGAGATGAGGTCTTCACGTGAATTTTCGAGCACTTGGCGCATCAATCGAGAGAATTTACTGAGGTACAAGCGCGCTGTTTTCTCGTCTTTTCGAGCAATCAACCCTTGGATGGAGTTGAGGGTGTTGAAGATGAAATGCGGATTCATTTGGAGGCGAAGGGCCTTTTGCTCCAGGTCGATGAGGTCGCGCTCCAAACGCAGTCTTTCCGATTTTTCTCGGGCTTTTTTCTTCACAGCATTTAAGCGTTTCCAAAAAAGGAGTCCCAACACCAACAGCAGTGCGCTAGCGCTGCTCCATTGGAACCATGATTTTTGCCAAAATGGGCTCAAAATGCGCACAACGATGGGCTTGATTTCGGTGCATTGGCTGTCTTTTACACATGATCGCAGGTGAAAGAGGTATTCTCCCGGAGCCAAATTGCTGTAGGTGGCAGATGTTTTTTTCCTTTTCGGGCTCCAGGTTTCTTCGTAGCCTTCGAGGTACCATTGGTAACGAAGATCGTCTGGAAATTGCTGGTGAATGGCTTCAAAATCAAATCCAACGTGGTTCTGTTCGTAGGTAAAAACAAGGGTGTCTTTCACTGCCCCCCAGTCTTTTACAAAGATGCGTTGCGGGGTGTCGATGAGCGATTCATAAAAAAGGTCCACATTGCTGATTCGCAGGTAAGGAGGAACTTCCACAAGCGATCTTTCTGCGGGTTGATGCGCACTCAGACCATCAACAGTTCCAAACCAAAGCATGCCGTTTTCATCCAAAAAACTGGAGTTGGTGCAGGCTTCAATTCCCATATATCCTTCATCAGCCCCAAAACTTTCCCGGTCAAGAACCGCGCGTTCATCATCCAAAATGATTTGATCGACTCCATTTTCACTTCCAATCCAAAGGTGTTGATCTTGGTCGAATTGGAGAAAGTAGGCGTTGTTAGAACTCAGTTGGGCTTTGTCAGAGATGTTTTCCAAAATCAGGGTGTCTGCCCCAAGATTCATTCTGCTCAAGCCTTTGGTGGCACTTCCCACCCACAAGAAATTGAATTCGTCTACCACAACCGACCGCACATCTTCCCCTGTTACTTCAATGTTTTGATCGAAATTGACCACACTGCCATCGTCCAATAGGGCTCCAATTCCCTTGCCCAGGGTCGCGTACCAGAGCCGACCATCATGATCAAAACAGAGCTTATTCACTCGGTTTTCAGACAATCCAATGGCGGTATTGAAGGTTCGGCTTTGGAAACGATGTTCTTGCGTGCTGCTTTCCACCAATTTGGTGATTCCTCCTCCGGCGGTGGCCACGTAGAAGTGTCCTTCCGCACTTTCAACAACGTCCCTTATCCAATTGCTGCCCAGCCCGTCACTTTGCTTAATGAAGAAACTGGTGTCTGCTGCTAAAACACGAATTCCTTCACCCTCTGTTCCTACCCAAAGACGTTCTTTTGAATCTTCGAACAGGCACTTCACTTTCTTGCCGTCCAATGTGCTGTCAATGGTCAATTCCCTTGTGGCGGGATTCATCATCACCATCCCACGATTCGCTACCCCCATCACCATTTGGCCTTGCCAAGATTGGAGGGCATATACTTGTTTCCCTGGGAGTCCATTTTTGGTGTCGACATGAACAAAATCTTGTCCGCTGTACTTTGCCACACCACCTCCACTGCTGCCAATCCAGATGTTTTTCCAGTCATCAATCAGCAGGCACATGGCGGCATCGCTCGGCAATCCGGTTTTGGAATTGATGCTTCTTGTGGCACCATTTTCCTTCACAATCACTCCTTCATTCAGGGTGCAAAACCAAGTGCTTCCGTTGGGGTGAAAAAGGCAGTCGAATACCACTTGAGCGTTTGGTTGAAGGGTGATGGACTTAAATTCATTGCCGTCAAGATAGAAAACACCTTGGCCGTAGGTACAAATCCACAATTGTCCGTTTGGATCTACCCGCATCGCATTCACAAGAGCGGGGGAAATTTTTCGGCTTAAGGAGATCCGCTTTTCTTCATCACCGTTGATGTGAATGAGTTGGTCTTTGGTCATTGCCCAAAACCCACCCCTTAAATCGCTGCAAATGGCAAAGATGCTTTGATTTTGAAATGCAGGAAGCGCTTGGGTTTTTTCTCCTTCGAGATAAAATAACCCTTCAGAGGTGTGCAAAAGCGTTTGATTTTGAAGCGCAATGGCATTTTTTATTTCGATGTTTTTCAGCGATTCAAGCTCCCTAAATTCTATACCGTTATAAATGCAAGAGGCACTTTCTCCCCCGAAGAAGAGCCGACCATTGGGCAATTCCAGAAGGGAGGTGATGTAGTTGTCTGCAAGTCCGTCTTTCTTTTTCAGGCTTTTCAGTTGCACGCCGTCAAAATAGCTCACTCCACCTCCACCCGTGGCCATCCAGATGTAGCCGCGTTGGTCTTGGATGAGGTCAAATACTTGGCTTTGTCCCAAGCCGTCTTGAACTCCAAAAATTCGGAGGTTGTACTGTTGTGCATGAACTGAGCCGGCGCCCAGCATCAAAAGGAAATACAGCAGTAATCGATTCAAATTAGCGGGGGTTAGCTTTCAAGGCAATGCGCTCTCCGGCTTTTGGATTTTGTTGGGCAGAGCTTGGATTGTATTTCAACAAGTGCTTGATTTTTACTCCGTGCTTCTGAGAAATATCTCGCCAACTTTCTCCTTCTGCTACAATGTGGTAGTCGTCTTGCGCTTTTCTTCTCTTGGGCTGAAGGTAGAGCAGGCTTCCTTCTTGTAGAGTGGTCGATTTATCGAGGTCGTTGTACTTCCAAAATTGCCAAGGCATCATGTCGAGTTCTTCGGCAAGGCTTTCGAAGGTATCTCCAGACTTAACGATGATGAACTTGATGCGGTTGTCGGAAAGTTGAATGCTTCGTCCAGACAGGGTAACATCGTCCAACTGTTGATTGTTGGGTTTGTTCTTTTTGGTGTTTCGATCTCGGTTCTTCTTTTTCTCCGTTTTTTCTGCGATCACTTCTTCATTCGATGTTCCCATTGAACGTGCGGGAACGGTACCTTTTTTGATGTGCTCTTGTCCTATTTTATCAAAACGGGTGAGGTCGTTTTCTTCAATGATTTTGATGAGGAGTCCGGCATACTTGCTACTGGTGGCATAACCACATCGTTTGAGCCCTTTAGCCCAGCCTTTGTAGTCGGTAATTTTCAGGGTGAAGAGCGATTCGTAGCGTTTTTTGAGGAGGAAATCGGAGTGATCTTCGAAGCTCGAACGGGCATCCTTGTAATGGCGAAAGCACTCTCCTTTTTTATCATCGTCGTGATAGACACGTTTTCCTTTCCAATCGCTGTGGCACTTGATTCCAAAATGATTGTTGGCAGTGGTTGCAAGGGTGCTGTTTCCATCGCCACTTTCTAAAATACCTTGCGCAAGGGTAATGCTTGCGGGGATTTTGTGGGTCACCATTTGGTAAATGGCTTCGTCTTTCCACATTTCGATGTACTCTGCCCGTGTGTTTTTCACATTGGCAGTGGCTTCAATCGCAGTGAAGCAAAGGAACATACAGGTCAGCAGGAAGTAGCGCATTATTTGGGCATTTCTACAAAAATAAACGCAAGAAGCGCGCCAAGCATTGCCTTTACAGATTCTAATGAACACCCTTTTGTTGATGCGGAGGCTTAGTTTTGCTCGTCAAAATTGATTTCTTTCACAAGCATACCGTTGGTGTCGTAAAAATACCACGACCCTTTTTTTTCTCCTTCTCGATATTGTCCTTGGATATAAACGTTCCCGTTGGGGTGATAAACCACATACTTGCCAACTTCAGAGCCCATATTGTAGCGTTTTTCACTCCACTGTTGTCCGGTTTCATACCAGCTTTTCCAAGTTCCGTCTCTTAGGCTATCGACTTGCAAACCTTGAATTTTGAGCTTTCCTGAGGGATAAAACTCGCGGAGGGTATCTGCTCCTTCACCGAAATAGAGTGCTTCTTTGATGGAGCCATCGGGATGACTCGAGCGCACTTCCAAACGTGTTTCTTGCTTGGGAGAGCAGGCTGTTGCAAGGAATAGAAGAAGCCATACGGTGTAAGTGATCGTTCTCATTTTACGCGGTTAATGGTGTATTCAACGAGGCCTTCCAAAGAGTCACGCGCGGGGCTGGGTTCGAAGGTGAAAAGGATGTCCAGCGCTTGTTGTTTGTAGCGGTTCATTTGCTCAACAGCGTAGTCGATTCCGTTGCTATTTAGGACGTAGTCGATCACTTCCTTCACCTTTTTTGGATTTTCGTTGTGCCTCTTGATGATGTTAGTAATTCTACTTCGATCTGCACTCTTTGCATTTTCCAATGCGTGGATGAGGGGGAGGGTCATCTTCCGTTCTTTGATGTCAATCCCCGTTGGCTTCCCAATATTTTTCCCACTTCCATAATCGAAGAGGTCGTCTTTGATTTGGAAAGCAATGCCTACATTTTCTCCAAAAGCATGCATCTTAGCAATTACGCTTTCGTCCTTATTGGTGGATGCCGCACCGCTGGCGCAACAAGCTGCAATAAGACTGGCGGTTTTTCTCCGAATGATTTCGAAGTAAACGGGCTCTGTGATGTTGAGTTTCCGTGCTTTTTCCATCTGCATCAACTCTCCTTCACTCATCTCTTGCACTGCTGTGGAGACAATCGACAACAATTGAAACTCCCCTTGCCCAATGCTCATCAACAAGCCTTTTGAAAGCAGATAATCACCCACGAGGACGGCAATTTTATTTTTCCAGAGCGCATTGATGGAGAAAAAACCTCGTCGCAAATGGGCATCATCCACTACATCGTCGTGCACCAAAGTTGCGGTGTGGAGCAGCTCAATTAAGCTGGCCGCGGTGTAACTTGCATCTTTAATTTCTCCACAAAGCTGCGCAGAGAGGAAGACGAACATGGGTCGCATTTGCTTCCCTTTCCGTTTGATGATGTAATGCGTGATTTTATCAAGCAGTGGGGTTTTGCTCTTCATCGCCTCCTTGAAATGGGCTTCAAATTGAAGCATCTCTTTGGCAATCGGGGCTTTTATGTCGGCTACACTGCGCATAGGAGTGCCAAATTTAGTGCTTTGAAGTTCATACTGCTACAATTGAAGGCATCGAATCGAAAAAAGATTGAAAAAGATATCTTTGCAAGACATAAATCTTTCCAATGAAACAACTTTACATCTCTTTAACGATATTGATGTGCGCTTTTGGGTTAACTACCCAAGCTCAGCATTCAGTACAAATGAATTGCGCTCATGTTCAACACGCGGGACAAAAATGTCCGGGCATTATGGGCTTACCTACCAGCGTTGACACCTTCGTTCCACCACCAGCAGACTTCCAGCCCAATGGTGAAAGAGCTGTCATCATCAACGTAAATTACAACGGGTTCACACCTCAGGCTCAGGCGGCTTTTCAATATGCGGTAGACATTTGGTCTTCTTTGTTGACTTCTACTGTGCCCATCGTTATCGAAGCCACTTGGGAAGATATTCCAGGGAATACTTTGGGTTTCGCAGGAGCGAGCAATTATTTTAACAACATCGTGGGAGAAGATCCCAACGTTTATTTTCCTGCGGCATTGGCAGATAAACTATCTGGATTCAATCTTTCTGCTGGTCAGCCAGACATCGAATGCTCTTTCGATAGCGGTACCAACTGGTATTTTGGAACAGACGGTAACCCTCCCTTCAATCAATATGATTTTGTGTCGGTGGTGCTTCACGAGTTGGGCCATGGTTTGGGTGTTGCTGGTTCTGCCGCAGTGGATGGCAACGTAGGTTACATTGGGTTTTTGGCAAGCTATTCACCAGCAACTTATGATGTTTATGTGGCCAACGGAACAGGAACGTCCATCTTGGATTTTGCCGATGGTTCAACAGGATTGGCCAATCAATTGGAAAGCGATAATTTGTTCTGGACAGGCGCAAATGCAGTAGCCAACAATGCGGGGATCAACCCAAGAATGTATGCGCCCAATCCCTTTCAGCCAGGTTCGTCGTATTCGCACTTGGATGAAAACACCTACCTCGCCGGAAACATCAACTCATTGATGACTCCTTCCATTGCCAACGGTGAAGCCATTCACGATCCGGGTCCGATTACCATGGGACTTTTGGAAGATATTGGCTGGACAACGGAAAGCATTGTTTGTGAGGGTAATGAGGTGATGTTCAGTATTATCCCTGATTGCTATGGTGCAGAGACGACTTGGCAAATTTTTGACGCAAACAACAATGTGGTTGCTTCCGGTGGGCCATATTCTTTTAGCGATCCTGCAAATGGTTTGGCTATTCCAAATGATTTATGTCTTGAAGACGGATGTTACACCTTTGTGATCAATGATTCATACGGCGACGGACTCGCAGGGACGGAGTACGATTGCAATATTGACGGAGACTACTTCATGCTCGATGGCCAAGGAAACCTACTTTTTGAAATGGCTATAGCCAATTTTGGAGATCAAGCTACACATGAGTTTTGTGTGAACAACAGCAACGACAACTGCGGACCATTGAGTCTCACCTTAAGCGAAACAGGTTGTTTTGATGACGGCTTGGGCTTGTTGCCCGAAATTGAAATTACCTTCA
>CAZYPV010000021.1:0-43157 GCA_964649515.1 uncultured Comamonadaceae bacterium | reverse complement strand
CCATGTGGACGTTCCAGGAGCAGGTGAAAAAGTGCTCAAGTGGTTCGGAATTATGAGACCAGCCGATTTGGATAACTTCTAATCATACCAACAGCAGAAACAAAGAAAGATGAAGAAATTTATTTCTATACAAAAATCAGTTCTCGCCTTATCCGCAGGTCTAATGTTGGCTATGGGAGTTCAAGCAGGAAATCCTGACCGTGCCGGATCTGCCGGTGCTGGTCAGCTATTGATCAATCCATGGGCGCGCTCTGCCGGCTTGGCAAATGCCTCTATGGCAAGTGTACGTGGAATTGAAAGCTCCTTCCTCAACATTGCAGGACTCGCTTTCGTTGAAAGAACAGAACTCGTATTTACGAATAATCAGTATTTAGTAGGAACCGATATTCAATTGAATTCCCTCGGATTCGCGCAAAAAGTGGGTGAATCTGGTGTTCTTGGTGTGTCGGTAACCTCCATGTCTTTCGGAGACATCGCGATCACTACTGAAGATCTTCCTGAAGGAGGAATTGGTAACTTCTCACCTACCTACTCCAACATTGGGATCTCTTATGCTAAAGAATTCTCGAACAGTATTTACGGAGGTTTAACTCTTCGTGTACTTTCAGAATCCATTGCTAACGTTAGAGCTCAGGGAATGTGTTTTGATGCTGGTATCCGCTACGTTACTGGAGAAAACGACCAGTTGCGCTTCGGTATCGCATTGAAGAATGTAGGACCCCCTATGCGTTTCCGTGGAGATGGATTGTCTGTAACAGCAGAAATCCCAACCACAGGGGAGCAATTGACCGTTGACCAACGCTCTGCAACCTACGAGTTGCCTTCTTTGGTACACATTGGATTTGCTTATGATTTCTTGTTGAATGAAGACATGATGTTGACCGCTCACGGGCAATACACCTCTAACTCATTCACCCAGGATCAATTTGGATTTGGTGCTGAATTCGGTTTCAAAGAACGATTGATTCTGCGTGCTGGTTACATGTGGGAACCAGACATCACCTCTGATATCGATAGAACAACAGTGCTCACTGGCCCAGGAGCTGGATTGACACTGCAAATTCCTACAGGATCCAATGGGACCATTATTGGTCTTGATTATTCGTACAGAACAACAAGTCCTTTTGACGGCATCCACGCGATTGGAGTGCACGTTAACTTGTAATCACAATATTTCATACATTTGAATAAGAGAAGGCCCTCCTTAGAGGGTTTTCTCTTTTTATGTATATCAACAAACTGTAATTTATCATGTCAAACATATCTTACTACACCGCTGAAGGGCTCAAGCACCTCAAGGACGAGATACATGAGCTAAAAACGATACAACGACCCAAGATTTCACAACAAATTGCCGATGCCCGAGACAAGGGTGACTTGAGTGAAAACGCCGAATATGATGCCGCTAAAGAAGCTCAAGGACTACTTGAAGCCAAGATCTCAAAGCTGGAGAACCTTTTGGCCAACGCTCGATTGGTGGATGAATCACAAATCGACAATACAAAAGTGTTCATTCTAAGCACCGTTAAGCTAAAGAACGTGGCCAACGGAGCAGAAATGACCTACACCCTCGTTGCGGAAAATGAAGCCAACCTCGCAGCTAAAAAAATCTCGGTAGATTCTCCTATCGGCAAAGGGGTTTTGGGGAAGGCAGTTGGTGAAATTGCCCAAGTGCAAGTACCCGCTGGAATCGTGGAGTTCGAAATCTTGGAAATCACACGATAATGGCCAGCATTTTCACCCGTATCATACAAGGTGAGATCCCTTGCCATAAAATTGCCGAGAACGATGATTTCCTCGCATTTCTTGATATTGCACCACTCGCGATAGGCCATACACTCGTGATCCCTAAAAAGGAAATTGACTACATCTTTGACTTGGACCCTGAAACGCTCGCAGCGCTTCATGTTTTCAGTCAAAAAGTAGCCAAACAAATTGAAAAGGCTGTTCCTTGCAAGCGCATCGGAGTTGCGGTCATTGGTTTAGAAGTGCCTCATGCCCATGTTCATCTTGTCCCGCTTCAAAACGTGAGCGACATCAACTTCGAACGAGCGAAAATGGACCTGAGCCAAGAAGAGTTGGCTGCGACTGCCGCAAATATTCGGGCAGCGCAATAAAAACTATTGATGATTGATGAGGGCCGTCCAGATACTGAGGCGGCCTTTTTCATGCCTTGTCCATATGGGCCTTACAATCCCATCTTTCACAGAGATATTATTGTAATCTCCAAAAAACAATTGGGCGTTTGGACGAAAGCTCGAAGCACTAATGCGCTCGTTTACAAAGGTTTTTCCACCATCATCAGAATACGCCAAATAGACATCCGTCTCGTCTCCTTCATGGTTGCGACGATCATAGAAAACCACGTAGATTCTTCCATTGCTTTGATCAATGTCCATCCACGTAAAATATTGCTGTGATTCCCCTTTGTCGTCGTTCACTCTCACCGGATCAGACCAGGTATCGCCACCATCTCTGCTTGATGCTATCCAAATATCCGTGTTGTTCTCTCCGTTGCGCTGATCTGCCCAATTGATATAAATGGTTCCGTTCTCTTCTCCCCCGCTTCGATCACAAGCCGTAACGGGCATTCCATTCGCTCTATTGACTCCTGGAATCTGCATGTCCCAACCACCAATGATCTCCGCAGCAACGAGGTCTTCCCTCAACCATGTTTTTCCTTCATCCAGAGAGCGGTCAAACCAAATGGTATCGCCCAAGGCCCAAGAAACATAAATCTCACCCTTGGGACCAACACAAGGCACTGCCCCTTCTACTGTTCGATCTCCATCCAAACAATTTCCCGCGAACTGCGAAATCCGCTGTGGCTCACTCCATCGCTCTCCCTTATGGTTTCCTTTTGAAAAAAGAATGAGCGTACTATCGCCCTCTGCTTTGCTTCCATAAGCGTCAAATTGAGTCCAAGTGCTGTATATGCATTTCCCATCAAGGGATGTTGCAGCCCATTCTTTGTCTTGGTCCTTACCCTCGTCCAAGCCAATTCCAGCTCCTTTGGACCACGATTTACCCTGATTCTTGGAATATTGACAAACAATTCGGTCCAACAAACCATCACTCTCCCAACCTTTGCCATCCGGATTTGATAAGTGAAAGTAAAAGAAGCCACCTTTTGGAGATGCAACAATGCACGGATCACCAAAAACACCATAAATGCTCTCTAGTCGGTCTATGGTCCATGTTCGCCCAGTGTCTGAAGAAGTATACACCTTATCCAAAATACTGCCTGCAACGATGTACTTGGGATTTTTTTGGCTGATGGCAATGCTCGGCTCGCAAGGCTGATAGCGGTCGATATTGTTGTACTCTTCAATGAGTATGTTTTCATATTCACTTTGCGCATTGATGGTGTTAACCATGCCAATGGTTAGCGCAATAAGCAGGAGTCTGCGGTATCTTTTCATCCTTTCTGAGCTTGCATTCTTGCATAATCTTTAGCGAAATAGCTCAAAATGATATCTGCCCCAGCTCGAGTGATGCTGGTCAGCATCTCCGGCATGGCTTGATCGTAATTGAGCCATCCCTTTTCCACGGCGGCCATGAGCATTGCATATTCTCCGCTGACGTTGTATGCGGAAATCGGTACATCGCAATTGGCCTTCAAATCAGCAATAATATCCAAGTAGCACAACGCTGGTTTCACCATGAGGTAATCGGCACCTTCTTCCATGTCCAAAGCTGCTTCTCTGAGCGCCTCTCTTCGGTTGGCGGGATCCATTTGATAGGTCTTTTTGTCTCCTGCTTTAGGAGCAGAATCCAAGGCTTCTCGAAACGGACCATAATATGCACTGGCGTATTTTGCGGTGTAAGACATGATTGCTACATCATGATAAGCTTGAGCATCAAGGGCATCGCGCAAGGCCCCTACTCGTCCGTCCATCATATCGCTCGGACCCAGAATATCAATGCCTGCTTGAGCTTGGGCAATGGCCATTTTACTGAGAATGGGCAAGGTCTCATCGTTCAAGATTTTCCCATCTTTCACAAGACCATCGTGTCCGTCAGAACTGTACGGGTCCATGGCTACGTCGCTCATCAAACAAACCTCTGGAAAACGTTCTTTCACCGCACGAATGGCGTGGAGGTAGAAGTTTTCTTCTGCATAGCTGTAGCTCGCCACCTCATCTTTCAAAGCATCATCGACACCGGGAAAAATCACAAAAGACATCAGGCCCAAGTTCATGCATTCCTCCACCTCGCGAAGGAGTGAATCCAATCCGTGTCTGAATTGACCTGGCAAGGCCGATATGGATTCTTTCGCCTTCGCATCTTGAATTAGAAACAAAGGATAAATCAATTGTTCTGTGTGCAAGCGCGTTTCTCGAACCATTCCTCGAATGGCTGCTGATGCTCTATTTCTTCTAGGACGATGCTGCATCTTACTGGGCTTTGGTGGCGTTTAACTGCTTCTCCAAACCTCTCAATTGCTTGAAAAGCTCTGTTTGAACATCGAGAATATCTTGATCGGTGAGATCGTTGTGCTCATGACTGTGATCGTGCGCTTCTCCTTCTTCGTGCAAACAATGTCCGGGAATCTCGATCAAAGACGATCTCCAATCCACCAATTTACGGTTCAAATTCTCATAGTCGAGGTATTGCGATTTTAGCACACGGAGTTGTTCAACGCTTGAATCTTGGCGTGATTCATTCATTTTGGTCTCGATCTCAGTCAACTTGTTGTTGACCTCCGTGGACATGCTTTTGTGGAGCGCTCGGGCACTATCTTGAATGGCGAGTGCTTCTTTCACCAATGGACCTTCCCCTTTGGGTGTGCAGGCGGCAAGTGCGATCAAACAAAAGAAAAATACTGCTTTTTTCATGACTTATTTGGATTAGGAGGAACAGGATCGTGCCCAGAAGTTCCCCAAGGATGACATTTTAAAATTCGTTTTGTTCCCAGACCAATACCCTTCAGCACCCCCCATTCTTGGATGGCCTGAATCATGTAGGTGGAGCAAGTGGGTTGGTGTCTGCAATTCTGTCCAATCAAGGGACTGATGGCCACTTGATAGACCCGAACCGGAAAAATTACAAGTTGTTTCAACCACTGCATCTTCAAAAATACAATTCCAAAGTGAGATGCATCAAAAAGGCCAAGCTTCAATGGACATAAATAGCGACATAAAAGCGCAGCCTCCGCTCACAAAAATGATCCAATCTCTATGTTTGATACGGCTTAGCGAGTGAACAAAAAGGAGGATGATAAAGAATGCTAAAAGGAATAAAAGTTGTCCTGCTTCTACCCCAAGATTGAATCCAAGTAGCGGGATTCCTAAGTCTTCCGTTTTTCCCAAGAGCATTTTGAGGTAGGTCGAAAAACCCAAACCATGAATTAATCCAAAAAACAGGGTGATTAGAAATTTCACCGCCATGTTTTCATCTCCCTGATGTTTTCGATGAACCCTTCGAAGATTGAGTAGGGCTGTCAATAAAATGCTCACGGGAATCAACCATTCGATGATAGAGGTGTTGGGCTTAACAAGTTTGAAAACCACCAGTGCGAGCGTAATGCTGTGTCCGATGGTAAATGATGTAGCCAATGCAATGAATTTTCGCCAGTCTCGCGGTGTATACCCTGCCACCAAAGCAAGTAAAAAAAGCATGTGATCATAGCCCTTGGGATCAAGAATGTGCTGAAAACCTTCGGACAAAAAATCTTGAAAATTCATCTCATCAAATTGATACACTGCTTGTAAAACCGTCAATTTCAATGCTTGCGTCATTGTCGCACTGCCCGTTTCCATAATCCAAGAAACGCACACTTTTTCCAGAGGGCGTAACGCTGATTTTTCCTGAATGGATCCATGGACAAACAAAGGAGAAAACCACAGGGCGTACAATGCTGAGGTCGTACGCATTTCCATTTCGATCTATGCCCTCCGCATTTCCACTTACGCTATATTCATCATCCTCTAAAAAAATCGACTCACTGCCCGTTACCCATGTGCGCACCATGGAGGCATCCCACTGAATGGCGTAATCGTTGTTTGACCGACGCACACTGGCGTTGACGGTGTTGACATTGAAATGCGGGAGTTGACTGGAGTTCAAACCGAGGTTGGTGATGTTCTGTGTTCCGTTCAGAATGTAGTCATTCACCTTGTAATTTTGGGCCTCCATGCTGATTTGGCTGCCTACCTCTCGATACCTCCCGGTGAAGGTCACGAACAAGACTCCTTGCCTCCTTGTTCCGAGCACATCAGTACAGGTAGTGTTTCCGAAATCAATACGAATGCTCTTGGGAGAACTTATGGTATCCACATCAATGCTCTGCACACAATCGGGAATACTTCGAATACCTTCCGTTTCGCCGGCAACTTCATCCATGATTTGGAATGCATCATCGAACATGGTTTTGCCAATGGTAAAATCAAGCAATGCAGCTTGGTCCCTGTCGCGATCCTCTTTTTGGCAAGCCATAAACAGGAGACACAAAAGCAAGGGGAACAGGTATTTCCTCATCTGAAGTGTTTTAAGTTACTTCCGAAGGTACTTAAATATCGTGAATGCGTGTTGATGCCGATCATCAATGGGGTGCTCGGCAATCACCTCTTTGTTCCATTTGCTCTCATCAAACTCAGGAAAAAACACATCCGCTTCAAAGGAAGAATGGATGTGAGTGAGGTACATCACGTCCACCAAATCCATGTCAAGCGCCAATTGATAGATCTGTCCACCGCCGATAACAAAGGCTTCCTCTTCTCCTTGCTCTTCTGCAAGTTTCAAGGCTTCTTTTAAATCGTTCACCACCACTACCTCTTCTGCTTGATAGTTGTTTTGACGCGTTACGACAATGTTTGGTCTGCCGTCCAAAGGTCTCCATTTGTGGGGAATGGATTCGTAGTTCAAGCGCCCCATGATGACGTGGTGTCCCATGGTTGTATCGCGGAAGAACTTCATATCATCGGGCAATTTCCAAATGAGATCATTGTCTTTTCCTATGGCCCGGTTGCTGGCTACTGCCGCAATAATGGATACAATCATAACGATGCTTTATACCGATACTTCGGCTTTAATGTGAGGATGTGGGTCGTAATTGAGTAATTCGAAATCTTCGTACTTGAAGGAAAAGAGGTCTTTTACTTCGGGGTTGAGCTTCATTTGAGGCAGCGGACGGAAATCGCGGGTGAGCTGAAGTTTTGCTTGCTCTAGGTGATTCTTATACAAGTGAACATCGCCAAAAGTATGAATAAACTCTCCGGGTTCAAGACCGCAAACCTGCGCCATCATGTGGGTTAAGATCGCATAAGAAGCGATATTGAAAGGAACACCGAGGAAGGTATCCGCGCTTCTTTGGTAGAGCTGACAACTGAGTTTTCCATCAGCCACAAAAAACTGAAACAAACAATGACACGGCGGCAGGGCCATCTCATCAATGAAGGAAGGGTTCCAGGCTGAAACGATGTGACGTCTGCTATCGGGTTTGTTCTTCAACTGATCGAGCAACTTGGTGATTTGATCTGTATGCGAACCGTCTGGATTTGGCCAAGAACGCCACTGGTAACCGTAAACCGGACCCAAGTTACCCTCTTCATCCGCCCATTCATCCCAGATCCGAACGCCATTGTCTTTCAAATACTTGATATTAGTATCGCCCTGCAGAAACCACAACAGCTCATGAATAATCGATCGCAAGTGCAGCTTTTTGGTGGTCAACATGGGGAAGCCTTCACTCAAATCAAATCGCATTTGATAGCCGAAGCAAGACAAGGTGCCGGTGCCCGTTCTGTCGTTTTTTTCCACCCCATTATCAAGGATGTGCTGAAGCAAATCGTGGTATTGTTTCATGCCAATGAATTTATTGGGTAAAAATAACCCACATCTTCGAGGATAAGCAAGGTTTGTTAACCGATTGTGGGTAAAAACATCCCTTAAAGTTCAAAGAAAATGGACTTGGAAGGATGCCTTAAAAAACTGCTTTTAGATCCGCTATTCGCTGATCACTTTCAAGGCTTGCTGCACTTTCTTCGCTTGGTCTCTAACTTCCTCCAAGCTCTCTCCCAAGATGGTGATGTGTCCCATTTTCCGAAAGGGTTTGGTCGTAGTTTTTCCGTAAAGGTGCGGGTAAACTTTAGGGATTTGAAGCACTTTCTCCATGCCTTCATACACCACTGGACCTGTATGTCCCTTTTCTCCTAAAAGATTGATCATTGAAGACGGACAGCGAAGAGATGGGTCGCCCAGAGGCAAATCGAGAATGGCGCGCAAATGTTGTTCGAACTGAGAAGTGTAATTGGCCTCAATCGTTTGGTGTCCGCTGTTGTGCGTTCGAGGTGCCACTTCATTCACCAACACTTTCCCTTCCGAGTCGAGAAACATTTCCACCGCTAAAATCCCAACAAAATCCATGGATTCAACCACTTTCATTGCCAAAGCTTTTGCTTCCGACTCTTGCTCTTGGGTGATGCTTGCCGGACTCAATAGGTAGTCCACCAAGTTTGCTTCGTGGTTAAAAACGAGTTCCACTGTGGGGTATACAGCTACCTCTCCAGAAGCATTTCTGGCTACGATAACACTCAGTTCTTTTTCGATATTGACCAACTCTTCGAGCACACTAGGAGCGTCAAACGCCTCGTCCAAATCCACGGCCGATTTTAGCACCTGCACTCCTTTTCCGTCATAGCCACCTGTTCTCATCTTTTGAACGATGGGCAAGTCCTTCTCGGTGAGTTCGTTCCGACCTTCAACCAATCTAAAGTTGGAACTTGGAATGCCGTTGTCTGCATAAAACTGCTTTTGAAGACCCTTGTCCTTAATGATGCGCAAATGCTTTGGTGAAGGACAAACCTTTACCCCTCTTTTTTCGAGTTCTTCTAAGGCATCCACGTTGACATTTTCAATTTCGATGGTGATCAAATGCTTGTCTTTCCCAAAATCAATGACGGTTTGAAAATCATTAAAATCTCCGTGAACGAAACCCGTTGATAACGTTGAGCAAGGTGCGTCTGCCGCGGGATCTAGAAAGTGCGTATCGATGTCCAAACTAATCGCCGGCTGTTGAAGCATGCGACCGAGCTGGCCGCCACCCAGGACGCCAAGTTGAAATCGTTTTCCGTAAAATGCTTTGTTCTTCATTCTGCTGTTTAATCGGTATTAATCTATGGGTAAAATGGCCGGTCGTTGAGTGAGTTCGTGATAGCAAATCACCTCCTCTCCAAAATAGTGAACCACCATGCTTTTCCTTGTGAGCTCAGGCCGGTTCATCTTTTGGGCTCCGTGAAGTAGATTGGCATGCCAGATGAACACATCTCCTGGTGCCGTGTGCAGCGTTTCTTCTTTAAGTCCTTGTTCCTGAATCAACGCTTGAATGGCCTCTTCGTAGTTCAAATAAGCATGCTCCCCAAGCATCCATTTCCCACCACCGTGATCGTAAGCATCGTTGAGCAAGTAGGGCAAATGGTGGCTTCCCGGAAAATATTTAAGCGGACCTTGATCTGCTCCAATCGATTCAAATGCCGTCCATGCAGCCGCCATATTCCCCAAGGGGTAGGTGGTCATGTGCACCGAATCAGAATGCGCTCTTTGCTCTGAACTCTTAATAAAATTGATGCTTTGAAAAGGTCGGAATTTTCGCCCGTGAATCAACTCAAGGAGTTCCAACACTTTTTCATTTCTCGCAATTTGTCCTAAAGTTGGCCCATTGCGATAAGCGAACATGATTTTCTTCCCCGTGTAGTTGTAATCGATCTTGCCTTCCGCCATCAGTTCCGCTACTTCGGCATTCGCTTTTTGTATTTCCTCTTCAGAATAATGGTTCCGAAGGAGGATGTACCCCTTTTCTTTCCAATGATTGAGGGCTGATTTTATCTCCTCAGAGCAATTTAAATCTTCAATATAAGCATCAGCAGAAGGTCCATCCAGCGGGGGCAATTCTTGAGGAAGATGCTGAAAGTTTTCACTTGAAATGGGAGCAAAAACCGATTGGTGAAGTCCGTATTTCTTGTACAAGTCCTTGTTCTTACGAAGTGCTTTTCGGTGACTCCAATTGAAGATCACGTATGCGGGTTTAAAGCGACGAAGCGCTCCGTAATATTTTTGAAAAGGCCATTTCATTCGCACAAAAATAGGGTGATAAATTGAGACGAGGGCAGATGAATTGGAATCTTCTCACCAAGTGTACCACAAAATTGAAAGCGTTTGGAATGCGTTCGAAATGCTCATTCAGCACTTCAAGATTTGAGTGCTTCCTTCTGAATTGAGGCAAGCATTGTTTTTGAAATCAGCTATCTTCGCTCAAAACAAACTCATGCTCATGCGCACACTCTTCGCCACACTTGCCTTAATCACAGCACTCAATGGTTTCGCTCAAACCAAAACCAACATTGAAGCTGCGGAATACGATCCTGTGAACAACCGCTACTTTGTGTCGAACGGAAACTCCATTTTAGTGACCAGCGACGGTGGTAATACTTGGGAGAACTTTGGAAACGCAGTTGCGAGTCATGGCATGGAAGTGATGGGCAACACCCTTTTTGCCATTGCCTCCGACTTTGTTCGTGGTTACGATTTGACCAGTGCTGAAGAAGTGATGGAAATTGAAGTGAACAATGCCAGTTTTTTGAACGGTATGGGAAACAACGGTACCGATCTCCTGTACATTACTGATTTTGGTGCTGGCAGAATCTTAGAAATTAACGTGAGCGATTTGAATAACCCAGTAGTGAGCACCGTAGTGAACAATACTGGCAGTACACCAAACGGCATCGTTGTGGACAATGCGAACAACAGAGCTATTTTTGTGAATTGGGGAACAAATGCCCCCATCATTGAAATGGATTTGGATACCTATGAACTCAATACTCTTGTGAACACGGGCTTGACGAATTGTGATGGTATTGACAACGATAGCTTCGGTAATTTCTATGTTTCTTCTTGGTCACCCATGCCACGCATTACGCGGTACAGCGATAATTTTAGCAACAGCGAAACCATCACAGCACCCGGATTGAGCAGTCCTGCAGACATCAGTTATGCTCAGAGCACCGATACACTGGCCATTGCCAACAGTGGGAACGATAATGTTACATTCATCTATTTCGACCAAGAAAATGAGCTCTTGGAGCGTGAAGAAAACACGTTTGACGTGCGATTGAATCACCATCCCCTCACGGAATCTTCGGCCTTAGCTTTTTTCCTGAAAGAAAGTGGAGACGTACGGGTGAGCTTTTACTCCATGGAAGGTAAAAAAGCATTGGAATTGATGAATGAGCACCTGCCGTCTGGAGATCAAAAAGTTCTTTTTGCTGGCATGAAGCTTGCGGCAGGAAACTACATCATGCAGCTGTATTTTAACGACCAACTCATTCATTCCCAACACGTCGTAAAATAACACCAAGCAACAAAGTGGCTGTAAAATTGTTAATTTGAATCTATGAAAAAGATCCTATGCGCATTGCTTTGCACCTGTTCCATCAGCCTCTTGGTTGCTCAAATCACTCCGCGAGAAACCCAGCGCCAACGGGAGCATACTCAAAATGCTAAACCCAATAAGTTTGCCGACCGCTTGGTTTACACCGGTAATGTTTCCCTCGTTTTCGGCAGTCAAACCTTCATTGGTGCTGATCCCGGTGTTGGTTATAAAGTGAATGAATGGTTGGTGGCCGGTTTTGGTGCTCACTATTATTACATGCAAACCTTCGGGCGCAGAAATCGCATCTATGGCGGACAATTATTCTCTCAAGCTCGGGTTTACGATGGTGTGTTTTTGATGAGTACATTTCAAATGAGCAACACCATTCTTTTTTCCCAATTGAGTCCAAACGACATTCGAAGAGATCGAGACGTGTGGGTGCCTCATTGGTATGTTGGAGCGGGATATTTCCCTCAAACCAATGGAAGGGTGCGCGTGGGCGGCTCCATTCTTTTTGATCTGATTCAAGACCCTAACTCACCCTGGCCCAACCCCAATTACAGTGTTGGGATGATCTATGGATTTTAAAACATGCACATCTTAAAACTTACCTTTCTAAACAACTCCCTTGAAAACTGGGGAATAGCACTTCTTTATGTGGCCGGAGCCTTGGTTTTGGCCCGCATTCTTTACTGGATCTTTTCGAAAGTTTTTAAGTCCTACGCCAGCAAAACCAAACAACGTTTCGATGACGTTTTGGTGGACATGTTGGAAGAACCCATTGTTCTGGCAGTTGTGATAATCGGACTATGGTGGGGATACGATCATTTGAGTTTTTCAGACGGCGTGAATACTTGGGTAGTGAGGGTGTTCAAAATTTTAGTGGGGCTGAACATGACTTGGATGTTCGTGCGTTTGTTCGACGCCATGCTTGGAGAGTTCTTGATTCCTTATGCGAAAAGAAAAACAAGCGACAGTGCCGATCGTTTTCTGGACATGATTCGGAAATTCCTCCGAGCTGTTTTTTGGGTAATTGGAATCATCGTTACCCTTTCAAATGCGGACTACGACGTAGGGGCGCTCTTGGCAGGGTTGGGTATTGGTGGTATTGCATTGGCCATGGCTGCCAAAGACTTCGTGGCCAATATTTTTGGTGGGGTGACCGTCTTTATCGATAAACCATTCACTTTTGGCGACCGAATTCAAGTGGGTGGATATGATGGAATGGTGCAAGAAATAGGCATTCGTTCAAGTAAAATCAAGACTTTGGACGGACGCATTGTGATCATCCCCAATCACAAATTTACAGACAGTTACGTAGAAAACGTTTCGCTCGAACCCACACGGAAGATGCGCGTGAATTTGGGCTTGACCTATGACACCTCAAAAGAACGCATTGAAGAAGCCATCGCTACACTGAAACAAATTGTTTTGGAGGAAGAAATGGTGACCGATGAATGCCTCGTTTGGTTCTCTGGCTTTGGTGATTTCAGCTTAAATGTATCGCTGATTTATTACATCAAGAAAGAAGGGGACCTCATCGAAGTCCCCAATCAAATCAACTTGGCAATATTGTCCGAATTCAACCAACTCGGATTGGATTTTGCCTTTCCAACGCAAACTATACTTCACAAGGAGGCACAGTAAATCGTTCTGATCTTTTAAAATTTTGAAGTGAGCCCAACCGTGAGCCAAGAAATTCCGTAGCCCAGTTCACCGAAAGCACCAATTTTCTCAGAGAACATATAGCGTCCACCTACAAAAGCCGAGAAGCCAATTCCTCCTACCGTTGGTTCAACCACAAATGCTTCCAATGCTTCATTATCTGACTCAAATTTTACAGAGCCAACAACGTAGGCCAACATTAAACCACCGTAAAGATCGAGGTCATCACTACGATCGAGGTGATATGCACCACGAGCACCAATGATGGTATAGCTGTATTTCCAAGAGTAGTCGAGCAATTCTTCTTTTGCCCCGGCATAACCAATGTATCCCCCAAGTGAAATGTTGGGCTTGAGTCCGTAATCCACAGACACACTCAATGGAGGAAGAGTAGCATCTCCTGCACCGTAAGCCAAACCTAGTCCGATTCCCAAATTAGCGTTGAATCCGCCTTCTTCATAAACCTGTGCGCTGCTTATCAAAGAAACCAAAGCCAACGCAATAAATAGTAATCCTTTTTTCATGTTTTAAGTTGTTTTGAGCAAAATTGCAGGAAGGCTGGGAAAATGAAGTACGGCACCTGCCGTAAACTGTGGAATTGAGTTTTGATGATGATTTGAGACGGAATACTGGAAGGAAAAACAGGCATCTACAAACTCTCAGTATGCATCTACAAAGTGGTGGGTGATTTGCTTGGTGAAAAGAAGAAATGTCCTGACCTTCACTGCGCTGGATGGCTGGCGGGGGCGGGGCGGGACCCGCGAGGGTCTTTTTTGAGTCCGGAAAAAATTAAATTTTTCGATTTTTCACGGGATGATTTGGACAGAGCTGCCATGGATCTGCACCATCCTTCAATTTCTAAAATCGTTCATTGAAGTTCCCGATCCTTCTAGAAAAAAACATCCAACAACGCTGAACGAACACCGAATTCAATCATTTTTAATCCATCGATTAAGCCCCCTCCTTTTTCACCGATTTCATCTCAAAGTAACGCATCCCTCCTAGCAAACGCATTTGACGCTCAATGTTAGCGGTTCTTTTTTGGAGATAGGCCGAGGGCTTGTCGGCGCGAAACACTTTGGGATTGGGCAAAACTGCTGCCAATCTTGCTGCTTCCCTCGCACTCAATTGATCGGCGGCTTTGTTGTAAAACACTCTGCTTGCCGCTTCCGCCCCAAAAATGCCTTCACCAAATTCAACTTCATCCAAATACACCTGAAGAATCCGCTCTTTCGACCAAAACAATTCCACCAAAAAGGTAAAATACACTTCCAAGCCTTTCCTCAGCCAACTGCGCTCAGGCCAGAGAAAGACGTTCTTGGCCACTTGCTGCGAAATGGTGCTCGCTCCCCGCTTTCTTTCATGCGTTCGATTGTATTCCTGTGCTTTCTTAATGGCTTCCCAGTCGAAACCGTTGTGCGATTTGAACAATTGATCCTCAGCTGCAACAGCTGCAATTGGTAAGGGGGAATCAAAATAATCAAGGTCTTCTTTCGAAAGATGAAACTGTTTTCCATCAGCCAAAGAAAAATACGTCTTCGCTTGAAGATAAGTAATGGGCGGGTCGATCCAGCGATACATCAAAACCCACAGCACGCTTCCCACGAACAACCCTAGGATCATTCGAAGCACGAACCGCTTCAGCCACTTCAAAACCTTTTTCATCAATGGCCAAAAATACATCCTCGCTGTGAATTTTCGTGCATCGAGTGAACTTCACTAATTTCGAATCATGATAAAACGCTTCCTCCACTTCGGAAAACGCATCCTCGGCTTGCCTTCATCTTATGGTGGATTCACCAACTCCAGTGATTTCTGGGAAAATCGATATAAATCGGGTGGTACTTCAGGCCCTGGTTCTTACGATGTTTTGGCGGAGTTTAAAGCAAAAATCATCAACGACCTCTTGCGTCAGCTTCAAGTGCACAGCATGTTTGAACTGGGCTGTGGAGATGGAAATCAACTTTCCATGCTTCAGCTCCCGCATTATACCGGGGTGGATGTGAGTTCGACCATCATCGAAAAATGCAAAAAACAATTCAAAGATGATCCGCTCAAACGTTTTGTCCTTTTGGAAGAGTTTACTCAAGGACCATTTGAGATGGGGCTTTCTTTGGACGTCATTTACCATCTCGTTGAGGACGATGTTTACCATGATCACCTCAAGCTGCTCTTTGAAAGGAGTCAACGTTTTGTACTCATTTATTCGAGCAACGAAGTACAACAAGAAACCACTGCGCTTCACGTTAAACACAGAAAGTTCACCGAGGACGTAGCGGCCTTGTATAAAAAATGGGCACTCGTGAAACACATTCCTAACGAGCACCCATTTGACGGTGATTTTAACACTGGCTCCAGTGCCGATTTCTTTCTATTTGCCCGCGTTTAATCTTTCAAATTCTTGTAAATCGCTTTACTCACTGCATCTCGGTGCAAGAGGATGCCTACAGTTTTCATCAGAAAATAATTGTAACTCACATACTGCAAGCCACCGTACGGATTATCGCTTCCCCAAGAGTTTTTGATGATGAAGTAAGCATTCCCATTCTGATCTTTTGCCATCCCAACGATGTGCATCAGGTGGTCGTCTGTTGTGGTATGCTTGTCAAATGCGGCCTGTCTCGACTCTTGAGTCACCTCCATTTCTTCGTGTACTTTGGTGAACATCTCCTCACGTGGCACATCGTCTTTCATGAGTACGGCAACACCGTTTCTGAAAGAAAAGCCCTTTTCACTCACATCCGCATCCCAAGCAACGGTATAACCCGATTTCAAAGCAGCTTCTGTCATGCTCAGTAAATCATTCATTGGCACGTTGTAGTACATTCCATTGGAAAAGTTATCTGGCACTTCAAGCACAAATTTCTCATTAAAAGGGTGGTGGGTAAAACTGCTAAAGCTCACGTAATCCGATGCATCCAGACCCAATTCGTCTCTCAAAGCAATCGCGTTGGTCTTCTTTCCTTGGTACTCAAAGCTTTCCGGCACCTCTCCCAAATAAGCATCCAAAACACCGTTCACGGCCAATAACCAGCTCTCAGAAACCGTTCTTTGCTCCGTGAGGGCTTTCATCATGGCTTCCAAAACGGCATCCATTTCTCCATGATTGTGCTCTGTTTCTCCATTTTTTAGTCCGGAATAAACCGATTCTGGCATTACTCCATATCGCGCAATGGCATTGATTACATCGTGAGACAAACTGCCCGCGCTGAATTGAGTTTTTCCTTGATAACGCAGATACATCTCCGCTTTTTTCGGGTAGGTCATGCGCACATTGTACATCTCAGATAAATCGTGCTCTCCTTTTCCCATGCGCATGAGTTCTGATTCGATGAAGCTGCCAGTAGCATAACTCCAACAAGTTCCTGTTCTGCACTGATCTTTGGTTCCTGTGCGATCAAGATTCACGATATCCGTAAAGGTGTAAACTGATGGATCTTGAGCATGTGCGCTTAACGTGTAAAGTGCCACGATGGCAAAAAAGAGTAATTTCTTCATCTTAAAAGTTCATTTCTTGGCAAGATAGTTTTTGCCTTCGACTGTTTCAACATTTCGCGGTTAAAAGAAGTGTTCGAAACAAAGCAAACCCGAAGGTAAAAACCACAAAATTCGCAAGATATGAAGCAAGTAGCAGTAGTGTGCGGCGGATACTCCGGGGAGGCCGTGATCTCCCGTCAAAGCGCGCAAACCGTAATGGATCACATCGACTCAAAAAAGTACAGCGCTGTTTTGGTGGAAGTGAATGAAACGGAATGGCGAGCTCAAGTTGGAACGGTTTGGGTTCCCGTCAACAAAAATGATTTTAGCATCACTGTTGATGGGCAAACGCTTCACTTTGATGTGATTTATATGATGATTCACGGTACTCCTGGGGAAGACGGACTGTTGCAGGGTTATTTCAAAATGCTGCAACTCCCCATCACGACAGGAGATGTATTGAACATGGCCCTCACCTTTAACAAATTTGCTACCAACGCTCAGCTGAGCAAGCTGGGCATGACGGTGGCCAAATCCATCATGCTTCAAGAAGGAGAAGAAATCAACGAAGACCAGATTCTTGCAGAAATAGGTTTGCCTTGTTTTGTAAAACCCAACGAGGCAGGATCCAGCTTAGGCATTTCAAAAGTGAAAAAGAAGGAAGAACTTTCTGCTGCCATTCAAAAGGCGTTTGAAGTGAACGACACTGTTATGGTTGAAGCATTCATGGATGGTCGGGAAGTCTCTTGCGGAATCCTTCCTACTTCCAACGGTGTTACCGCTGCCATACCCACGGAGATCATCTCGGAAAACGAATTTTTCGACTTCGAAGCCAAGTACCAAGGCAAAGCTCAAGAAATCACTCCGGCACCCATTGGTGAGGAATTAACTCAAAAGATTCAAGAAGACAGTGTCAAACTTTACCGCTTGCTCAATTGTCGAGGAATGGTTCGGGTTGATTACATTTTGGTGGCAGATCAGCCTCACGTGGTAGAAATCAACACTGTTCCCGGTTTTTCTTCAGCAAGCATCCTCCCTCAACAAATCAGAGCCATGGGTTGGACCTTACAAGAAGCCATCTCCTATAGCATCGAACAAGCACTGGCTTAGTCCATGCTCATTTCACCCTTCCGGGATTGTTTTTGATGAACGCAGCCCACCCTCCTTTTCCAGTGTTGGCAAGGGGAGAACTGCTTTGGAAATGATGACATAAGGCAGCTGCCAAACCGTCGGTTGCATCCAGTTCTTTCGGCATGTCCTTCGCAGGGATTTTGAGGATGCTCTGAAGCATGCTGGCCACTTGCTCCTTACTGGCATTTCCGCTTCCTGTAATGCTTTGTTTGATCTTTCTGGGCGCGTATTCGCAATAGGGAACCTCTCGAGAGATGCTTGCTGCGATGGCTACACCTTGGGCTCTACCCAATTTGAGCATGGACTGTACGTTCTTACCAAAAAATGGGGCTTCAATCGCCATTTCATCAGGGTGAAACTCTTCGATGAGCTGGATGCACCGTTCGTAAATGCGTTGCAGCTTGACCCCATGATCGGGCAATTTATTGAGGTGAATCACCCCCATGGTGAGTAACTCAGGCGTTTTCCCCACAACGCGAATCATGCCATATCCCAAAACCGTGGTTCCCGGGTCAATTCCAAAGATTATCTTTTCACGTGCCAATCCAATACATTTGCTATTCCCAACAAAAGTAGGCAATTGAAAGCGCAACAAGGTTTCCTTATTCAACTCATCCAATGGCTCGTCTTTGCCTTGAGCATTGCTTTTATCGTATGGCGACTACAAAACGAGGGGGCTTCGGCTTTCGAGGCATTATTCCAAGGTGCTCAACTTCCTTTTTTTCTTGCAGCACTTGCCCTACTTCCAATCAATCTCGCCATAGAAGCGAAAAAATGGCAATTGCTTTGTGATGCCTTTCAAAATTTAAGCATGAGCACGGCTATGAAGGCCGTTGCAGCAGGAAGTGCTTACAGCATGTTCACACCCAACCGCATTGGAGATGGCTTGGGTCGTTTTCACTTCACTCCAAAAGACAAAATCCCCGCGGCTGGATACGCCTTCGCCATGAGCAGCAGTGCGCAATTCATCAGCACGCTACTTTTTGGTTGTTTGGGCTTTTGGGCTGTGAACACCCACGGGAGTCAGGGCTTTGTTTTGTGGCTAGACACCCAACAGTGGATCCCTCTCTTTCTTTTGTTTTTGAGTCTCTTTGCCGTTTCCTGCTATTTCAGCTCCTATTTTTTACCCATCATTCAAAGCATTCGTTGGCTCGGATTTTTACACAAACACACATCAGCACTTAAAAGCTATTCCTTGAGTCAAAAAACAAAGATTCTTTTCCTGAGCTTGTTGCGCTACCTGATATTTAGCACCCAGTTTATTCTCATTTTGGCAGCTTTCCATGAGCTTTCTATCTCTGAGACCTTTGTTAGAATCAATCTGATTTACTTGTTCAGCACCCTCATCCCTACTTTGGCTTTGGCTGAACTGGGTTTGAGAGAATCATTGTCTTTGCTCTTCCTCGAAGACATGGGCTTGAGCGATTTGGAAATCTTTTCGTCGGCATTCTTGCTGTGGGTCATCAACTTGATGTTGCCTGCACTTTACGGTCATTTCTCCCTTCTCAGAAAACCAACGCGATCATGATTTACCTCATGGCCATATTGCCCCTGGTTTATGTTGGGTTGGTTTTTTGGATGCGAAATACTTTTGTTCGAATTCCTCCCCATTCTACAAGCACAAAAATCTCCAAAACGCCGATAACATTGGGCATAGTCGTGCCTTTCCGCAATGAAGAATCGAGAATACCCGCCTTTTTGGAGTGCTTTCAAAGGGCCCTGGAAAAGAGCGAACTCAAAGTGGAATTGGTTTTTGTGGATGATCACAGTTCGGACTCAGGAGCTTCACTTCTTCATCATTCCACCCTCAAAAAAACGGTATTGATCAATCGTGGTCAAGGAAAAAAGGCGGCACTTGCTTCAGGAATCGAACATCTTTCGACCAACTACGTGCTGACTTTGGACGCGGATGTTTGCCTTCAAACCAACTACTTCACACAACTAGAAGGACTCATAGCGGAGAATGAACAAAAAACAGAACTTTTTATTCTTCCAGTGCGTCCCACGGGAGCTACCAACTTTCGATCGGCCTTTCAACAGCTCGATTTTATTTCTCTCATGGGCACCACTGCTGCCTTCGCTGCCTCAAACAACCCCATTCTCTGCAATGGAGCCAATTTGTTGTTCCTTCGTTCGGTTTGGCTTGAAAATCAATCAGCGCTTCATCCTGAACTGGTTTCGGGAGACGATGTTTTTCTCTTGCAGAACATCAAAAAAAAGCACGGTTCCATTCGTTGGGTGCATGATTTTGAACTTGCAGTAAACACTGAAGTGTGTCCAACTTGGAAGCTTTTTCTTCAGCAACGCATTCGGTGGGGGTCAAAAGCAAAGGCGTATTCTGACCCCAGTCTTCAACTCCTCTCTTGGCTGGTCTTTTTATCCCAACTTTTTCTTGTACTGATGCTGCTCAATGCTCCGTTGGCCTCTTCCCGCTTTCAATGGCTTACCCTCATCACCTGGAGTTTTTATATTTTCAGCACCTACCAATTCTTGAGTATCGTGTCGAAATGGTATCGCCTAGCATTGAGAAAGTTCCTCCTACCGAGCATTTTATTTTACCCCTTCTACCTCGTTTACACCGCCTTTGCAGCGCTTTTTCTTCCCGTGAATTGGAAAGGTAGAGTTTCAAAGTAATTGCTACTTTTCGGACATGAAACCAGCACCACACCCTCGAGCCCTTGCTTTCAGGACCTTTCTGAAAAACAAAACGGCGCTTGCTGGTGCCATCTATATTATCACCTTTGTTTTCATCGCATTTTTTGCTCCTTTCTTGCAGCCCGACCCCAGCGTTGACGCCAATGCTCAAGAACTTCTGATCTCAAAAAAGCACCCCGGTTTTGAAGTTCAAATGTTACTGCAACGTTCAGAGACCGACGAAAAACAAAACCCCTTTGAAACTTGGTTGAAGGGAGGAAAAGACCTTGAACACAAGGCGTATCCAATAGAACATTGCTTTCTCGAAAACGAAGAGCTCCACGCCGTTCTTTTTTCGGAAGATTTTGAAGCCGATACCCTCCGATTTCCCGCCATTGGTTTTGCAAACTCGAATACTCCAAGTAAAGAAACACTTCAAGAATTGGGCTTTTCGATTGAAAACAGGAGGTATTATTTAGGTACCGACAAATATGGGCGAGACTTATTGAGCAGATTAATCGCGGGAAGCCGAATTTCAATTTCTGTGGGCTTCGTTGCTGTGCTCATATCCCTTCTTTTGGGCTTGACTTTGGGTGCATTTGCAGGTTATTTTGGCGGACGAATCGACCAACTCATCACCTGGTTCATCAACGTCATGTGGTCGGTTCCAACCCTCCTCATGGTCATCGCCATCACCTTGGCTTTTGGGAAGGGATTCTGGCAAGTATTTATTGCTATTGGCCTTACGATGTGGGTTGAAGTTGCACGGGTGGTGCGCGGACAATTCATTGGATTGCGGAAGTTGGAATATGTTGAAGCCTCAAGGGCTCTTGGGTTTTCAAATGCACGGGTGATCTTCAAACACATTCTGCCCAACGCCCTAGCTCCCATCATCGTCATCAGTGCAGCCAACTTTGCAGCCGCCATTTTGGTGGAAGCTGGACTCTCCTTCCTTGGGATTGGAGCTCAAATCCCGACACCTTCTTGGGGGAACATGATCAAAGAACACTATGCCCTGATTACTACCGATCTTGCTTACCTCGCCATCCTCCCAGGAGCGCTTATCATGCTTTTGGTGCTCGCTTTTATGCTCTTCGGAAACGGCTTGCGCGATGCCTTGGATGTGAAATCCAGTTAAGAGTCCTGTTCAAAAAACTATCTTTGTCCCAAAGCTAAAATCTCGTGAATCAAGACAGTCGCATTTTTGTTGCCGGTCATCGCGGAATGGTGGGTTCTGCCATCGTTCGTCAGTTGAAACAAACCGGGCACACCAACATCATCACCCGCACTTCATCAGAATTGAACCTGATGAACCAAGCAGCAGTTCATCACTTCTTTGAAGAAGAAAAGCCTGAATATGTTTTTCTCGCTGCTGCGAAAGTTGGAGGTATTCAAGCGAACAATGTTTACCGGGCTGAATTTCTTTACAACAACCTCATGATTGAGGCCAACGTTATCCATGCGGCTCACGAAAGCAAGGTGAAAAAACTCCTCTTTCTTGGGAGTTCTTGCATCTATCCCAAATTTGCCGATCAGCCCTTAAAAGAGGAAAGCTTGCTCACAGGAGCCTTAGAACCCACCAATGAGCCCTACGCCATCGCCAAAATTGCCGGCATCAAAATGTGCGAAGCTTATTGGGACCAGTATGGAGATCGATTCATCAGCGCCATGCCAACGAATTTATACGGTCCAAACGATAACTACGATTTGCAAACGAGTCACGTTCTCCCTGCACTTTTGCGTAAATTTCATCAAGCCAAAGTCGATGCCTTACCCGAGGTTGAATGTTGGGGAAGCGGTGCTCCTTTGCGCGAATTTTTGCACGTCAATGATCTTGCCGAAGCATGTGTATTCCTCATGAATAAATACGAAGAAAAGCAGTTTGTGAACATCGGGAGCGGAACCGACCTGAGCATCAAAGCACTTGCAGAAATGATTCAAGAAGTGGTAGGATTTGAAGGGAACATTGTTTGGAACACCTCGAAGCCCGATGGAACCCCTCGAAAGTTGATGGACGTTTCAAAAATCAACAATTTAGGATGGAAACACCGCATCGATCTTCGCCAAGGAATTGAAAGTGTGTACCAAGATTTCTTACAATTAGAGCTGTCGTGAGATCCCTTTGCCTTCTTGTGATGCTCCTGTGCAACCTGAGTCTTTGGTCGCAATTGCGAAAGGATGACATGCCCCTGCACTGGCAAATTACAGAAGCCCTGCAAGCTGACTTCATCAAAACAGATACCTTTCGACACACCGCCTTCAAACCGTATCTGCGGCATCAAACTAGGCCGGACTCCCTTTTGACGTATCGAACGGACGACATGCGCTACTTCACCACCACCGGTTACAAAACCTTTGCAGATCATCTCATCGTGGTGCAACAAGACGATTTTGAGCTCTTCATTGACCCCATCCTCGACCTGGAATTGGGCTTTGATTTGAGCGACACCTCTTCCTATCGGGACACCGTTCAGCTCTACAACAACACCCGTGGTTTTCGTTTGGCCGGACGCATTGGAAAACGTGTTTCTTTTCAAACCGCCCTGTTCGAGAATCAGAGCTTCCTACCGCTGTATTTGAAATCCTACGCCGATCGTTTGGGGGTTATTCCCGGTCAAGGACGCTGGAAATTATTCGAAGGTGCTGGCTATGATTACAGCGCTAGCACAGGGAAGTTTGCCGTGAACGTTTCAGACCGAGTGGACCTCAGCATTGGTCATGGCAAAATGTTCATTGGGAACGGGTATCGAAGCATGCTTTTGAGCGACTTTGCCTTTAATGCAGCTTACCTTAAAGCCGATTACCACAGTCTGGATAAAAAATGGCTCTTCAGCAAGATTCATTTTGAAATGAACGGCCTTGATCGACTTCCTCTGGGCGAAGTACCCGAATCTTTGCTGGAAAAAAAAGGACTCGGAGTGCACTACCTGAGTTACGCACCAAACAAAAGGGTAGAAATTGGACTGTATGAAGCCGTCGTTTGGCAACGCTTTGACAGTATTCAAGGAAGCCAAAACCTCCCTTGGAACGCCTTTGCGCCCATTCCCTTGCTCAATACCGCTGTTTTGGGTTTTGACGAGGACCGAAACAATGTGCTGCTTGGACTTAACCTCCACTTGAAATGGAGCGAAAGCTTTCAAACGTATGGCCAATTCATGCTGGACGATCTGGACGCGGATGAATTTGCACTGCAAGCTGGAGTGCGTTTTCGAAACCTTCTGCCCGGACTTCACGCCCAAATGGAATTCAACAAAGCCAGTGCAGGAACCTATGGGCACCAGCTTAGTCTTCAAAACTACGCCCACAACAATGATCCTTTGGCCCATCCTCTAGGCAACGATTTTGAAGAAGTGGTGGTCATCTTGCACCACGAGTGGCGCCGTTGGTGGTCGAGATACCAAGTGAACTATCAAAGAACCAACATCTCATCATCCCAACAAGACCCAACACCTTCAGAAGTGACAACCACTGAGCGGTGGATTGGTGAAGTACAAATGGGTTACACGATGAATCCAAAGCTGCGCTGGCAATGGCTTATCGGATTTCGTTACCGTTCAGGAAATGATTTGATCGGACAAAACCAAAGCAACTATCTCTACTTTGGAATGAGAACAGCCATCGTCAATAAGTACGCCGATTTTTGATAACTTTGTACCAAACCTTACCCCTTTGAAAGAGCTCGTATTTGGATTTGGAACAGCTGTACTGCTTGTGCTTATTGCCATGCCCTCTTTGATCAAAGTGGCTAAGCTGAAGCACCTTGTAGATGAACCCGGAGATTCCCGAAAACTCCATCGACGAAGCGTGCCAACCATCGGTGGAATCCTCATTTTTGCCGGAACGATATTGGGTTACAGCCTCTGGTTTCCCTCTTCGAATGCAGATCAACTCGGCATGAACTATGACACCTTGGGAGCTCTTCAAGAATTCAAATACCTCGTGGCTTCGATGTTCATCTTGTTCTTTTTGGGCTTGAAGGACGACATTATTGGGGTGAGCCCAAGTAAGAAACTCTTGGTGCACATTTCGGTCGGAACCATTCTTGTTTTGATGGCAGACATTCGCATCACGGATTTTTGGGGATTGTTTAACTTTCATGAAATTCCCGACTGGGCGAGCATCATTTTCTCCATTTTTGTTTACATCGTTATTGTTAACGCCATCAACCTGATTGATGGGGTGGATGGTCTTGCAGCCGGAATTGGTGTCATTGCTTGTGCCACCTTTGCCTATTGGTTTTACAATACGGGCGACCTCCCTCTGGCGCTTTTAGCAGTGAGTTTGGGAGGGTCTTTGGTTGGATTTCTCGTATTCAATTATAACCCAGCGAAGATTTTCATGGGAGATTCTGGCTCACTCACCATTGGTGTTGTGCTCTACGTGCTGGCCATCAAAATGATTGAGTTTCCGGTAGACCAACTCCCCGCGAACATCAAAGGAGTGTCCAAACCGGTCTTGGCCATGTCCATTCTATCTTATCCTTTGATTGACACCCTGCGCGTTTTCATTCTTCGCACGCTGCAGGGAAGATCACCGTTTTCGGCCGATAAAAACCACATTCATCACCGCTTGTTGTCCTTTGGGTTTTCGCACAAGCAAGTCACTTTAGCACTGTACGCTTACACCTTATTTATTGTAGCTTTGACCTTCTTCATGCCGCGCCACAGCCCCAACATCAGCCTGGTCTTGGTTTTCGGCATAGCGATTTTAATGAGTCAGTTGGTCTTCATCATCCCTCTCCCTAAGCATCTTCGAAAAGCTTGAAACGGCTGAGCATCATCATACTGTGTTTAGGGTTCTTGACTTGGAAGGCAGAAGCGCAAGAAATGCTCGGAGGGGTCATTCAAACACCTTTGAGCGAGACGCACCGCCTTGAAAACGGAGCAAAAATCAACGCGCACTCCGGTATTTTTCCTTTGGCTCCCGGCTTGGAAAACGAATTGATGCTCGCAGGTCGAGACTCCATTTTTGTAGGAAAAGAGAGGGTACAGCGCATTGAGGGGCTGTACAACGTGAACGCCGGGATAGGAAACCGAGGAATCACAGGATTTAGTGGGACTGGAATTCATGTTCAGGAACAATTTAAAGGTAAAATTCATTTAAGATTAAATGCAGCGATCTACGCTGCAGTGCTTCCAGAGTACTTGGATCTTGAATCTACCAAAGACCTCTTGCCCGGTATTGGAACGCGCATTTCAAATGCAAACGACGAAATCACACTCGCTCCATACTTCACCGGATCTTTGGGCTATACTTTTTCCAAGAACTTTCATTTCGAAGTAGGTCGAGGCAAGCACTTTTGGGGTGATGGGTATCGCAGCGGAGTTTTGAGTCATAATGCTTCGCCCTTTCCATACGCCAAACTCACCACTGCTGTTTGGAACATTAAGTATGTCAATGTTTGGGGTTCCATGAGTGACATCAGTGCCGGTTTGGACGCTCCATCCCGAAGGAAATTCACCACCATGCACGCCCTCAGTTGGAACATCCACAAACGGTTCAACATGACCATCTTCGAGAGTGTTGTATGGCAAAGTGAAGACAGCCTTTCTCAGCGAAATTTTGAATTGAACTACCTCAACCCGCTCATCTTCTATCGCCCTGTTGAGTTTGCTCAAGGATCCGCAGACAACGCCCTCCTTGGAGTTGGATTTAAATATCGCGGCAGACAAGAATGGCAGGCATACACCCAAATCTACTTTGACGAGTTTTTGCTCTTTGAACTTCGTCGAGCTTTGGGTTGGTGGGGAAATAAATTCTCTTTTCAATTCGGGTTGAAGAAATGGAACCTGCTCCCGGGATTGCACGCCTTGACAGAAATCAACTTGGCCAGACCTTACACCTACACTCACGGAAGTGTTTTTCAGGCTTACGGACACCTGAATCAGTCTCTCGCCCATCCCCTGGAAACCAACTTTGTAGAATGGGTAAACCACTGGACTTACGAGAAACGGGATCTTCAATTTGAATTCACCCACATGTGGGCCATCTACGGGCGGGACAAAAATGAGGAAAACTTTGGTGGAAACATCTTCCGATCATACGCCAATCCAGCAAAACAATACGATAATTACCTTGCTCAAGGACTCAAAAGCAGCGTTCATTTCGTGCGGCTCCGTGGAGCAAAGATGATTGGTGCTCCAAAAAGGGGCATTCAGGCATTTGCCGAAATCATTTTCCGAAATGAGCAAAACGAGGAATGGTCGAGAACAGAGAGCTATTTCAACCTCGGTTTACGCAGTCCTTTGTACACTTCTTGGAACGATCGTTGAGCAAAAGAGAACAAAATGCTTCAAAAAGACTTAATTTTGTAACCGAAAGAAGTTACACTTTTGAAAGCCGAAAGCATCAACAATAGCACCACTACATTTACTTCACGGATCAAGGACCTTGGACTGTTCTTTAAGTTGAAACTGTCTGTGATTGTCGTTTTATCTTCGGTACTCGGTTATTTCATGGGGGCTGAACAAATGATTTGGTCTCAATTTTTCGCTCTCATTACAGGAGGGATGCTCCTTACCGGGGCTTCTAACGGATTCAATCAAGTCTGGGAGAGAGACATCGACAAACTCATGTCGCGCACAGCAGATCGTCCAATGCCTCAGGGCAGAATGTCGGTTGCCCAGGGCCTCCTCACTGCGAGTATTGCGGGAATTCTCGGTATTTTCACCCTTTGGTATTTTTTGAACGACATTGCAGGAATACTCGGATTGGTAGCCCTCTTTTTCTACGTGTTCCTCTACACCCCAATGAAAGCCAAAACCCCACTAGCGGTATTTATTGGTGCTTTTCCAGGGGCCATTCCACCCATGTTGGGTTATGTGGCGGCAACAGGTGATTTTGGCGTTGAACCCGGGTCTTTGTTTGCGGTACAATTCATGTGGCAGTTTCCACATTTTTGGGCGATTGCTTGGGTGGCCCACGATGATTATTTGAAAGCCGGCTACCGTCTCTTACCTTTCCGCGAGGGACGTTCGAGAAGAGCGGCATTTCAAATCTTGATTTATAGTCTTTTCCTCATCCCTGTGAGCTTGCTTCCTTGGGTGTTGCCTTTCGAATCCCCTATGGTAGGAAATATCGCAATGATTGTAACCCTTTTATGTGGGGTGATCTTTGCCTTCCTTGCCTTTAAACTATACCGAACATGCGCGTTAAAAGACGCCAAGATTTTGATGTTCGCTTCCTTCATTTACCTTCCGATCGTTCAATTATTTTACGTCATTGATAAACTTTAAAAAATGAGCGAATCTACCACCGCAGCAAAGAAACCAGGGGTTTTTGACAATGTTGACCCCGCCGTTCGTCAGCGCACCAAAAAAATGATGATGTACTTCATTGTTTTTGCCATTGTAATGCTCTTTGCCGGACTAACCAGTGCTTACATTGTGAGCAGCATGGGCAGCTACTGGGTGCACATCAACCCCAATTCAACGTTGTGGGCAAGCAACATCATCCTGTTGGTGAGCAGCTTAACCATCATCATGGCACATCGCCAAGTGAAGGCCGGAAAGCAACAGTCAGCACAAATGCTTACGCTCATGACCTTCCTGCTCGGAATTGCATTCGTCATTACTCAAGTGAGTGGATGGGGACAACTTGCAAGCAAAGGCATGGGATGGTCCATCACCGAAACCGACCTTGGTCCGGCCTACCGCTGGAACAACATCGAACAAATCACCGGAGAATATGGAGTGGATTATGTGGTTGAAATTGATGGTCAAGAACTCGATTTTCAGAACGGAGAATATTACGCACCAAGCGACCCGTTAAAGACCAACCCCATCACCAAGGAAGTGTATCGCAACACCAACAACAGCGGTGCTTACATCTGGGCTTTACTCTGGGTACACATCATCCACTTGAGCTTCGGGTTGATCTATTTGATCGTTAATTTCATTCGCATCACAAGAAACAAAATCAACGCTCAAGATCACATCCAACTGCATACGAATGGAATTTACTGGCATTTCCTTGGTATATTATGGATCTATTTGTTCGTGTTTTTGTTCTATATTCATTAAACTTGCACCAAATTTTTTAACGCTATGTCAAGCGAAGCAAGCAAAGCTATTTCAAAAGAAGAGTTGTGGGGCGGTGGTCGCTCCCCGTTTTCCGTGAGCTACGGAAAAATGATGATGTGGTACTTTCTCGTATCCGATGCACTCACATTCGGTGGATTACTCATTGCTTATGGCGTTGCACGTCATAGTTCTGAATTCGCTTGGCCTATCGGCGAGCAAGTATTCCAAGCACTTCCTGGCCTTGAAGGGCATTACCCTCTGGCCTATGTGGCATTGATGACCTTTATCCTCATCGTTTCCTCAGTTACGATGGTATTGGCCGTTGAAGCAGGACACCGTAACCATAAAAAAGACGTAATCAAATGGATGGGATTGACCGTAATTGGTGGATTCTTCTTTGTTGGATCACAAGCATGGGAATGGAGCCACTTCATTCACGGTAGCGGTGGAGCTTTCAAAATCACCGAGGCAATTACGGTAACGGGAACACTTGCTGATGGAAACACCATGCAATTTGACCTCAACTCGGCAGACCGTATCTTCATGGATCACCACTTTGGAACCTTGTTGGAAGATTATCTTCACGGGGATCCGGAAGTAACGATGGTTGAAAGCAATGGAACCGTTACACTCACTGGTCACGGCCACACTGCAGCCTTGGAAGAAGTAATGGTAAACAAATACGTTGAAAATGCTGCCACTGTAAGCGGTGCAGACATGATGAAGTTGTGGAATGCGAAAGCCAGCAACGGATATGTATTTGGAGCCAACATGAATGAGAACGAATATGGAGTTCAACAACAATATGCGAACTTCTTCTTCTTCATCACCGGCTTCCACGGGTTTCACGTATTCTCTGGTGTAATCATCAACTTGATTGTATTTATTATGGTAGTGAAAGGTGTGTTTGAACGCCGCGGACACTATGAAATGGTTGAAAAAGTAGGTCTTTACTGGCACTTTGTTGACCTTGTTTGGGTATTTGTATTTACCTTCTTTTACCTCGTTTAATCCCCCACTTATTAGCATTGAATCATGGAAAGAGACGATCTTATTGTTAACGAATCTTACGCGCTGAATAATACCCACAACGACGAGGCTGGAAAGAAAATCCGTCGTAAAATTTGGGTTGTTACAGGAATCCTTACCCTCATTACCATTGTTGAAGTGGCACTTGGGATTGCTGTGAAAAGAGCCGACTCCGGTTTGTGGACCACCGTGAAAATTGGCTTTATCGTATTGACACTGGTAAAAGCAGGATACATTGTGATGTCGTTCATGCACCTGGGCGACGAAAGAAAGAATTTGAGAAACGTGGTTTTGATTCCTTATGCAATCTTCATCGTTTACTTGATCTTTATTGCACTTACGGAAGGAAACTTTCAATTAGACATGTTTGAAATGTTCCACTAAGACATGAAAAATAATTCGATCAAAAAGTACATCTTCTTAATTGGTGTACTTTTTTTATTTCCACTCTCTTGGTTGCTCTTTTTTGGAGTAGGTAGTAGTCACGAATTCAGCACCCTTCCCTACTACGGAAGCTATACTGTAAGTGAAGAGAGTGGTGACACCATCTATAAGCAACTGCCTCCTTTTAGCTTCATCAACCAAGAAGGAGAAACCTTTCATTCCGACTCACTCAAAGGAAAGGTTTGGCTTGCATCTTTCTATGGAACCAATAACAAGTACATAGGTAAAATAACGCGCCGACTCCTTTGGCCGAATTTCCGGTACCGAAACGAGGCGGACATCTACCAAGTTTCGTTCTCCATGGATACCGAGCACGACACCCCTGAAGTGTTAAAAACCTATATCGACGACGCCACGAAATACAATCAATTCGAAGGAAAGTGGCAATTTCTAACCGGAGATCAAGACAAGATTCACGAACTCATCCGTAAGGGATTCGAACACCAAGACTTGGAGAACACTTCCGTAGTCTTTCTTGTTGATACAGAAGGATATGTACGAGGAAGATATGAAGGCAACCGTGAAGATGAAATCAAGGATGCCATTGAAGACATCGCCCTCCTCAAGAAGGAAATTGATAAAAAAGAATATGATCGCCGTAAAGCCGCTGAAGAACGTTAATTGCTTTGCTTATTTGGGGCTGCTATTCATGGGTGCTTTTCTTGCCTGTGATACCCCTAGCGAAGTAGCACCACTCCCCTATTACGGACAAGGAGTGTTGGCAGATAGCAGCGCATTCACCGTACCGAAATTCAGCTTCATCAATCAAGACAGCCTAGAGGTGTCCCATCGCGATTACGAAGGCCACATCTATGTTTGTGATTTCTTTTTCACCACCTGTCCGTCCATTTGTCCCATCATGAGTTCGCAAATGAGCCGTTTACAAGGCTTGCTTGACCAGAAAGGACTTCTTGGTGATGTAAAACTGCTCAGTCACACCGTCGATCCTGAGCACGATCAGCCTTCAGTATTAAAGGAATATGCTCAGCGGATTGGAGCTCAATTGGAGCATTGGAATTTTGTCACCGGTGCTCAAGAAGACCTATACGACCAAGCCCGACACGGTTATTTCATGACCGCCCTTGAGTCGGACACCGCTGCCGGTGGATTTTTTCACTCCGATAATTTCGTGCTCATTGATCAAAAGATGCACATCCGCGGTTATTATGATGGAACTTCCACCAAAGAAGTAGATCAACTGCTTCTCGACATTGAACAACTTGCAAAACAAGAACCTAATGAAAAATAGTGTACTCCTCAACGACAGTAAAGTAAAACGCTTTGTCATTGTTGTTTCCATTCTGATCCCCGTAGTTGTTACCCTCCTTTACTTCATTCCACAGCCGGAAAACCTCAGCCAAGAAACCAAAGAAAAGCTCTACACGCTTCCGATGTTGAATGCCATCTTCAACGGAACAGCTTTTTTCACCCTAATTGCGGCGCTTGTAGCCATCAAAAACAAGAAAATAGGGCTTCACAAGGCGCTCATGTCTTTTGCGATGTTGCTTTCCGTTTTGTTTTTGGTTTCTTACGTTGCCTTCCACCTCACCACGCCCAGCACCTCCTTTGGTGGAGAAGGAACGGTAAAGGCCATTTACTTGTTCATCTTGTTGAGCCACATCCTCCTTAGTGCGATCATCGTTCCCTTGGTACTGTTCACTTATATTTTTGGTTTGAGTATGCAGGTTGAACGTCATCGAAAATGGGCTCGAATTACCTTTCCCATTTGGTTGTATGTGACCTTAACGGGGGTAGTGGTTTACCTCATGATTAGCGAATACTATCCTTACTAAAATCAATTTTTTGTAAATTTGAGAAGATGAAGCATTGGAAAACCCTGATGATTTTTGGCCTTGTTCTTGCATTCTGTGTTCAAGACAGTAGCGCGCAATGCGTCATGTGTAAGGCCGTAGCGGAAGATGCCTCTTCCACTGCTGGAGTAATTGGTAAGGGAATCAATAGTGGAATTCTTTACTTGATGGGCATTCCATACCTTTTGCTAGCTACACTTGGCTTCGTATTCTTTCGGAAACGAAAGACAAGCGTCCAGTAAACGCGATGTTGCCCGCGTCATCATTTAAATCAGTTTGCATGAAAAGCTTATACCTAACTTGTACCCTCCTTTTCACCTTTCTTGTGCAAAGCACATTTGGACAGTTTGTTGAAGAGAAACGTCTAGAAAACCGGGAAGCAGAAAATGAACTGCAAAACATGCATGTTTTGGTGAAAGACGCGGCTACGGATGACGCAATAAATACCGACATCATCATCAAAGGCTTGAACCCAAGAAAACCTGTTCTCCTTGAATCGGTGAGTGATACCCTTCTCGAAATTCGTCATTATCGTTTGTACACCATCTCCTGTGTGGAGCCCGGTTACATGTATTTTGCCAATAAGTTTTGGCCCGATGAACAAAGCATTCACGAAGAGGAAATTCGGCTTGAGCCCTTACAAGTTGGTTTGAAGACCGATGTTCGAGACATCACTTTCCTCGGTAACAAAACACAAATCTACCCTCGCTCGAAACCTGCACTGGAAGAACTGATTCAATTTTTGGAAATCAACCCCAATGTACGGATCAAAGTGATTGGCCATGTCAATGGGCCGGACGGATCACACAGCAAGCGAGTATATGAAAAAGCAAGTGTAGAACGTGCACAAGCAGTCATCGACTACCTCGTTGCTGCGGGCATCCAAAAAGATCGTTTGGTGGCTCACGGTGCTGGCAACACAGAAATGCTTTATCCCGACCCGCAAACCGACTGGCAAAACGAAGCTAACCGACGCATTGAAATTGAAGTCATTGGTCTTTGATTTAACATAGTTTTCGCCTCCTCAAGACTACACCCAAGGGATAATAATTAAGTTTGTGCAAAATCACCTTTATCAATGTCCATTCGCAAACTGATTCTCATCGCTTGCTGTTCTCCCCTCATGACTTTCGCCCAAGGACCTTGGGACCTCGAAAAATGTATTGAACACGCACTTTCCAATAACCTATCGATCAAACAAAGCGAACTCAATCTAGAGCTCACTGAACTCAATCAAGACCGTAATTTAGGTGCCTTCTTGCCCAGTTTGAACGCGAGTGGTAGCCATGGTTATAACTGGGGACAAACCATTGACCCTTTCACCAACTCGTTTGCAACGGAACGAATACAATCCAATAGTTTTGGAATCAGCACGGGCATGACCCTCTTCAATGGATTTCAAATCCTCAACAGTTACAAGCAAGGAAGTGTGAACATTGAACGAAGCAAGGCCGATTTGCAGAAGATGAAAAACGACGTTGCGCTCAACGTTGCCAATGCTTTCTTGAACGTCCTCTTCAATCAAGAGTTTCTCAACATTGCACGCTTTAATTTTGAATCGTCAGCCGAACAAGTAAAGCGCATCGAACAACTGGTTGAAGCTGGAGCCGCGCCTGAAGGAAACCTCATGGAAATCAAGGCGCAAAATGCTAGTGACAAAGCCGCCGTGGTGAATGCAGAAAACAATTTGAACATCGCCATGCTTGGCTTAACACAATTGCTTCGACTAGAAGGAAACGAAGCAAAGAATTTCACCGTGGCCTCACCCCAGAACCTCGAACCTGAAGCCGGTTCTTTGGCAGGGAGCGCAGCCTTAGCGGTTGAAAATGCGGTTAACACCTTCCCAGAAATCAAAAGCGCACAAGCCGGAATCATTGCAGCAGAGCAAGACTTGAGCATCTCGAAAGGTGCCATTTCCCCTCGACTGTCGGTGAGCTTCTCTTATGGTACCGGTTTTTCTGGAGCGAACAACATTCCCGTGGGAGAACTTCAATATGAAGGAGACCAGCCCATTGGACTTGTTCAAAACACCAATGAAGTCGTTATTGCACCCGTTTTTGGTTATGATGAATTCGAAACCAAGCCCTTTGGAGATCAGCTGAGTGACAACATCAATTCCTCCCTCTTCTTCCAACTGACCGTTCCCATTTTTAACGGATTCAACACGAAGACCAACATAGCACAAAATAAAGTAAGACAGCTTCAGGCGGAGTTCACCTTAGAACAAGTTCAGCAACAACTATCTCAAGACGTTGAACGAGCATATGCCGATGCCCTTGCCGCTTACAACAACTACCTCGCGGCAGAAGCCAGTGTTGAAGCCACCACCCTCGCCTTTGAATACGCCACCGTACAATACGAAGCAGGAGTGATCAATGCCGTGGATTACACCAATTCTCGCATTCGAAGAGACAACGCTCAAGCCGACCTCATTCGAAACAAATACGATTATATTTTCAGAACCAAAGTGCTCGACTTTTACCAAGGAAAAGCCCTATCTTTTAAGTAATGAGTAAAAGAAATAAATGGCTCCTTATCTCGGGAGCGCTCGTGATCATTGTGCTCCTTGCAGCAGTGGGAATGAAAAAAAATCGCGGTAATGCCAACGTTGAAACAGAGCAACCCGCTGTTCGAAGCATTGTAGAGACCGTTTCTGCCAGTGGTAAAATTCAGCCCGAAATTGAAGTAAAAATCTCTGCTGAGGTGAGTGGACAAATCATCCAACTGCCTGTGAAGGAAGGAGAAGTTGTGGAAAAAGGACAACTCTTGGTTCAAATCAATCCAGACATTTACGAATCTGCCTTAAACCGTGCCAATGCCTCGTTGAACACCGCGCTCTCCAATCTAGCCAGTGCCAAAGCGCGAAAAGCACAATCGCAAGCACAATTCTTGGTCGCGCAAAAGAACTTTGAGCGAAATCAAACCCTCTTAGAACAAGGGGCCATATCTCAAGCCGATTTCGATCAAATTTTGTCCAGCTTTGAAGTGGCGCAGGCCGATCTCGAAGCAGCGGAGGAAAGTGTTAAAAGCGCCTCGTTTCAAATCAAAAGCGCTGAAGCCAGCAAAACGGAAGCCGCCGATAATCTCGGGCGAACAAAACTTATTGCACCTCAATCTGGAACCGTCACAGCCCTCACTAAAGAAGAAGGAGAACGCGTTTTAGGTACCGGAATGACCCAAGGTGAAACCATCATGAAGGTGTCCAACCTGAGCACAATGGAGGTCAATGTAGAAGTGAATGAAAGTGACATTGTTAAAGTGAATCTTGGAGACACCGCCATTGTTGAAGTGGATGCTTACCTCGATGAAAAATTCAAAGGCATTGTAACTGAGATTGGAAATACTGCATTGAACGCCCTTGATGGAATGAGCATGAACATGGATCAAGTAACCAATTTCTCTGTTAAAATTCGGATCCTCCCTGAAAGTTATGCCCACTTAAGCAAAGGCCAGGATAGCAGCTACTCCCCTTTCCGACCAGGGATGTCTGCCACCGTTGACATCCAAAGTGAAAGTAGCCGAGGGCTTTCCATACCCGTGCGCGCAGTGACCACAAGAACAGACACCAGCAGCACCAGCCTCCGCGAGCGACTGGAAAATGGTGACGATGGAAATACGGTAGCAGAAGAGCCCGTGCTTTGTGTCTTTGTGGTTGAAAATGGTAAGGCAGCATTGCGTGTAGTGGAAACCGGAATACAAGACAGCAAGTACATCGAAATTAAGTCTGGACTAAAAGCAGAGGACGAAGTGATCATTGGACCCTATGACCAAGTCTCTCGCAAGCTTAGAAATGGCACTGCTTTGGAAGTAAGCGCTGGAAAGACCGAAGAATAATGCCCAACATCCTTTGCATCGAAACGGCCACACATCAGTGCTCAGTGGCTTTGGTTAGTGACACCGGAATGGAAGCCGTGGAACGTTTTGATCCTAAGGGCTACATCCACGGAGAATCCTTACACCCCATGATGGACGAACTCATTGAAGCCAGTGAATTGGATTGGCACGATTTGGACGCCATTGCCGTGAGCTTGGGCCCCGGCTCTTACACTGGCTTGCGCATCGGGGCATCTGCGGCGAAAGGATTGGCCTTTGCCCTTGATCTGCCATGCATTGGCATTCCCACACTACATCACATGGCTGCAGGAATGGCTAGAAAAGCACCCCAAATCTCCACCTTTGTCCCCATGATAGATGCTCGTAGAATGGAGGTGTACACCAGTGTTTTCAGTGGAGACACGTGGGAAGAAGTTGAAGTGACGGCTTTGCCTTTGGATGAAAAAAGTTATCAGGAAGTGAAAGCACAAGCCTTGTTCTTTGGAGATGGAGCGGTAAAAGCCTCAGAAATCCTTCAATTGCCCGTGGTAGATTCTGTCGAAAACATTCATGAAGGCTGTATTTTATCTGGAGTAGAAGCCAGTGCGCGGGACATGGGAGACCTCGCTTTGAAGTTATTTCGAGAAGGAAAATTCCTTGATTTAGCGTATTTTGAGCCTTATTATCACAAAGATTTTATCGCTGGAAAGCCCAAACAGCTTTTCGGCAATACCAAATAATTGGATTGAACGTTAAAGAAACATCGTGTTAAAACAACTGGCATATATCGTTTTTGGCTTGGTATTGATGAGCAGTAGTTGCAGGGATAGAAACACTCAAATACCCTTTGTCAACACGGATTTCGATCTGAATTTGAATTTACCTGCCTACCAAGATTTGAACGTTCCTACGGGCTGGGTTTATGTGAATGGAGGAAGCCGGGGGATTATCATTTATCGTCATACTCAAGATGAATTTGTTGCTTTTGATCGACACAGTACTTACGACGTTGAAGCAAGTTGTCAGGTAGAAGTATTGGAAGACAACATTACCATTGAAGATCCTTGTTCTGGTTCTCAATGGCTCATTATTGATGGGAGCGTCATGAACGGTCCGGCCACCTTCCAATTGGAGCCCTACAACACTCAATGGAATCCTCCCATACTTCGGATTTACAACTAACCAAAAAGCCATTCTTTTATGCGGAAGTTCTGCGCCATATTTGTGCTCGTCGCCATACTCATTAGTGCTTTTTCCTTCAGCCCGAAAAAAAAACATCGCCTTCCAAAGGTGCTGCGCGACCTCAAAGTGGTGACTTACATTCCTGAAGAGGCAGATCAGGGAGGGTTTTACCTCTTTCGTTGTGAAGTAAGCAATTTCGATTATGCAGAATTTTTATGGCATTTGAAATCGGAGAACCGCTTGGAAGAGCTCAGTGTGGCGCGCTTGGACAGCATGAATTGGCTCTATGCGCAAGTGGATCGTCCGCAAGAATGGGTGAGCGCTTATTCACACAAAGCAAATTATCCTGTGGTGAACGTGAGGAAGCAAGGTGCAGAGCTATACTGTCAATGGTTGAGCGATCATTGGAACAGGGCACAGGACCAATTCACCCTCACTTTTCGACTCCCCACTAAAGCCGAATGGCAATATGCCGCTCGTGGAGGAAATGACCGCAGCCCTTATGCTTGGGGCGGCCCCTATCCTCAGAACGTGAAAGGTTGTTACCTCGGCAATTTTCTTGAATTTGAAAAAGAAGGTGATTTGACCGTTCCCGTGGAAACATTTAATCCGAACAACTTTGGTTTATACAACATGAACGGAAACGTCGCAGAATGGATCAGTGACGGCGAAATGGGCATTGGCGGTGCTTGGAACACTCCTGCAGACGTTTCGACCGTAGAACACACCATGGAATGCAAGAAATCGGCCTTTAATCTAGGTTTTCGTCCGCTCTTGATTATTGAACCACGAAAGTAGTTCCATAGTTCAGCATTCCCGTCAATGCTTCATTAGACATCCCTCAAAAATATAGTACACAAAAAAGCCCTTCAAATGAGAAGGGCTTTTTGATGTATTTTGGTTCCGTTTTTAGTAACGGTACTCATCGTTTTTGTAAGGACCTTCCACTTTAACTCCAATATACTTGGCTTGCTCTTCGGTAAGTTCTTCGAGAACAACACCAATTTTTTCCAAGTGCAAGCGAGCCACTTTTTCGTCCAAATGCTTGGGCAAAGTGTACACCTTGTTCTCGTAATTGGAAGCATTGTTCCAAAGCTCGATTTGCGCGAGTGTTTGGTTAGCGAAAGAGTTGGACATTACGAATGAAGGGTGACCTGTTGCACAGCCCAAGTTCACCAAGCGACCTTCAGCCAACAAGATGATGTCTTTACCGTTGATGGTGTACTTGTCCACCTGCGGCTTGATCTCATCCTTCGTTGCACCGTAATTATTGTTCAACCAAGCCACATCGATTTCGTTATCGAAGTGACCGATATTACAAACGATCGCCTTGTCTTTCATGCTTTCGAAGTGACTTCCCGTGATGATGTCTTTGTTTCCAGTAGCGGTAACAATGATGTCTGCTTCTTTCACTGCATCGGCCATCTTTTTCACTTCGAAACCTTCCATTGCAGCTTGAAGCGCACAAATTGGGTCGATTTCGGAAACGATCACACGACATCCAGCGTTGCGGAGAGATTCTGCAGAACCTTTACCAACATCACCGAAACCGGCAACAGCAGCAACTTTTCCGGCCATCATTACGTCAGTAGCACGACGAATCGCATCTACACAACTTTCGCGGCATCCGTATTTGTTATCGAACTTTGATTTTGTTACTGAATCATTTACGTTGATTGCAGGCATGATCAAAGTACCGTTCTTTTCGCGGTCGTAGAGACGAAGAACCCCTGTTGTGGTTTCCTCTGAAATCCCTTTTACTCCAGAAGCGATTTCTGGGTATTTGTCGAGAACGATGTTCGTGAGATCACCACCATCATCCAAGATCATGTTCAAGGGTTGTTGGTCGTCTCCGAAGAACAAGGTTTGCTCAACGCACCATTCGTATTCTTCTTCCGTTAATCCTTTCCATGCGAACACTGGAATTCCAGCAGCGGCGATGGCAGCGGCGGCGTGATCTTGTGTAGAGAACACGTTGCACGAGCTCCAACGCACTTCAGCACCGAGTTCAACAAGGGTTTCAATCAACACAGCAGTTTGAATGGTCATGTGAAGACAACCAGCAATGCGCGCTCCTTTGAGCGGCTTTGATGCTGAAAATTCTTCACGAATCGCCATCAAACCGGGCATTTCTGCCTCGGCCAATTCAATTTCTTTTCGGCCCCATGCTGCGAGGCTCATGTCTTTGACTTTATACGTCATGGTAGCATTTTGTGTGGATACACTCATAATCTTAAATGTGTGTTTTTCAGATTACAAAGATACAACTTTGCTTTCTGCTTAACTAATCTTGCACTATCATTACAAATTGGGCTTACTTTTGTTTTCCATGCCACTATTGAACGACATTTGGCTCAACGAGCACACGCGCCTTGCACTTTGGGATTTTCAAGAAGGAATTGATAAGGCCCTAGAAACCTTACAATTAAATAACAAACAGCGCCTTCGTTATGAGCAGTTTCACCACCAAAAACGGCAAGAAGAGTGGCTCGCTTCCCGACTTTTACTCGAGGCCATCGGTTTCAATCACCCCATTTCGTACTTGGATAACGGAAAACCGGTCGTGAATGATGAAATTCACTTCTCGTTGAGCCATTGTTTGCCCTACGTTGCGGTATTGGTGAGTTCTCGTCCCTGCGGTTTAGACATCCAAAAAGCCGAGGAAAAAATGCTTCGAATCAAGGACAAATTTTGTCATGCAGAAGAATGGGCCGCCGCGGCTGCAAGTAGCTCGCCATTGGACTATGTTTCTCTATTGTGGAGTGCTAAGGAAGCTTTGTTTAAGGTTTATGGTGAGAACCTCATCTTCAAAGAGCAGTTGCGGATTGCTCCTTTTGATTTGGATGAAACTCCTTTTTCTGCACGAGTTCATTTGCCCGAGGGAGTTGTGGAATACACATTAAATAAGTCCTTGGTAGATGGGCATTGGTTGGTGAGTACGGTGATGGATTAAACCGCATTGTTGTTGATTTGGTAAGCCGTGCTTCTACCTCCTCCAACTTTCTTTAGAATGCCCAAGGCGGCAAGCTCAGTGAGGTCTCTGCTCGCCGTAGCTTTTGAAACACCAGTAATGGATTGGTACTTCTTATTGGTCATCCCTCCCTCAAACTCCTTTGGTAAGAAGGCCATCATTTTATTGAGGCATTTGCTTTGATGCTTGTTCAGTTTTTCCCCGAATTGATCAAAAAGTTTCGTTTTCCATACGACGTGTTGGATATGAAACTTGGTATCGTTCAAAGCTTCATCCAAACTAGAAAAGAAAAAACTGATCCAAGGGGTAATATCAAGACCAATTTGAGATTCTTTCAAGGCCTTATAGTAGTTCTTTTTGTCATTTCCGATGGCTTTTGACCATGAGATGAGAAATGGTTTTTGAAATGATTGATACAGCGCTTTTTCAACGAGAGCTCTTCCAATTCTTCCGTTACCATCTTCAAACGGATGAATACTTTCAAAATAAATGTGGGTGATTGCTGCGCGGATGAGTGGATTCTTCTGATCATGGCTTCCTCCTGGTGCGGAAGCATTGAACCATTCAATAAATCCTTCCATTTCTTCATCCACCTTATTTGAAGGTGGCGCCTCAAAATGCACGATCTCTCTTCCGGCTGGTCCAGAAACAATTTGCATCGGTTCATGATGTTTACGCCACGCTCCAAGTGATATGCTTCGAGCTTGAAAATTCAACATCTTGGCATGCCATTCGAAGAGCGTCTGCTTGCTCAGCTCATCATTGAACGTTCGGAAAACACTCACAACAAGCGATGCAATCCCTTGAGCGCGTTGATCCTTACTCGAAGAGGTCGTAGGAAGCCCCATTTCTTTTCGTACAGAAGAATAAACATCTTCCCGACTCAGGTACTCCCCTTCAATTTCAGAGCTTTTCAAGGCCTCAGCTACCAGGAATTCCAATTCAAGGTTCTCTTGATGAATGAAGTCCAAAACCTCAGATGCACCGAAACTCTCTCCTATTTTCGCGCTCAATGCTATTGCTTGAGGGAAGAAAGTTTCTGCCTTGTAAATAAAATTTGGCCAATTTGGATCTTGCCAGTTGTAGGTCATGAGTCGATTAATTCGTCTATTCGCCTCACAAATTTAATATTTTTGAGCCGAATAAGCTTCCTAATCGGCTCAAAAACGGGTTTCTCGAAAAGTGGGGCACAAAAAAATCCCGCTCACTGGGTGAACGGGATTCAATGTTTTCCGTGGAAAGTAATGCTTAGTGCACGATTCCTTTGTGACGACGCTCGTCAGAAACGGTTAAACTTTTACGTCCTTTTTTACGGCGAGAAGCGAGCACGCGACGACCATTGGCGCTTGACATACGCTTGCGGAAACCGTGCTTGTTACGGCGCTTTCTTCTGGATGGTTGAAATGTTCTTTTCATAATCGTTGCTTTTTGTGCCTTTTCTCAAAGGGGATGCAAAGATAAATGTTTTTTTATCCCTACAAAACCTTCACTCATCTTTTTGTCACACTTTTTTTGGACGTGACTTTTTCATGACGAAGGCGGAGGAAGAAAATGTAAATTTGTGCTCAATTTAACCCGTTGTGAGCAGAAAAGACAAGGACGAAAATAAGTCGAAAAAAGCGAGATTATCCAAGGAATCGTTCAAAAGTGCACTTCGCATCTTGCGGTACTTGAAACCCCACCGTTTTGCTTTCTTTATAGGGGTGATCATCATCACTATTTCGAGTGCCCTTACCCTTTTGGTAACTCGCTTATGGGGTCAGCTCGGAGGGGTTGGGACACAGTCGCCACAAGAAGAAAAGATTCAAGAGTACTTTAACGTGGAAATCGACATGCACGATTTGAAGAGCATTGCTTTGTTGATCTTCATTGTGCTTTTGGTGCAGGCTGTGATGTCGTTTGGAAGGGTGTACATGTTTGCCGACATCACCGAAAAAATCATGCTCAAGTTGCGGAAAGACACCTACACCCGGCTGGTGCGTATGCCCATGCAGTACTTCAACGAGCAGCGTGTGGGTGATTTGAACAGCCGTATTTCGTCTGACATCACCAGCATTCAAGACGTGTTTACGACCACTTTGGTGGAGCTGTTTCGTCAGTTCATCATCATCATTGGCGGTATTCTCGCTTTATTGTACTTCTCCCCCACCCTTACCTTCATCATGCTTGGCACCTTGCCTGTAATGATTGTGGTGGCCGTTGTTTTTGGCAGGTTCATTAGAAAACTCTCCAAGAAAACCCAAGATAAAGTGGCTGAATCCAACGTGATTGTGCAAGAAACCTTCACGGGCATCATCAACGTGAAAAGTTTCGCCAATGAAGCCTTTGAAATCTTGCGCTACGTGGGCAGCATCACCCAGATCAAACAATATGCAATGAAAGGTGCCATTTGGAGAGGTGCTTTTTCGTCCTTTATTATTGTCTTCATCTTTGGTGCCATTACCCTCATCATTTGGCAGGGCTCTGAGTTGGCGGAAGAAGGTGTTTTGAACCCGGATCAGTTTTTTGCTTTCTTGTTGATGACCGGCTTGGTTGCAGGATCGATTGGCGGACTAGCATCGCAGTTTGGGACACTTCAAAAAGGCATTGGAGCCATTGAAAATGTGATGGACATTCTCGAGTTGGAACCCGAAGTTATTGAAGTCAACGAAGCTGCTTCAGCCCGAATAGCCCAAGAAGAACGATTGAGTGGAGCCATTCAGTTTGAAAAACTCAGTTTTGAATATGCTTCGCGAAAAGACATTACTGTTCTTCGGAACGTTTCTTTTAACATCGAAGCAGGAAAACAGGTGGCTCTTGTGGGAAGCAGTGGATCTGGAAAATCTACCCTCGCTTCTTTGGTTCTTCGTCTTTATGACCCAAGTGAAGGGGCTATTTTGATGGATGGGAAAGACGCCCGAGAGTATGACCTGACTTACCTACGAAGCCACATGGCCTATGTTCCACAGGAAGTGATTTTGTTTGGCGGAACCATCCGTGAGAACATTGCCTATGGCGACCCTAACGCCGATGAAAGCGCTATCCTTTTGGCTGCGAAACAGGCCAACGCCATGGAATTCATCGATCAATTCCCGGATGGACTCGATACTGTGGTAGGAGAACGCGGCATTCAATTGTCTGGTGGTCAGCGACAACGTATTGCCATTGCCCGTGCCGTGCTGAAGAACCCACGCATTTTGATTTTGGATGAAGCCACCAGTGCTTTGGATTCTGAATCGGAGCGACTGGTTCAAGATGCCTTAGACAAACTCATGCAAGGCCGCACCTCATTGGTGATTGCCCACCGTTTGAGCACCATTCGCAAGGCAGATAACATCATTGTTTTGGAACAGGGCGAAGTCAAAGAAATGGGTACACATGATGAGTTGATGCAAGTGGAAAGTGGGGTATATCGCCATTTGAGCGAACTGCAAGGTCGGGGTGAAGTGATTGGGGGATAGGTTTGACTTCGATTGAGCACGGCCTTCGGCTCCGCTCAGGCCTCTACCTTTTTTCGACTCCGCTCAGGCCTCTGCCTTTTTTTCGGCTCCGCACGGGTCTCAGCCTTTTTTCGGCGCCGCACGGGTCTCAGCCTTTTTTCGGCGCCGCACGGGTCTCAGCCTTTTTTCGGC
>CAZYPV010000020.1:11431-44333 GCA_964649515.1 uncultured Comamonadaceae bacterium | reverse complement strand
CAACGAATCCATCAACCCCCAATTTCATTTTCTCTCCGCTCTCCACTATCTTTCGCCACTAAACGCCTCACAATATGAAGTTCCTCCAGAAAGCTTTGCCCCATATTATAGCAATCATCGGTTTCTATATTATCGCTTCCATCTACTTCGCACCGGCTTATAAAGATTTCGACCTCAATCAAGGAGATATCGACCGGTTCCTCGGTATGTCAAAGGAACTTCGTGATTACCGAGAACAATTCGATGATCAAAGCTTGTGGACCAACAGCATGTTCAGCGGTATGCCGGCTTACCAAATCTCAATGCTCCAACCCAACAACCTACCTCAATCCATCATTACAGGAATAAAAATTGTTTTTCCCGGACCAGTAGGAATTCTGTGGCTCGCGATGGTTTGCTTCTACATCTTATGCTGCTGCCTGCGAATTAACCCGTGGTTAGGCATGCTTGGCGCTGTGGCTTTTGCTTTGGCAAGCTTCAATTTTTTGTACCTGGGGGCCGGACACGCTTCCAAGGTGGCGGCAGTGGCGATTACACCGGCTGTTCTAGGTGGTGTAATCCAAATTTTCCGTGGAAACTGGATCATGGGAGCAGCAATTACCAGTTTCTTCGGAGCGATGGAATTGGCCGCAAATCACCCACAAATCACGTACTACCTCGCCATTCTTCTCGTCTTTGTTGTAATTTTTGAGTCCGTAGCATTGGTCAAAAAAGGTGCTACTAAAAAACTCCTCAACGGAGCCCTAGCCCTTCTCGTGGCAGCCGTACTCAGCATTTTACCAAATATTACCGGACTCCTAACCACGTACAAATACAGTAAGTTCAGTACGCGTGGAGATTCGGAATTGACGATTTCAGCGCCAGGATTGGCCAGTGAGGCTCCAAAAGAAGGGCTAAACAAAGAGTATATCTTGGAATATAGCATGTCGCGAGGTGAGGTGTGGTCAGTACTTGTGCCCAACATCAAAGGAGGTGTGAGCAGTGCTATTGGTGGCGATCAAGATCTTCTAAAAAAAGTACCCAATAACTTCAAACAACAAATTGCTCAATCATCAAGATACTGGGGAGAACAAAGGTTCACAGGAGGTGCGTTTTATTATGGTGCTATTATTTTTCTCCTGTTCGTTGTCGGACTCTTCTTCACAAAAGATCACCTCAAATGGCCCTTGCTCATTGCCTCCCTCTTAGCAGCAATACTCGCTTGGAAAGATGCCTCCTTCATCACTGATCTATTCTTGAACTACCTTCCATTCTTCGCCAAGTTTAGAGATACCAAAATGATGTTGGTCCTCTTTCAAATCGCAGGTCCGCTTCTGGCTGTGCTCACCCTGAATCAATTCCTTGAAACGAAGGAGCTGAAGGAGGGAGAAAAGAAAATGCTCTTTGCTGGTGGAGGACTCGTTCTTGGAATTTTATTGCTCTTTCTAGCAATTCCCGATACCCTGTTCGATTTTATTTCACCCCTTGAAAAAGACCAGTTCTCAAGCTATTTGAACGGTGGAGATCCGGAACAAAGCGCCTTTGTGAAGCAATTCATTACGGAGCTAAAAGAAGTTAGAATGTCCATCATGAGGGCCGATGTACTGCGGTCACTTTTGTTTGTAGTGATTGGATTTGGACTAACATTGGCTTTAGGGCTGAAGAAGCTCAATGCTAACATGGCAATCGGACTCATTGCCCTTTTCACAGTGGTGGATCTTTGGAGTATCGATAAAAGATATCTGAACAACGAGAAAAACAAAGGAGCCTATGTGCACTGGAAGAAAAATGAAGACCGGTTCTTTCCTTTTCAAGCTTCGGTGGCCGATCAAAGTATTTTTGATCAAGAGGTGAGTTCAAGAGGATTGGATGATGAAATTCAAACTGCCCTGAAAAATGCCGAGGATCGCAATGGTAAACGTTTCACAAAACGAGATCAAGCGAAAGTGGAGGCTGCCAAGTTTGGAGAGTTGAACTTCAATTCGAACTACCGCGTCCTCAATATTGGAAATCCATTCAACGATGCCAGAACCAGTTTCTTCCACAAGTCCATCGGAGGATATCATGGTGCGAAACTCAAAAGCTATCAAGAATTGATTGATTTTCATCTCAGCCCAGAAATCAGCCGCTTCATCGAAGTGGCGAATGCAGGAGGACTAGATGCAGCTTTTGCACAAACTCCTGTGCTCAATATGTTGAATACAAAATACCTCATTGCAGACCCCAATTCACCGCCCATCCAGAACAATCGCGCTCTTGGAAATGTTTGGTTTGTGGATGAGGTGGACATGCAGCCTTCCAGTGACGATGAAATCGAATCACTTGGCGACTTGGATCCCGAATTTACCGCTGTGGTGCATGAGCGTTATCAAAATCAGCTGGGAGAGTTAGGAGAAGGGAGCGAAACAGATCAGATCTTCATGACTAGCTATCTGCCCAATGAAATTGAATACAAAAGCAAAACCGCTGAGTCGCGTTTGGCCGTTTTTTCAGAAATTTACTACCCAGAAGGCTGGGAGGTGAGTATTGACGGAGAACCAGCAGACTACTTTAGAGCGAATTACCTTCTTCGAGCAATGATGGTTCCTGCTGGAGAGCATACCATTATTTTTACGTTTAATCCCGCGGCTTACAACTCGGGGCGTACCCTCGCTTTGGTGGGTTCCATCTTGCTCGTTCTTTTACTCGGTTTTGCCATCTTCAAGTCACTCAAAACCCCAAGTGTAGAAGATCTTCAAGCGAGCTGATGTTGCCGATGTCGGAATGCATATTACCGCTCGTTTTCATTTTCTTTTTTCTCTTCTGTATTCAAAAGAGTAAAAGACTAGAGGTCATAGGTGTTCCGAAGCATTGGTTTCAAATGCTTTTTCTCATCAAAGTCGCTTTTGGCCTCCTCCTGTGGTGGATTTATTCTTTCTACGAACCTTACAGGGGCTCAAGTGATGCCTTTCTGTATTTCAATGATGGTCTTATTTTAGCTGAATTGGCGGAGTCCAATCCACTTCATTTTTTTCGATTGCTCTTTGGAATAGGTATCGAAGACCCCGCGCTGGAAGTGTACTTCGATAACATGCATCGCTGGTGGTGCAAAAGTACTTATGGTATCGCCAACGATAACCCCACCATCATTCGCATCAACGGTCTCATAGCATTGGTTTCCCTCGGGAATTTTCATGTGCACACCGTTTTTATGTGCTTCATCAGCACCTTAGCAGCAGTGTTTCTGATCAAAGCGGTTCAGAACATGGTACAATTACCAGTGAAAGCGCTTTTTTTTCTCATGCTCTTGGCCCCTTCCTATTTATTTTGGACTTCTGGAGTGCTGAAAGAGGCGCCGCTAATGTTGGCTTTGGCTCTGTTTCTTTATGGATTTTTTGTCTGGGTGAAGTCAACCTTCAAGTCCCATCAACATCTGCTGCTCATCGTTCTTTCCGGTTTTGTATTGTTCCATCTCAAGGGATATGTTTTTCTTAGCTTCATTCCTGCATTGACTTTTTGGCTGATAGGAAGCAGGCTGCGTTGGTGGAGACTGGCTTTTGTTGGTGTGCATGCGGTTTTTGTGGTGGCGGCAATGTTTGCCGATCGGTTTTATGCTGCGGGAAACTTCCTTTATGTCCTCAGCAAAAAACAAACTGATTTCGTGAACGTGGCGAACAAACAAGGTGCAGGGAGCCAGATTGATGCCATTCCCATAGATGGTTGGCTCGATTTTACCTCCAACTTACCCATGTATTGGATCACTACTTTTTTCCGACCCTTTCTCGGTGAGGGGAACTCTTGGCTGCAGCATTTCAGCGCGATGGAAACCAGCATTTGTCTTCTTTGCCTCCTCCTTGCACTTATCTTTAGAAGACATCAAAACGAGGTAGAAGGCAGGTTGACGCTTTTCGTCCTGTCTTTTTTATTGATCCTAGCCGCAATTATCGGTGCAACGGTTCCCGTACTTGGAGCTGTAGTGAGATACAAAGTCCCGCTTCTTCCATTTTTCGGACTCCTCATAGCATTAATCATCGACCCCAAGCCATTCATCAAAGCCTGGAAATGGATGAGAAAATCGTTTTTCGTCGGTCGCGATTAATGCAAGGCTGCCCCATATTCGTTCAATCCAAGAAATAAGGTCTTTCGTGGGCTTCGGGCATTCTGCAGGTTTCACGCTTTCCAAACCACTGATAGCGATGTCGGGCAACCCAACGATAAACGGCATCTCTCCAGTTTTTTGGGATGATGATGAAGGCGAAAAGAACTGGCCAAACACCAGACATTCCCTTGGCAATGTGCAGAGCTGCGCTACTTTCGGTGAAAATTTCACCCTGATGATGATAAATTAACGAATCCAATTGTTCATCTTCGAGCAGTTCAGGGATCATTTTTTTGGCCGTGTTTCCCTGCAACGACGCATACTTGAAGCGGTTTTTGTTGTCACGACGATGAACAAAATCAACCACGCTGTTGCAAAGCGAGCACACGCCATCGAAGAAAATGATAGATTCGTTAGAATTCATAGGCAATAAAGTTCCTACTTTCGAAACAATTTAGAAGCACAAAAGTTAAACCTTTGTGGGGCTAAAACGGCAACCAGAAAAAAGGATCCAGAAATAATGACTTCCAGAACGATGTCGAACTTGACATGCAAGCCCCAAAACAGCGGCAGCCCATCTTCGGAAAAATACTCATTCAATGTTCAAAAATCATTGGAGCAGCATGAAATCGAAGCGTGGGATAATTTTGTTCCAGATGATTGCATCATGCTCAAGCACGCCTATATCGAAGGAGTGAAGGCTTCAATGACGGGAGAATGCGCCATCCGATTCGCTCAAGTGTGGAATGAAAAAAAGGAGCTATGCGGGGCCATCGTGGTGCACATTGCCATTGCCGAAAGCAACAACCTGAAAGGAAATACGGAAAAGAAGAATTCAGCACTGCAACAGATGTTGATCAAGGTGCTCACAGGTAATCGTCCGCTCAGATTTAGAATTGCTAGCATTGGCAACCCTTTTGCTTCAGGGATGAACGGCTATCATTTCTGTTCAAACATGAGCATCGAAGATTCATGCAAACTGCTCCATCAAGTTTTGGAGGAGACGCAAGCCGTTGAGAAAAAAGACAACAATGCTATCGTAGCATACTTGATCAAAGATTTCGCCCGGGGAAGTAAAGAACTCTCACTGCTACAGGATGACGGTTTTGCTGAATTCATGGTGGACCCTCTCATGATGATGCCCATTTTAAATACATGGAATTCATTCGACGATTACCTCTCAGATCTGGTGTCAAAATTCAGGACTAAAGCAAAATCAGCCATCAAAAAAGCAGATGATCTCGAGATCAGAGCATTGTCAGCAAGCGACATCAAGCAGCACAAAGAGCGATTTGACGAACTCTACCACAACGTTGCAGATAAGGCAGACTTCACACTCGGTCATCTTCACGTAGATAGTTTCATCCAGCTCAAAGAAAACCTACAAGAACGTTTCGATGTCTATGGCTTTTTCCTCCAAGGAGAGCTCATTGCTTTTCTTTCAGGCATTCATCATGGAAAGCTCTACGACGCGCATATGATTGGCTTGGATTACGTGCACAATCAACAATACGGGCTGTACATGAACATTCTGTACAAATTTGTTGAGCTGGCCATTCAGGCAAAGGCAGAGAAGCTCAGCTACGGAAGAACTGCAGGTGAAATCAAAAGTACGGTGGGCGCTTTTCCAACCGATTTGAGTTGTTGCATCATGCACGCCAAAAAAGGGCCAAATTTGCTCCTTCGCACCTTCTTTAAATTCGTGAAACCACAAGATTACGATATCCGATATCCTTACAAAAAAAACATCGAAGTGACTCCCCCGAGTCTCTAAACCCCAACAATGAAAAATCTTTCCGAGGGTGCTTTGCTCGCCATTCTAGCGGCGGTCCAATTCACCAATATTGTCGATTTTATGATCATGATGCCCCTTGGAGATCTCTTTCAACGAGAACTGGGCATCCAGCCGTTTCAATACAGTATTCTCGTGTCGGCCTACCCTCTCGCAGCTTTCCTTTCAAGCCTTTTTGGTGTTTTCTTCTTGGATAAATTTGATCGAAAAAATGCGTTAACAGTGGCCTACTTTGGCTTTGCGCTAGGTACTTTGTCTTCCGCCTTTGTGCCAAATACCGACAATGAGAGCTTGAACTATATTCTCTTTGTAGGTACGCGCTTTTTTACCGGACTCAGCGGCGGTATTCTCGGAGCCTTGGTCCTGAGCATCATTGGCGACGCTATTCCTTTAGAACGACGGGGGAAAGCCATGGGCGTTGTGATGATGGCATTTTCTTTGGCAGCGATCATTGGAGTACCCCTGGGATTGGTATTAGTAGAGTGGTTTGACGGAAATTGGCATGCCCCGTTTTTAATGGTAGGAGGACTCGCATCGGTAGTGTGGTGTTTTATCTTCATCAAAATTCCGCCACTTCGAGCGCATCTTGAAACAGGAAAACTCAAAGCGCATCCCTTCGAAACCATTCAACTTGCGCTCAAAAGCCCCAATCAACAAAAGGCCCTACTTTTTATGGTGATGCTGGTCTTTGGTCAGTTCACCGTGATTCCATTCATCACACCATACATGATTAACAATGTTGGCTTGGCGCAAGATCAAATCATTTACATCTACCTCGTCGGTGGAGCATGTACGGTAATTTCGTCTCCACTAATTGGCCGTCTCGTAGATCGTTTTGGCAGAAAACCGGTGTTCTTTTTCATGGCCTTTGGATCCATTGTGCCTTTGGTGCTCACAACGAATCTGTGGCCCTTACCCCTTTACCTGGTGCTTTGCGTTTCTGCCAGTTTTTTCATCTTCATTTCTGGGCGAAACATTCCAGCAAACACCATGCTCACGGCAGTGGTGAAGCCTCAGAATAGAGGCGGGTTCATGAGTCTGAACAGCAGCTGCATGTCTTTGGCCTCGGGAGCGGCGTCGTTGATTTCTGGGAGCATCATTGTTCAAGGGGGAGAAGGTGAACCTCTCCAAAATTATCATTGGGTGGGTTACTTGGCCATCGGGTTTAGCCTCATAGCGGTGCTTCTTGCCACCCAGCTCAAAGAACTTCCTCAAAATTTCCCGCTAGAAGAAAAAGGAAAGTAAAACTAAGCACCTCAATGCTTCAAGTTGGGCCATTGATTAGCCAGCACAAAGCCACGAGATAGTTCAATGTAATGCCCATCCAGAAGCATGACTTGAACCAAAAGTTGAGCCCTTGTACTTTCTTTAAAATGAGAAGAAAGCCGATCCCGAAGAGCTTCCGAACTCATGATTTCACGCGAAAGGTTTTGGGAATGAAGGGTAGCGAGCCAGTTCTTTTTGTCCAAAATCAACCACTGGGAATGATCGTTCAAAAGCGTGGGAATCTCGCTTGCAAAACAATACCAACCAGAGGCATATTCTTGGCTAGACCAGCGGTGTGAACGGACTTTCTGCAGCAGAGTGAAATGATGAAAGATGAATCCCTTCAGAAACAAACGCGATTCAAAGCGCTCGAGGCCCTGTTCTTGGAAGGCTTCCTGAACGAACGGGTGATGGGCCAAGTCAAATTGCCGAGTGAATTTCTTCATTTTGTCGGCCAAACAGTCTTTGGCATTCGGACCCAAAAAAGTACTCCAATCACGCTGATTTTTCGAGGAAAGATAAAATTTACAGGCTACTTCAATGTGATACACCTTATCGTCCACAAGATCTTTCACAAGAAAATCCATTTCACCCAGCGTCGTTTTATTGACGAGCACTTGCTTTCCTTCCCAGATCACCTCAAATCGCGGAGAACGCCGAAAATAGAAGGAGAGCAGCCGTTCAAATCGTTTTCCCAAAGGCACACGCGGAGCTCGTTCCAAATGAGCAATCAATGCTTCGGGAGCGCGGTCCAATGCTCTAATCCAATCTTCCGCTTCTAAAATGCGCTCTTCATACCAACGCGGTTCAAAAACGATGTTTTCATCCCGAAAATGGAATTCAGACAACAAAGGAGCAGCTCCCAGTGCCCAAACCAATTCCCGCACTTCCTGAGTTTCTAGAGATTGAATGATGTTGTGAACGTGCGAAGGCATATATTTGTCAAAATTTTGCGATGCGAGTCATAGGAGATATTCCACATCATCAAATGAAAATCACCGTTTTTAGTTGGAACAATAAGTACCACATTAAATTCGAGATTGGTCAGTTCGAGCAAACCTACAAAATTGGGAGCATGGACGTGATGGGGATGGAGGATATTCAAAAGATGTTGGACGAGGAGTTCCTGCACGAGGTAATGCAGCGCTTTTTAGAAATGAGAACGGCCTTTCAAGGGGCTTTTCAACGATTAAATTCATAAACATGTTGAATAAAATTACATTGGGAATCAGTATTGTTCTTCTTGCTCTTGTGGGCTACTTGTTTGGGCAATTGAATGATCTAAAAGAGAATGCACATCAAGACAACGAACTGCGCGTTATAGACAATTCCACTGAAAATACGGATGCAGCTGAAGAAGGCAGTCTTCGTGTGGCTTTTGTTCGGGGTGATTCCATTATGCTGAATTATAAATTTGTTGAAGACGAGCAAAATAAGCTCATCAAAAAAGCGAAAAGCAGCGAAAACAAGCTCCAAAGAAGAATGGGCGAGGCGGAGAAAGAATACCAAAGCCTCGTAGAATATGCCAATAGCGGTTCAGCAACGGAAAAAGAACTCCAAATCACGCAAAACCGCATCATGGAATTGGAGTATGAACTTCAGCAAATGCAACAAGAAGAACAGCAGAAAATAGCTCGTGTAGAGATGGAGTTCCAAACGGAGCTTTACAACCGAATTAGCGATTACCTCAAGGTGTATGGTGAAGAGAACGGCATCGATATGATTTTCAACTACGAGCCCGCAGGGCAAACCTTGCTTTATTCCATGGACGCTTTTGATGTCACCCAAGAGGTTGTTGCAGCTTTAAATCAAAAGTACGAAGAAGAGAACAGTAGCGCCGAGTAAAAATGACCACAGCTCAAGCAAAGAAAGAAGAAAACATTGTAGAGTACCTCCTCTACATTTGGCAAATGGAAGACCTCCTCAGGGCGGCAAACTTCGATGAAGAGATTGTCGCAGGTTTTTTGTCTCAACAATTCACCGAGGAGCAGTACGATCTTGAATTGGCATGGTTCAAAGACCTTTCACAAAAGATGCAGCAACAAGGATTGCAAAAGAAAGGGCACGTTTATGACGCTCAAGAAGTGGTGACGGAACTCATCTATTTGCATCACTCTTTGCTGAATGTCTTCCAAGATAAGGAGTACAAAAAAGCACTTCAAAACGCCAAAGAATACCTCGAGGAATTCACCGCACGGGCAAAAGGGGAATTCAATAACGAGATTGAACCGTGCTTGCTTGCAGTTTACGGCTTACTCACTTTGCGACTCAAGGGAGAAACGATTTCAGAGGAAACAGAGGTGGGGATGACTGCCTTCCGGACCCTTCTGGCGCATCTTGCAGATCGTTATAAAAAGATGAGATCGGGTAAATTGCAGGTCAATTTGAATTGATCGCCGCCGCAACAAAGCGCAAGTAAACGGCATTTCCGCCAGATTTGCGCTGAGCAACGTGCATTCTACCTCCCATAAACTCGAGGTACTTTTCAACCACTTCAAGACTGATTCCTTCACCGGCCATTCCTTGGGTCTTGCTGCGATCCAATTTTCCGCTGGCGGGCACTTGCTCAAAACTTTTGCCAGTATCCAAAATGCTGATGCTCACTTCTTCTGAAGAGGGTTGTAGAATTTCGATGCTGATTTTTCCATCCTTCGTGTGTTGAACCGCATTGCTCACGGCAATTCGAATGCATTCTCCAATGAGGAACCGATCGCCCAGCAAATAGGCATTGTCCAAAAGTCGTTTGAGCTCAAATTTCAAATCTTTCTGAGCTACTTCACGCTCTAAGGTGTGACCAATATCTTCCAAAATGGCGTCGATGGATACCGATTCGAACTCATTATTTAGATCATGCACTTCCAGTTTTGCGGTTTCAATCATGCCTCGTGCGGTTTCCAGAAGGCGCTGGGCACTGATTTTGATCATGTCCACATACTCCAATGCTTCTTCGTCTTGCAATTCCTTTTCCATGATCTGGGCAAGTCCTAATATTCGATTGATGGGAGCTTTCAATTGATGGTTTGCCCGCGAAAGAAGCTTCTCCCGCAAGTGAACAAGTTGTTTGATTTGTTCACTGAGTTCATCAATGGTGTGGTCAATTTGATCCTCCTTGCTTTGGTTCAAGCAGTGCACCATGTGGTACAAGGTTCCTTCGCTGATGAAGGGGGTTGTGGTGATGTGAAATTGAAGTTTGTTCTTGTACTTATCGCTAAAAACACCTACAAAACTGGAGGTCTGCTTTAAATGAAATCGAGGGGCCTCACTTTGGACTTCAAAAAGTTGTAAGAGTGGAGTGCTGAATACGCTACTGGCCCGCTTCTTGAGCTGTTTCTGAACGGAACTGTTGCTCACAAGAATGCTTCCAGATTCATCACAAATAAAACAAGGGATGGCTAAGTTCTTGATGAACTGATATTCCCTGCTCAGAACTTCCGTGTATTGTTCAAGCGGCGCGGCTCCTTCTTTGATGATGCCCGTCACTCCCGTAATGTAAACTTCGTGCAAACGGCGAGATACAGTAATGGTGCTCTTCACCCAAAATTGTTTCCCACTGCTGCGGTAAGGGAATACTCTTGAAATTTGTTTTGCCTCTTCCCGAGTGTGAACGGCTGCAAAGCGTTTCAATCCCATGAATTCTATCATCTCACGAGAAAGACGTTTACCACCTTCTCCGGTCGGACGTAGATTTCCATCTTCGGGATGGGAGATCATGATCAACTTTTGTTTGCTGAAATTGACTACCCAATAGGAGTTTTTTCCAGAGTCCACCTTGATGTCCATGTTCTTATACTTCACGGCAGCAAGATAGTGAAGAAGCTGCTAAGTTGATGCTAGGAGAGGAGTCGCTGACGTAAAATGAATTCAAACTGCTGATTTTGTCGTTCCAACTGTTCCAAAAGCTGGTCTTTTTCCAAACTAGCCATGATTTGGCTCGCGGCATCTTGAATGCTTTGCTTGATTTCATTGTAATTGAAAGGGCTACGTAAGATTTTACTCACCTTCCCTCGGTTCACTGCTGCAATCAATTCTTCCCACGAACCCGCCTCACTGCTGAGTATTCTTCCAACTTTAGGAAAGTCTTTGGCAATGGTTTCCAAAAAAGCAATACCATCCATTTCGGGCATTTCTTTGGCAGAAATAACAAGATCAATGTGCTCTTCTCTCAACACGTTATAAGCGTCAATCGGGGTTGAGGCCAATACCACGTTAAAGTGGCTGTTCATGTTATGGTCAAAGGATTCTAAGGATGCTTTGTTAGCATCCAAGTATAGAATGGTGGTTCTTTTTGTGTTCATCGCGTTCATAGGTTATTGTCCTCCATTTACGCCCTTAATTGAAAAAGGTTACTTCCCATTCACGGTTTTCATGTTGATAACTTTGCATTGAGTCAACAGATGCTTGAAGATGTTGTCCGATCTTCGTAATAGCCACAAAGCATAGCCAAATGAAACAGAGTGATCGACCTAGCGCTTTGAAGGGCTTTACAAAAAGCACAGTTCGCCCTGTATTTTTGTACAATGCCACTGATGATCTAGAAATAATCCGTTCGTTCAAAGCAGACGAAAACATTCAAGTAGTTGACGAGATTTATAGTCAACTCGCAGAACTCATGGAACTGAGACACCCCGTGCGGGATCTTGAAGATTGGGAGATAAAGGCCAAGGTAGAGGCCCATCTCAATGGAAGAGACCTCGATACTTATGGGGTTTGGGTATATTACCCTTGGCTCAGAACCATGGTACACCTCTTGGATGAAGAAGAATTTGCGGAGGTGAGAACCAACCGCAACAAATACAAAATCACCCATGAAGAGCAAACGCTCCTGTCCCAAAAGCGAATAGGGGTGGTGGGCTTGTCCGTGGGGCAATCCGTTTCGCTCACCATGGCCATGGAACGCGGTTTTGGAGAACTTCGAATTGCCGATTTTGATGAACTCGAACTCACCAACCTCAACCGTATTCGAACGGGTGTTCATACTTTAGGACTGCCAAAAACCACCATCGTTGCACGAGAAATCGCCGAAATAGACCCCTTCCTCAAAGTAGAGGTCTTCGCCGATGGGATCACCGAAGCAAACATCGATGAATTCATGGGCTTGAATGGAAAAGCTGCCCCACTCGACCTCGTTATCGATGAATGTGACGGTTTGGACATCAAAATCCTATTGAGAGAAAAGGCAAAAGCCATGAGAATTCCGGTGGTTATGGACATGTCTGACCGAGGAACTTTGGATGTGGAGCGTTTTGATGAAGAAGAAAATTATCCGCTGTTGCACGGACTCATCGGTGATGTGGATTACAGTGAAGTGAAGAATTTAGGAACCTACGAAGATAAGATTCCTTACCTCCTTCCCATGATCGACCCACGAACATTAAGCAAGCGCCTTAAAGCGTCGATGGCAGAGGTGGGGACAAGCATTCGAACTTGGCCTCAATTGGCTTCAGCGGTTACACTGGGTGGTGCGCTGGGTGCTGATGTCACTCGAAGAATCCTCCTCGATGCAGATCAAGGGTCGGGTAGATTTAGAATCGACTTGGAAGAATTAACGTCAAGGGAAAAAGCGGTAGACCTTCAAGCAGTAGAGAATCCCTCAATCATGAAAAGAACGGAGGAAGAAGATGAATTGCTGCTGGGGCTGGAACAACTCGACATTACCCCATCCCCTGAACGCGTTTTCTTGGATGAAAAAATGGCCTTGAATTACTTCGAGGAATTGAGAAAAGCACCTTCGTCTGGAAATACACAACCTTGGAAAGCCCACTACGAAGATGGTGTTTTCTACTTTTTTGCTACTTGTGATCTCAACTCGCTCACCAATAAAGAAAACCACCTCGGAAAGGTCAACCTCGGTGTTTTGGTGGCCAACTTTGAAGCACTCATTGCAGAAAAATACCTCTTGCAAGAAGAACACATTGTGGAAACAAACGAAGGCTTCATGGCTTGGGTAAGTTTGAAACAACGAGGGGAAACGTCCACTTGGAAAGCTGCCTACGCCCCGCTGTTGGACTTGCGGTCAACCCAAAGAGATGAGCGAAAAACACCCATCTCAGAAGCAGATTTTAAAGCCTTCCAAACAGATGTGGATGATTTACTTCAACACTTCCCTGGAGTGAAAATGATTCATCGAAAAGATCCAAAAGAAATTTCAGTGGTGTGCTCAAGTATCGAACAAGCAGACATGGCACGTTTCCTCAACCAAGAGATGCACAAAGAACTCTTCATGCACGAATTGGCCTACAGCAAGGAAGACAAACGTGGAATTGCAGTGAACGACTTGATGCTCGACCTCAAAAATAGGGTAGGGCTAGAATTGGTGAGTGATCCTGCGGTGGTTAAACTTCTCAATCAGTGGGAACGAGGCGGCGCACTGGGGAAACTTACCCGTGAAAAAGTAATGGATTCCGATGCCATGAGCTTGATCACCGTAGATCAAAACATGGAAAATGCGCTGTACATTGGAGGAAAAGCGGTGATGTACATTTGGCTCCTTTGTGCCAAACACCAAATCGCTGTGCACCCCTTTACTTCTCCAGTATTCTTGGGTCCGCTAGCTAAAGATGATAAATTCAAAGTAGAATTCCCCTACTTGCACAAACTGGTGAGTGAATCTCGCGAAATGCTGGCAAATGAGTACCAACTTGAAGCTCATGACCGTCCGGTGTTCTTAACCCGACTCTTTCGTTCTTCCCTCGAACAAGGAAGCACCTCCCAAAGAATAGACCTCAAAGATTTTGTCTATGGAGAAAGTTAGGTTCGCCGGTTTCAAAGCCAATGAATACAAAGAAGGCTGCGAGGAATTTGCCCGCGGACACGTTGCTGTGCTTCAGAAATATAAAATCACCAACATCACCACCAATAATTTGCAATGGTTCACGCATCCGGGGATGTATGTGATCAGCGCTAAAAATTTGGAAGGACAGGTGATTGGCGGAATTCGCCTTCAAACGGTATATCAAGGCTACAAACTTCCCGTGCAAACAGCCATTTCTTATCTGGACGAAAGGGTGGATGAAATCGTGAACAGCTATCCGAAATACAAAACAGCAGAGATTTGCGCCTTGTGGAACAGTGCTGATTATGCGAAACAAGGGGTGAGTAAATTACTGTTTCACGCAGCAATTGCCTTGTGTCCTCTGGTAGGTATTGAGACTTTGGTAACCATTTGTGCAGAATACACCGTAAAGATGGTAGAGAATGTGGGGTTCAAAACGGTACGCTCCATTGGAGATAACGGGCTCTTTAGCTACCCAACCCCAGAGTACAAGGCGAGAATGTTGGTGCTCGAGGATGTTGTGGGCATGCCTGACTGTGAAGAAGAAGTAAGAAAACACATGATGACGCTCAGAGAACATGATTTCGACGTTGTACTGAAATCTCCTACGGGCTATAACTTTACCATTACTTATGAATACAGGGAACTCCCAAGTCAAGGAAATCAGTTCAAGCTGGGGTAAACAGATCAGCGTCTTTTTGTTCTTGCTCATCTTCCATTCCTCATTGAGCGCATTGGATGTTAATGAGAAGAATGCACAAGGTTCGTTTCTTGGAGAACACATCCTTTTGCTTGAAAAACAGTCGGCAGATTTAAGCATTCAAGACATCATTAAACGTAACGATTTTGTTGCATCCGATGTTCCCGTTCCCAATTTCTTCGTTTCAGATTATGCCCATTGGGCCAAAGTGGAGGTAAACAATACAGATGCCGCTCAGGAATATCTATTGGAGTTGTCGCAACCTACCCTCGCGGAAGTGAGCTTTTTTTTGGTGAAGGACGGTGTAGTGATGGATCAATTGGATGCCGGGCTCAGCGTGAACGCCGCGGAATGGTACAAAGAAAGCGTCAACTTCATCTTTCCCTTCACCCTTGAAAAAAACGAAAACGCAAGCATCTATATCCGAACAAAAAGCGGAGACCAGGTGGCCATGCCCTTGAAGATTTTTGAACGTGTGAGCTATCAAGAAGCCCTGTTTGATCAAACCTTGTTCTTCGGGATCTATGCCGGTATTTTCTTGGTGATGATGCTCTACAACATCTTTGTGTACTTCAGCACGCGAGACCGGTCCTACCTCCTTTATGTGTTCTACATCGTGGTGGTTGGTCTTACTCAAGCGAACTACCTCGGATACCTCTTTCCCTTGGTTTACCCCAATGTTCCAGATTTGGCCGTCTTTGCTACTTACTTTTTTGGGGCATTTTCTGGTGTCTTTGCGGTGGTTTTTATGCGGTACTTCTTGAGGACAAATCAGCGTACTCCAATGCTCGATCGTGGGTTCAAAATTTTTGTCGCGATTTACTTCATTGCAACCTTCTTGGCGATTTTTGAATACCACAACTTGAGCTACCAAATCATCCAATTCAATGCAATGCTCTTGGCGGTATTCATGATTGTAGTGGCTACTCGGCTGGCACTTCAAGGTTACCGAGATGCAAAATTCTTCCTCCTTTCTTGGAGCAGCTTCCTTTTGGGAGTTTGTGCCTTTGTGGCAAAAGATTACGGAATCCTCGAATACAGTTGGTTCACCTACAATGGTATGGTGTTAGGGTCTGCACTCGAGGTAATCTTACTTTCATTCGCCCTAGCAGATAGAATCAACCAATTGAAAAAAGAGAAAGACCAAGAGCAGGCTGCCAGACTTCTCGCCATCGAAGAAAATGAACGCATGGTGCGTGAGCAAAACATCATTCTTGAGGCAAAGGTCGAGAACAGAACAAAGGAATTGGAGGAAAGTAACAACGAGCTCAATACCACGCTTTCCAACCTCAAGGAGGCACAATCTCAACTCGTAGATGCCGAAAAAATGGCAAGTTTGGGTCAGATGACTGCCGGGATTGCACACGAGCTGAACAATCCCATCAACTTCGTAAGCTCCAACGTAATGCCGCTGAGAAGGGATTTGGATGATGTTTTTGAAGTGCTCAACGCTTACGAAAAACTCAAGCCAGAAGATCAAGACTTGAAACGCGCTTTTGAGGAAATTGAAGAACTCAAAGAAGATATTGAACTGCCCTTCATTAAAGAAGAAATTTCATCCCTGCTCAACGGAATTGAAGAAGGTGCCAACCGCACAGCAACCATTGTGAAAGGATTAAGGGTGTTCTCGCGCTTGGATGAGGATGCTTTGAAAAGAGCCGACGTGAATGAATGCCTTGATTCCACACTCATTGTGGTGAAGAGTGCCATCGATGGGGCGGTCATTGTTGAACGAAACTTCGACGAAGACCTACCAAAAATCAATTGCTACCCAGGAAAATTGAACCAAGTGTTCATGAACATCATCACCAATGCCGCTCAAGCCACCAAGAAAAACGGGAAAGAGGAAAAAATTGTGCAAATCAATAGTTCTCATGATGATAACTTCGTTTATATTCGAATTTCAGACAATGGAGTGGGGATGGATGAAAAAACCAAGTCCAAAATCTTTGATCCTTTCTTCACCACAAAGGAGGTAGGAGAGGGAACAGGCTTGGGACTTTCAATCGTGCTCGGTATCATGAATGATCACAAAGGAAAGATTGAAGTAAATTCTACCTTAGGGGAAGGCACTGAATTTCTTTTAACTTTGTCTCGATCTTTATGATCTAACACTAACTAATGGGAAACGATAAGCACAAGGTAAACGTCCTTTATTTGGACGATGAAGAGAACAATTTAACCTCTTTCAAAGCGAGCTTTCGCCGCGAATTCAAGGTTTTCACCACCACCTCAGCAAGTGAAGCCGTTCAAATCTTAACCGAAAACGATATTCATGTGGTCATCTCAGATCAAAAGATGCCCAACATCAGTGGTGTAGAGTTCTTTGAAATGATCATTCCCGATTTTCCAGACCCCATCCGTATGCTCCTCACAGGCTACGCGGATATCGAAGCGGTGATCGACTCCATCAACAAAGGTCAAGTGTATCGCTACATTTCAAAACCATGGAATGAACAAGAACTGCGCATCACAATCAACAACGCTTTTGAGCTTTTTGACTCCAAACGTCAACTTCAGGTAAAAAACCAAGAGCTAGAAAAGGCCTACAGCGAGCTGGAAAAGTTGGTTTACAGCGCTTCACACGATTTGAGAGCCCCCTTGGTGAGCATCTTAGGTATTTTGAAACTTGCCCGAGCAGAGGGCGTGGAAGGTTCAGCCAAAGAATACCTGCACATGATTGAGAAGACCGTAGGAAAACTCGACCTCTTCGTGCAAAACCTCATCAATTACCATCAAAACATGAAAAATGGTCAACTCTTGGCCAATGTGAATTTCGATTTGATGTTTGATGAAATTGTGAGCAATTATAGACATTTCGATGGAGCCTCAGATGTGCGCTTCATTAAAGATATTCAGGCAGAAGGCAGCTTTAGCCTCGATGAAATGAGACTGAAGATGGTACTCAACAACTTCGTCTCCAATGCCATCAAGTTTAGAGACCGCACAAAACCTGATCCATTTATTAAACTGACCGTGCAATCCGATGACAATAACCTCGTAATCTCCTGTGAAGACAATGGAATAGGTATCGAAGAAGAGCTCCTGCCTCGCATCTACGATATGTTCTATCGAATTACAGAAGATAACAACGGATCGGGAATTGGGTTGTACATTGCAAAAGAAGCTTCCGAAAGAATGGGGGGAACGATTAAGGTCGATTCCAACATTGGTTCTGGAAGCAAATTTTTGATCATCATTCCGAAAAACTAATGTCAAAAGAACTTCACATCATCTTGGTAGACGACAATGATATCGATATCGTTGTCAATTCAAAACTACTGAAACTGGCCAATTTTAGCCAGAACATCACTTCCTTCAATTCAGGTAGAGATGTATTGCACTTTCTCGAAGAAGATCACTCTTCTCTGTTAGAAAAGACCAACATCCTCCTGCTCGATATCCAAATGCCAACGATGGGTGGATTCGAATGCCTTGAGAAAATCATGGAACTTCCCGAGAGTCTTTTGAACAGCTTGAAGGTGTTTATGCTTTCATCCAGCATCGATCGTAACGATATTGAACGAGCAGAAAAAAATCCAGCGATCCTCAAAGTACTTGAAAAACCGCTGGATGTATATCTTCTAAAAAGACTGGTGGAGGCTCATGCCTAAGCCCCTCAACTGAAGTATCTGAAATCCTCTCCGTCTTCAATGCGTAAAATGCTTTCGTAAATCAAACGAATCACATTTTCTACGTCTTCCTTACTTACGCTTTCAACGGTGGTGTGCATGTAGCGCAAGGGTAAACTAATGAGCGCACTGGCCACTCCTTTGTTCGAATAAGCAAAGGCATCCGTGTCGGTTCCTGTTGCTCGTGAGGCAGCAGCCCGCTGAAATGGAATCTTGTTGTCTTCCGCCGTTGCAATGATTTTCTTCAGGAGGTTGTTTTGTACTGCTGGGCCGTAGGTCAAAACCGGACCTTTACCGCAAGCCAAGTCGCCCTGCTTGATTTTATCGATCATTGGGGTCTGGGTGTCGTGTGTAACATCGGTAATGATGGCCACGTCGGGCTCAATGCGTTCTGCAATCATCTGCGCACCACGAAGACCAATTTCTTCTTGCACTGCGTTGGTAATGTACAGTCCAAAAGGCAGTGTTTTCTTGTTTTCCTTGAGCAGGCGTGCTACTTCCGCAATCATAAAACCACCCATGCGGTTGTCCAAAGCCCTTCCTACATAATAGCGTTTGTTGAGCTCCATCAACTCGTCATCAAACGTAATTACCGACCCTACATGAACTCCCAAGGCCTCAACTTCTTCCTTTGTTTTGCAACCACAATCCAAGAAGATGTTTTCTAATTTTGGCGGACGCTCATCACCTCCACCTCTCGTGTGAATGGCCGGCCAACCAAATACGGCTTTTACAATGCCTTTGTCGGTATGAATGTTTACGCGTTTCGACGGCGCAATTTGGTGGTCAGATCCCCCGTTTCTGCGCACATAGATGAATCCGTCTTTGGTAATGTAATTTACAAACCACGCTATCTCATCGGCATGGGCCTCAATCACCACTTTGTATTTTGCTTTCGGGTTGATAACACCAACGACACTGCCATAAGTGTCAATCATTACTTCGTCGATGTAGGGTTTGATGTACTCCAACCAAAGTTTTTGTCCTGAACTTTCAAAGCCTGTTGGGGAAGCGTTGTTCAGGTATTTGTACATGAAGTTTTCTGATTTCTTCGTGATGATTTTCTTTGCCATGGTTTTCCTGTGTTTTGAACAAAAATAGTGTTCTTTTGTCGTTCAAATGGTCGTATTAACACGATTCAACAAATGGATTCATTAACGCAAATTGTTCTCGGCGCTGCGGTGGGTGAGGCTGTACTTGGGAAGAAGATTGGAAATCGCGCTTTTGTATGGGGAGCAATTGCTGGTACCATTCCAGATTTAGATGTCATCACCAAGCCGTTTTTACCCATGGTTCAGGGGTTGTCTTGGCACCGAGGCTTCAGCCATAGCTTGCTTTTCTTCATCATGATTTCACCAATTTTAGCTTGGATCGCAGGTAAAATTCACGCTAAACGAGCTCTTCCTTTCAAATCTTGGCTGTGGTTCTTTTTCATGATTACCTTCACTCACGCCTTGCTCGATTGCTTTACTTCTTGGGGAACACAATTGTTTTGGCCGCATCCATGGAGAATTCGTTTCAACAATATATTTGTCGCAGACCCACTCTATACATTACCTTTTCTCCTTACTGTATTGGCTGTACTTTTTTTCAAAAGAACAAATCCATGGCGGAGTAGAGTGAATTGGATCGGGATTGGTCTGAGCTCCGCCTACATGTTGCTTACGATTGTTTTCAAGGGGATCATTTTTTTCGAGCTGAAGGCAGACCTGCTGCGGAAACACACTGATTATGTGCAAATGACGACTCGTCCCGCTCCTTTGAATACCATTTTGTGGATTGCAAATGTGGAACTGGAGGAAGAGTATCTACTCACATACCGGTCTCTATTGGATGATGATAATGATCCCATCGAGTGGGTGAGTTTGAAGAAAAACTGGTCCTTACTCGATGACTACAAAGACCACAAAGACTTACAATTGCTTTTGTTCCTTACCCAAGGGTTCTATACCGTTGAGAAAACGGAAACAGGATTTATTGTAAATGATTTGCGTTTTGGTCAGCAAGGAGATTTGGGTGAAAATGGCGGCGATTTTGTTTTCAAATACCGCATCACTCCGAAAGAGCATGGCGGCTTGGATATGGAACAAATTGATCCACCAAGGCCCAGTCTCGAAGAAGGAAAACCCATGATGGATCAATTGTTCAAAAGGATGATGAGCAAGTAATTTCGCACTTGCCCAAGGCTATTTCTTTACAAAGCGCAAACGCTGAACCGCTCCCTCTTCGGGAGAAAGCCGAACCAAGTAAACTCCAGAGGGTAAATGCGCAACACTAAACTGAATGCGGTTTTCACCTTGCTTAGAGCGAACATTGCCCATTGTTTGAACGATTTGTCCATTCAAGGAAAGGATGTCCAATTGCACATTGCCGCCAAATTCTGCGTTGAAATCAACTGTGAGGTGATCTGAACTTGGGTTGGGAAAGGCACTGATCGACGTTTGAAATTCTTGTTTATTGTTCACACTCACCACACCTTCGAAAAGGTTGATGTTGTCCACAAAAAGGTTATTGCCGTTGTCGTTCTCAAACCAAAGTTTGTATCTGAAGTTCGATACCAAGTCGTTTGGAGACAAGGTGACATTCGCAAAAACCCACTCGTTCTCGCTGCTTGGCACAAAGTATTCGGTGCTCTGATCTGCACTCATGAGGTCCACTTCCCCTCGCCATTGTTTTCTCAAACTCCAGGTCTCACCGCAATCAGTACTCACATACAAGCGCAAACGATCGTCGTTGTCTTCGTGCATTTGAACATAGGAGTAGTACAAGGTCAATGATACGGTATCAACCCCGCTGAGGTCGATGGGCTCTGAAATGAGCTCGTACTGACGTTTTTGATCGAGTTGAGCATTAGGTATAAAGGCGGCTTGGTTTCCTTGATAGGCTCCTTCAGCACTTATTTGCCATTCCGTGGCGGTAATCTCATCAGTGCTGGTCAAAACCCAGTTGCCTTCTTCAAAGGAGGAGATGTTTTCAAAGCCTTCAAAATAAGGAAGCCCGATTCCTTGGTTGGTGTAAATTTCAAGACTGCTTTCTTGGGTGATGCTCGAAGTTCCGTTGGCGTTCTCAACGCTTAGGCTGATGTCGTAGATCCCAGCTTCATCCCAAGTTACTTCAGGGTTTTGTTCATTTGAGCTTGAGGGAGTTCCACCTTCAAAGGTCCACGTCCAAGAAGGATAATGGTTCAATGATTCATCGAAGAATTGTACCGTGTTTCCTTCACACAAAGTGTTCCTTTCGATGCTGAAGTTGGCAATGGGGGGCTCCTGGCCAAGCTCAAAAAGATCACTCACCCAAACACCTCGACCATACGTTCCGGCGTAAAGTTTCCCGGTATTCACCTGAATTTCTACTTCGTTCACCACGGTAATGGGGAGGCCTTCCATGAACGGTTGCCAAGCGGCCAGTTCGGGATGTTTGTGATAAACGCCAACGTCACCGGCCACGTAAATACTGCCTTCAAGACTAGGGTCTTCAACGATGCTGTTCATGGGAACGTTCGGTAGTCCTTCGCCAATGTTTTCCCATGTATTTCCACCATCTGTGGTTTTAAATACTTTCTGAGTTGATGCAAAACCACTAACACAGGCATAAACGGTGTTGAGGTCAAACGGACTCGCTTCCAATGAGGTGAGGGCTTGGCTAGTGATGGGAAAGCTCACTTCAGTCCATGTATTTCCTCCGTTGCTCGATTTGTAAATGTTGTCGTAAGATGCGGCATACACGGTGTTACCGTTCACAGGAGAAATTTCGATGATGCGAAGGGTCTCATTGATGTTGTTGGACATTTGCACCCATCCACTTCCGCCGTTGGTGGTTTTCCATACGTTTTGATATCCTGCATACATCACGTTGGGATTGTTGGGATCAATTTCCCACGGAGTAGTCCAGGCGCCATCATCATCGATCCCAGATGCGGCCCAATTGAATTCAGCACCTCCGTTCGTAGATCGGTAAAGCGCACCGTATTGTGATGAGCAGTAAACGCGATTTTCGTCGGTAGGGTGAAAGAAACACTGCATTCCATCTCCACCTTGGACATGAAACCAAGTGCTTCCTGAGTTGAGCATTGTTCCATTGTCTTGCAGCCCTGTAATGACTTTATTGGCTTGCAGTTGCGAAACTCCTATTCGGTAACATTGACTCACCTCAAGTCCAAAGCTTCGGTTGGTAAAGCTGTTTCCATAATTCGTGGAACTCCAAAGTCCTCCATCCGTAGCGGCATAAAAACGATTTCCAAAGAATTCGAGTTGGTGCACGTCGGCATGTACATAATTGGATCCCGGAGTATCATAAACCCAATAGGCATTCATGTCAAAGCTGGCTCCTCCGTTGTTCGATTCCCACATGTTGACTCCTCCCACAAACACGTTGTTGGCATTGATTGGAGATACGGCCAGGGCAAGATCGTACCATCCTTGTCCGCCAGATCCCGCTCCTTCGATGTCACCAGAGAGGAGGTTGGGCGTATCGGTTCTCAGTTCAAAGCTCACACCGGCATCTTCCGATCGATACACACCAAGCAATCCATTGGTGCTGTTGTTGGTCAAGAGGGCATATACCATGTCGGGTTCATCGGGGGATACGGCAAGTGAAATTCGCCCTACTTGCGAAGAGGAGGGCATGCCATCGGTAATGGAATCCCAATCTTCTCCACCGTCTGCTGATCGATAAACCCTGTTTCTTCCGGCGTACATAATATCGGGGTTGGTTGGGTGAAACTCCAAGTCGCGAACGCCTCCGTTCAATACCATATACCACACCAATCCACCGTTGTTTGTCTTCCACAATCCTCCGCTAGTGGCAGCGAATAAGATTTCGGGATTGTTGGGATGCATCATCAAACGGTGAACCCGTAAGTTTTGATCGAGGTTCCATGCGAGTCCGGTGGTGTTCCAACTTGCTCCTCCATCGGTGGATTTCAACACCCCAACACCATAAGAGTCTTGGGCATTAGCGTCGCCCGTACCAATGTAGATGATGTCTGAATTGTCAGGATGAATGGCTATTCCACTTACACCAAGGGTGGGCAGTTGGTCGGTGAGCGGCTCCCAACTACCTCCATTGTCTTCTGTTTTCCAGAGTCCACCCGCCGGAGTACCGACATAAATAATGGAGGAGTTCTGAGGATCCGGTAAGACGGCGTTCACCCGGCCATTTCCAGGGGCATAGGAGTAGTTGACCCAGGCATCCGGCCCCATGGAAGTCCAGTTAGCGTTGGATTTGGCACTGCTTGAAGTACCCTTCTTTTTAGCTTGTTCCTTTTCCCATGCTTCATTGAGGTAGTAGCTCATCTCTGTCCAGGAGGTTCCCCCATGAACACGCGGTGCTACAAAGTTCTCCCACCTGCGGAAAAGGTTGTAACCTTGTCCTTTTTCAGGGTTTTTATTTTCCCATTCTGCTTCAAATGAGGCTTTAATTTCCTCGAAACTAGCGCCATTTTCGCGCAGGCTAATCCACTCTTGGGCATGCATTCCGAAAGTGGATAAAAAGAAGAGTAAAACAAGTTGTAAGGGTACAAATTTCATCATCTCCCAAAGATAAGTTCGGAAGCTGACAAATGCTGTAGTATTTTTCCTTATTCGTGGGAACTTAAGGACCTTATCTTACCAATGTTACTGCACCCGAGACTTCAATTTCTTCTTTTTTGCTCCCGCAGCTCGAGCGAATATCCATGATGTAATAATAAACGCCTTCATTGGCTTGGGTAGCATTGTTCATTTCTCCGCTCCAAGCACAACCTTCGCTGAAAATTTTGTTCCCCCATCGATTGTAGATTTCGAGTTGTATATCAATGGAAGGATGTGCGCACACGGGATATTGAGGATCGCTCTCCAAGTATGCCCTGAACTGCTGGTTTTTACTGTCGCTGTTGGGCGAAAATATATTGGGAAAGGAGAGTTCGTTGGGGTCCAAGTAGGGTACGCGATCAACCAGTGTTGCCGCGAACACCGGACACCCTTCGTAATCCACAGTAACGCTAACAACTCCTTCATCGCCAAATTGAATGCTGCTGGTATTGTCTTCCCCAGTACTCCATTCGTGGTTGTATTCTTCCAGTCCTGTGCTGAGCGTAATGCTGTCGCCAACACATGCCCTCAAGCTTTCGGGCAAAAGATTGTTTGGGGTACTTACGAAGAACACATTAATGGTGGCAGCGCTTTGGTTGCACACATTGTCCACAGTGAAGGTGTAGGCTCCGCTGCTGCTCACGAGGAGATCGTCACTACTTCCATTGTCCCAGGTGCCACCAAAAAAGTCGGGTGCCTCGAGCAAGGTGCTGGACTCATCGCACAGGGTCAAGGATTCAGGTAAAGAGACAGCTTCGGAGTTCAGGAAGGTGACGTTCAAGGTGTCGCTATCGGTACATCCTTGATTGGACAAGGTAAGGATGTATTCTCCTCCACTTGAAATTTCGATGCTTTGGGTGTTTTCGTTGGTGTTCCAAGCATAACTCAATGCTTCTCCTCCAGAAACTTCAATGGTTTCTCCAGAGCATAAAACGAGGTCGTCGGGGAGCTCTGCTTCTGGATACGATAATACACTTACTTCCGTACTTAACTCAAAGATGGTTTCGCCCAAGTAAACGTTTGTATTCACGGTATACACTCCAGGCTCAGAGTAAATGTAGAATGGTGTAGATAGGTTGGAACCTGCATCGGGAGCATTCGGATCGCCAAAATTCCAATCAAGGCTGTCGGGAGCATTGGAGTTGTTAAGGCTGAAGAAAGCAGTGTCTCCCAAGCAAAGTGTTTGTGGAATGATTTGAAATGCAGGTGATGGGATGCCGCATTGAGGGTTGATGAGGTTGGGGAAGAGGGTGAGGTTGCCTGAGATTTCAGTGATAACACCATTTTCAAGGTCGGCATCAGCGCCAATGAGATCAGGGGCGTTAAGTCGGTCAATTTCGCCGTTACTCTCGTCAAAGATGTAGAGTTTGTTGTCCGGACCCAATTTGATGTCGGAAATCAAGGTGCTATTGACATTGATAGTATTGGCTGAATTACCGATGGTTGTCGGGTTCCAAGATTCAATTTGATATTGTTCCAAGGTGTTGTAATCAGAGACGGAGTAGAGGATCTGACTGTTGGGCGAAAATGCCAATTCTGTTACATCAGTAAATGACCCAAAATTGTTGATCGATCCACTCAACGGATCAAATACAATACCCTCATCAGCATCAAAACGGAAAAGCGCAAAGTAATGTCCTTTGAAAGATGCAGCGATTTTACTGCAGTCGTTTGATATTGCAGCGTCGTCCAATTCAGAAAACCATCCTACCCACAAATAATACTGACTAAAGGTGGAATGCTCTTCAATGCCATCTTCATTCACGGAGTAAACAGTGAAGTTCAAGTCATCAGATTGCCCGGCAGCATTATCCAAAACAATCAACCAATATCCACTTTCATCTCCCTTTGTGGCACTTAGAAGAAGTCCGCCATTTCCTCCAAAGGCAACTTCTTTTTCCAGAGGCAGAACATCTCCCAAACCATCGTTGGCCTCTAAGTCAATGATACTGTAATCCAAGCCCGTTGATGCATTCGAGCGAATCAAATAATAGCGGTTGGGCATACTGGGAGGCGCAGGAATGATGATGGAATGGTCTTTCAACACCACCAAATTACCGTTGGGCATCTCATCGCCATTTTGATCATATACAGAACTGTTGTCGGAATAAAAGAGGAGGTTGCCATCCATATCGCTCACAACGCTCGGACTATCATCCGAAGAAACGGCACCGTTGGTAGTACTGATGGTAGGCGTTCCATTAAAATTAAGTTGATACCCATTTCCAAAGAACCACTGCGCATCAAATTGTGCAAATAGGGCGATCGGAAGCAATAAAAAAGATACGAAAAGAAGGAGCGAGAGACGAGATTGCATTCTTGGGTAGATTAAGTTCAGTAGTTTAATTATCAATGAGATGCAAAAGTTCTGTCAGAAGTTGCATGAAATGGTGAAATTCTTGAAAAGCAAAAAGGCCGTCCGAAGACGACCTTTTTTGAATTGAATGTTCAATTCGTGTTTTAGAAACAGTATTTGTTAGCGTCAATGACTGCTTGTGCAACGACCCTTCTGGATTCTTTTACGTTGAAAGGTTCCATTTTCGTGAATCGCTTCATTCCAAGCATCATCATACGAAGCTCATCACCCTCAGCAAACGACATGAGTGCTTCTCGTCCGGCGCGGTTGATGGCTTCTGCAGCTTCATACATGAAACTTCTCATGATCTCCATCTGCACCTTTATCTCATCTTCACTTTTCGTTTTGGAGAGCTTTTCAACACGCAAGACCACCGATTCAGCGGCGTACAATTGAATGGCCATATCAGCAATGTTCATTAAGATTTCTTGCTCTTTGGCCAAACTCATCGCTAACTTTTGCGCTGCGGCTCCAGCGACCATCAGTACCGCTTTTTTGAACCTGCCTACAACTTCGCGAAGTCGCTCAAATTCATTATCAGAAGGAGCTCCAAAATCAGGGATCCCCATGAGTTCGTTAGCTACTTTCATGGCGGGCCCCATCAAATCGAGCTCACCTTTTATGGCTTTTTTGAGCAACATGTCCACCGTTAGCATGCGGTTAATTTCGTTCGTTCCCTCGAAAATTCGGTTGATTCGAGAATCTCGGTACGACATCTCCACGCGTGTTTCTGCGGAGTAGCCCATTCCGCCATAAATCTGAACCGCTTCATCAGCTACATAATCCAAGACCTCAGATCCAAAGACTTTGAGCATGGCACATTCTGGGGCGTAAGATGCAATTCCTTTCAGCGTAGCTGTCCCTTTGTCCATTCCCCCTTCAACCAAATGATTGATTTCGTCTTCAATGTTTTGTGTAGCGCGGTATGTAGCCGATTCAACCACATAGGTCTTGATGGCCATTTGAGCCAGCTTATTGCGAATAGCCCCGTATTTACTGATGGGTCGACCAAATTGCTCGCGCTCGTTGGCGTAGTTGACGGCATAAGTGATCACTCCTTTAGATCCACCCATAACACCACCGGCAAGTTTGATCCGACCGATGTTCAAGATGTTTACGGCAATCTTAAATCCTTTTCCACGCTCGTAAAGCAAGTTTTCTACCGGTACTTTCACGTTGTTGAAGAAGACCTGACGCGTTGAGCTTCCCTTAATCCCCATCTTTTTTTCTTCGGCGTTGAGGGTGATGCCTTCCATGTCTTTGGTGAGGATGAAAGCAGAAAGATCTTCATCGTCCCCAATCTTAGCAAAAACGGTAAAAACGTCAGCAAATCCAGCATTGGTGATCCACATTTTCTGTCCGTTGATGATGTAATGCTTACCATCTTCGGTGAGGGTAGCCTTGGTCTTACCGCTGTTTGCATCCGATCCTGAGCTCGGTTCCGTCAAGCAATAGCAGGCTTTCCACTCACCAGAAGCAAGTTTGGGAATGTACTTGGCTTTTTGTTCTTCATTTCCGTAGTACAATATAGGAAGTGTTCCAATTCCGGTATGCGCTCCATAGGCCACAGAGAAGCTATGTGCCTCACCAAGAGCTTCAGTGCAAAGCATGGAGGTTTTGAAATCCATCCCCATTCCGCCCAATTCTTCAGGGACAGAAATACCGAGCATTCCAAGTTCACCCGCTTTTTCGAGCAATTGTGGCATCAGTCCTTCCTCTTGCACTTCAATGCGCTCAAGGAGAGGAACAATTTCCTGGTTCACGAAGTCCAAGCAAGTTTGTTTCATCATGGTTTGTTCTTCATTCCATTCTTCAGGAATAAAGATGTCTTCAGCGCGAACGTCTTTGATCAAGAATTCGCCGCCTTTTAAAGCTGTTTTTTTAGTTTCTGTACTCATCTTCGTCTTCTTTTATAGCATTTCAAATACTCCAGCCGCACCTTGACCGGTTCCCACACACATGGTAACCACTCCGTACTTCTGTTCGCGTTTTTTCAATTCATTCATGAGCTGAACGGTCAGCTTACCACCTGTGCATCCCAGTGGGTGACCTAAGGCAATAGCTCCACCATTCACATTTACAATGGAAGGATCGATGCCCAGTTCCCTTACCACAGCAACACTTTGTGAGGCAAATGCTTCATTCAACTCAAACAGGTGGATGTCTTGGGCAGATAATCCGGCTTTTTCCAAGGCTTTAGGCACTGCGTAAATGGGACCAACACCCATAATTCTTGGCTCCAATGCGGCAACATGATAACTCTTCAATCGCGCAATGGGCTCCACATTCAATTCTTTGAGCATTTTTTCAGAAACCACCATGACAAAAGCGGCTCCGTCTGATGTTTGCGAAGAGTTCCCCGCGGTAACTGTTCCTTTTGCATCAAAGACGGGGCGCAGTCGAGAAAGGCCAGCCATATTGGTGTCTGGTCGAACCCCTTGATCGGTATCTACTGTGTAGGTTTTGCTGGCTTGCTTTCCATCTTTTACAAAGATTTCCTCCACTTCTACAGGGGCAATATCGTCCTTGAATCTCCCGCTCTCAATTGCAGCAGCGGCTTTTAGGTGGGAGTTCATGGCAAATTCATCTTGTTCTTCTCTAGAAACATTGAAATCGCGAGCTACCGCTTCTGCCGTAAGTCCCATTCCCCAATACCAACTCGGGTGTTCTTTCGATACTTTTGCGTTGGGAACAATTCGCCAACCTCCAAAAGGGATGGGCGACATGGTTTCAATTCCTCCAGCAATGATACAGTCGGCCATTCCGGAGTGAATTTTTGCTGCTGCAATGGCAATGCTTTCGAGTCCTGATGCACAATAGCGATTGATGGTTACTCCAGGCACTTTTTCTGTGTCCAGTCCCATGAGCGATACCATACGGCCAATGTTTAATCCTTGCTCTGCTTCCGGTGTGGCATTTCCCACAATCACGTCGTCAATGCGCTCTTTATCGAGTTGGGGAAAATCGCCTACTAGTTTTCGTATCACTTGCTCACCGAGTTCATCGGCGCGCATGAATTTGAATAATCCTCGAGGTGCTTTACCTACTGCACTTCGGTATCCTCCTATGATGTATGCGTCCATTTTATTTCTTCTTTTCGGTGATTAGTTTCTTAAGATTTTTCCTGTTTGAAGCAAACTTTGCATTCGCTCCAGCGTTTTGCGCTCAGCACATAGTTCGATGAAGGCTCGTCGTTCTAAATCAAGCAAGTATTGTTCATCAACCTCGGTAATTTCACTCAGCTCACCTCCGCACATCACTGTTCCCAGTTTTTGTGAGATGAGTTGGTCGTGTTCGGAGATGTAGTTTCCAGATTTCATGCTGTGTGCACCCACGTACACAATGCCAATTCCTTCTTTTCCAAGAACCTTGATGTCTTTTCGCTTTGGCGGCATAGCATAGCCTTTTTGAGCCATCAATAAACAGGCACTTTTGGCATAGGCGAGCTGTTGGTCTCGAGAAACGATAACTTCATCAATTCCTTCACGCAAATAGCCCAATTCAAAGGCTTCTTGAGCTGAAGTGGATACTTTTGCCTGACCAACAGTAAGGAATTTGTTGCGAAGTGTGTTGATTCGGATATCCCCTTCCTTCATGGCATCCGATGTGCGCAAAGCAAATTCTTTTGTTCCACCACCACCCGGGATGAGACCAACTCCAAATTCAACCAGCCCCATATAGGTTTCAGCATGAGCAATAACTTTATCCGAATGCATGCTCAATTCACAAGCTCCACCCAAAGCCATATTGTGTGGGGCTACTACAACGGGAATGTTGGAATAGCGAACGCGCATCATGGCGTTTTGAAAGGCGCGAATGGCGAAATCCAACTCATCGTATTCCTGCTCAACGGCCATCATGAAGATCATTCCTACATTGGCGCCGGCAGAGAAGTTTTGCCCTTCATTATAAATCACCAATCCACGATAGCTTTCTTCAGCCAAGTCAATGGCTTTATTGATGCCTTGAATCACTTCGCCGCCTATGGTGTTCATTTTCGTATGGAACTCCAAGTTTAGGATTCCATCGCCCAAATCTTTGATGGTTGTTCCACTGTTCTTCCAAACGACTTTATCTTCGCCCAAGTTTGAAAGCACAATTCTGTTTTCTTGTCCGGGAATCGCTTGGTAGGATTTGCTCTTATGGTCGTAATACTCCTTCACGCCATCCACAACTCGGTAAAATGTTTTTGCACCAGTTGCAAGCATTTCATCAATCCAAGAAGCGTAGGCAATACCGCGGTCTTTCATTTTAGCAATGGCCGCTTCTGTGCCAACAGCATCCCAAGTTTCGAAGGGACCTAATTCCCAACCAAACCCAGCGCGCATGGCGTCGTCAATTTTGTAGAGTTCATCCGCGATTTCAGGAATTCGATGAGAAACATAAGCAAATACAGCACAAAACGAGCGTTGATAGAACTCTCCCGCTTGATCTTTCCCGTTAAACAACACTTTGGTCCGCTCACGAAGATTGTCAATGGTCTTGGTGAGTTCCAAAGTTGCGAACTTCACTTTTTCTTGAGCGCGGTATTCTAAGGTCTCGAGGTCGAGCACCAAGATTTGGCTTTTGCCCTTTTCATCTTTTATTTTTTTGTAGAATCCTTGTCCCGATTTAGACCCGAGCCAATTGTTTTCTACCATTTTGTTGACGTAGGTTGGGATACCAAAAACATCTTTTTTCTCGTCGTTCGGACAGTTTTCTCTAACCCCATTGGCCACATGTACTAAGGTATCTAAGCCCACAACATCGCACGTTCTGAAGGTAGCTGATTTTGGTCGGCCCATGACCGGACCAGTGAGTTTATCCACCGCTTCAACACTTAAGCCCATATCGGCCACGGTGTGAAAAAGCTCTTGAATGGAGTACACCCCAACCCTGTTGGCAATAAATGCCGGGGTATCTTTACAAAGTACTGTTGTTTTTCCCAAGAACACCTCACCATAATGCATGAGGAAGTCGATCACGCTTTGGTCTGTTTTCGGACTTGGAATGATTTCCAATAATTTGAGGTATCTCGGAGGGTTGAAGAAGTGGGAGCCACAGAAGTGCTTTTGAAAGTCTTCACTTCTTCCGTCCAAGAGCATTCCAATGGGGATTCCAGAAGTATTGGTGGTAATCAAGGTGCCCGGTTTGCGGTACTTTTCAACTTGTTCAAACACTAATTTTTTAATGTCTAAACGCTCCACAACCACCTCAATGATCCAATCGCAATCGGCAATCTTGTGCATATCGTCTTCCATGTTTCCAGTGGAAATCCGCTTCGCATAGGATTTGCTGTAAATGGGTGAAGGATTGCTTTTCAAAGCGAAGGTGAGGCTGTCGTTCACAATGCGGTTTCTCACATCGGTGTCTTCCAGGCTTTTGCCACTTGCTTTTTCTTTATCCGAAAGTTCTCTAGGCACGATGTCGAGCAAGAGAACCTCCGTTCCAATGTTGGCAAAATGACAGGCGATTCGAGACCCCATTACGCCGGATCCCAGTACTGCAACTTTGTTTATTTTTCTCATTATGAGGGTGTTTAAGTCTTATTTTTCTTCAAAAATGTGGTTTTCTTCGAGCAAGGCATTCATGGTGTTCATCACTTCAAAAAAGTGAGTGAGTTGTTCTTCGCTCAGTTTTTCTCGAACAGCAGTATTGAAAGCAAGAACCACGGCTCGTGCACGTTCACGCTCTTTTTTTCCTTTTTCGGTGAGAAGAACACGAACCATTCGCTTGTCTTTGGGGTCGCTCACTCGCTCGATAAGACCGTTCTCTTCCATACTTTTGAGTGTACGCGTGAGGCTTCTGGACTCCATTCCCATTTTCGGACCCAATTTGGTACTTGGCGTTCCTTCTTTTTCAATGTTCAAAAGGACATATCCAATAGACATTGTGCCGCCGTACTTCGCCGCTTCGATATTGTAAGCCCGTGAAATTTTGGACCAACTCCAGCGGATGTGAAAATCAATGGTTTCTTCTGGTTTCATATTCTTCTGTACGCCAAGTTAAGAAAAATGTTATGCACGCATACTATTTTAACAAAACTTTCTTTTTGTGTTGGCGGATTGGCTTATGTTGAATTTTCAAAGACGGTTGATCGGTAAGTCTGCAAGTTTTATAGATTTCTTCCTGTGCGAAGAACTGCTGCTTCGAGTAGAAAAAGACCAGCGATTAGAAATTGTTTTCTTTAAATTGAGTCGAACTGTATCTTTTGACTTTATCTTTGCGGACTGCTATTAGTGCTATATTTTGATGAATACGGTTAAGAGGGATAAGCTACAGATTGAATCACTGAAAAAACGAGAAGATGCTGTTCTGTCCGATATCTACTTGGAACATCGAAACGAGTTTTTGTTGTGGACACAGGTGTCTTATTCCGTTGATTACGATCAAGGGAAAGAAGTTTTTCAAGATGCCTTGATGATATGGTATGACAAGTTATTGGGAGATCGATCAAAGGTTGAACCAATCAAGGAGACTTTATTTTCAATTGCAGAAAGTTTGTTTCTCGAGTCTTTCAATGAGCACGAAAAAGCCATCATTCATCTCGAAGAAAAAGAAGTTCAGCAGCTCAAAGCCCAGATCTCGTCCCTTGACTCACAACTCAACCAAGAGCTCCAAGATCAGCTATCGACAGATGAGTTTGAAGAGCCCATAAAACGAAGCAAGGTCATAACAACAGTGTTGGTCATCTTGCTCCTCCTCGGTCTTTACTGGCTGTGGACCTTCAAGACATCCCCCTGAAAAGGACGTTCCTCACACCTCTGGAACCCGTCCC
>CAZYPV010000020.1:0-11331 GCA_964649515.1 uncultured Comamonadaceae bacterium | reverse complement strand
CCCCCTGAAAAGGACGTTCCTCACACCTCTGGAACCCGTCCCGAAGCCCCGCGCCAGCGGAAAAGGACGTGCCGCGCCCGTCCCCCCGTGCCGCGCCCGTCCCCCGTGCCGCACCACCCCTTCACTCAAACAATCCTCCCATCCCTCATCTCAATCCTACGATCGGCCATGGAAGCGAGTTCTTTGTTGTGGGTGACAATCACAAAGGTTTGTTGAAATTCATCGCGAAGCTGAAAAAACAAGTTGTGGAGGTCTTCGGCATTCTTAGAATCAAGATTGCCCGAGGGTTCATCAGCGAAAACAATATCAGGAGAGTTGATGAGCGATCTGGCTACTGCAACGCGCTGCTGCTCTCCACCCGATAAGGCAGAAGGCTTGTGGTCGATGCGGTGAGACAATCCCAAAAACTCCAGCAGCCCCTTGGCCCTTTTTTCAACCACTTTGTCATCTGCTTTACTCATGTATCCGGGTAAGCAGACATTCTCCCATGCGTTGAATTCTGGCAAAAGTTGATGAAACTGAAAAATGAATCCGATGTGTTTGTTTCTAAAAGCGGCGAGTTGACGATCGCGATAGGTACTCAGGTCCTCTCCGTGATAAAGAATCTTGCCCGCATCCGGACGATCCAAAGTCCCTAGAAGTTGCAAAAGAGTGGTCTTGCCCGCTCCAGAAGCACCAACAATGGAAACAACTTCCCCTTGCGCTATGCTGAGGTCGATTCCTTTCAGTACGGCAACATCTCCGTAGCGTTTATGTATTCCCTTTGCTTCAATCATGAACGGCAAGTTTACGCAATTTTATGCTTGAGAGGAAAGGGAGACGAGCCGGCAGAGCACTTCTTCGAAAGTAGGTGATGAAGTTTTAACTAAAGTAGGGGAGGTTTAACTTTTGATTTCAAGATCTAAGAACTACTTTTGACGGCAAATTCGAATCGCATGAACATCCACGAATACCAAGGAAAATCAATTTTGAAAAGCTTCGGTGTAGCCATTCAAGAAGGAATCGTTGCCGATACCCCTGAAGAGGCACTCACTGCTGCGAAAAAACTTACTGAAGATACAGGTACTGAATGGTACGTGATCAAAGCTCAAATCCATGCAGGTGGTCGCGGTAAAGGTACGGTTACCGAAACAGGTTCAAGAGGGGTGGTCCTCGCCAAAGGAATCGATAAGGTTGAAGAGATTGCTAAAGGTATTCTCGGAGGTCATTTGGTAACTGCACAAACCAGTGATACAGGTAAACAAGTAAATAAGGTCTTGGTGGCTCAAGATGTATATTATCCAGGGGCTAGTGAGCCTGAAGAATATTATATGTCAGTACTTCTTGATCGTTCAAGCGGAAAACACATCATCATGTATTCCCCAGAAGGCGGAATGAACATTGAAGAGGTGGCCGAAAATACGCCAGACAAGATTTTTAAAGAGGAAATTGACCCAATGTTGGGCTTACAGGGTTTCCAATCAAGAAGAATTGCCTTCAACCTCGGTTTGAGTGGAATGGCTTTCAAGCAGATGAATAAATTCGTTCATGCATTGTACGCTGCTTTTATTGGTTGCGATGCGAGCATGTTCGAAATCAATCCGGTTTTGAAAACGTCTGACGACAAAATCATTGCTGTTGATTCGAAAGTGACTTTGGATGATAATGCACTCTACCGTCATAAAGATTACGCCGAAATGCGCGATAAAACGGAGGAAGATCCCACAGAGGTAGAAGCTGATGAAGCAGGTTTGAACTATGTGAGTTTGGACGGAAACGTGGGATGTATGGTGAACGGAGCTGGTTTGGCAATGGCTACCATGGATATCATTAAGCTTTCAGGTGGTGAGCCCGCTAACTTCTTGGATGTTGGAGGTACCGCTGATGCCGCTCGAGTAGAAAAGGCGTTCAGAATTATTCTCAAAGACAAAGGTGTAAAGGCAATCCTCGTCAATATCTTCGGAGGTATCGTTCGTTGTGATCGAGTTGCTCAAGGTATCGTTGATGCCTACAACAACATCGGAGAACTTCCCGTTCCATTGATCGTTCGTTTGCAAGGAACCAACGCCCAAGAGGCAAAACAATTGATCGATGAGTCTGGACTAAAAGTACATTCAGTGATCCTTTTACAAGAAGCTGCCGATAAAGTAGCCGAAGTTCTTGCCTAGATTACTTCACTAAATAGGTATTTAAAGCCCTGCTGCGTTTCGCGTAGCGGGGCTTTTCCTTTTAAAAATATTCTGCGCGATTCTCAGGGGCTTAACTTTCGGGTTTTTCGCCGTTTTTGAGCGATAAGTGTCTGGTGATCAATTTTGTTGTCGTTGTTTGAATTGTAAAAGAAGAATGACTTTGTAAGTGTAGCGTTCTAATTTGTGAATGATATCGGAATTCTCCACTTTGCTTTATATCTTTAATGCTGAGAACTTTAACTATTATATTGCATGATGGAGTATGAAGATACACCCGATAACCGCGTAGGTCTATTTGAGGAATTCTGTAAACATTACTCGAACCAATGGAATTGTTTGGGCTTGATTTTTAGTTTGCCCAGCGCTCCTCAAAGCTATAAGCTTAACGAAGGACAAGAAGACTTTTTCCATCCTGCGAAGTTCAAAGCCATCGCTTTCATCATCATCTTTCCTCACAGTGCTTTGAGCAAACATGCCTGTGAAATCCTTCAGCTACCGATTCACGAAATATCATCCATTTTGATGGATATCAATGATACGCTCAATGAGATGCTGCTTCCACAATATGTTCGCAGAAGAGCTTACGTTCAACCAAAGCTTCATGAACATCACATTAAAACGGTAGACCATCACCTTTTTCGTTCTCGCTTACTTAGCATGTTCGGCTACAAAAAGTCGAAACCTAAAAAACAAATAAGGCCTTACATCGAGGGGAGCATCACGGAAAAAAACAATCTATTGATGGAACAAATGATGGAATGGAAAGCAAACAATGAAACCGAGGTGCACCGAAATGCAGAGAAGCTCATCGCTACACTGTGGTTCCATGAACGTCTGGGAAATGTGAACATGAGCCTGATAGAAGAGATCATTCAGCGCTTGCACGAAAGGAAATTCGCTGAAATTAGCGAAGGCGTATCATCATAATCCCATCACGAATGCCCAAAAGAATGTTTTCTACCCGATCATCTTCCTGAACACGCGCATTCAACGCTTGCATTTTGATGGTGTCTTTGTCAAGTTGTGCTCCTTCATCTACAACTTTTCCAGACCAGAGCACATTGTCAATCAAAATATATCCTCCAGGTTGAAGTAATTGGATGCTCATCTCATAATAAGAAAGGTAATTGTCTTTGTCGGCATCAATGAAGATGAGGTCGTAGGGACCTTGCAACTCGGGCAAAATGTCCAGCGCTTCACCAAGAAAACGATGAATTTGATGGCCTTTCCCACTCATTTGCCAAAAACGATCTTGCATTTCGCACAACTCTTCGTTCACTTCAATGGTATGCAAAACACCATTTTCATCCAATCCCTCCGCCAAACACAAGGCAGAAAAACCGGTGTATGCACCAATTTCTAAGATGCGTTGGGGTGAAATCATTTTACTGAACATCGCCAAAGCCCGGCCTTGAACATGACCCGAGATCATTCTCGGTACCAAAACCTTGCGCCAGGTTTCTTTTTCAAGTTCGTCCAGCAATGCTCCCTGCGGAGAGGTGTGATCAGCGATGTATTGTTCTAATTCTTCCGAAATGAAGTGCATTCAGTCTTTAATTACACGGAGTACCGAATGCAGAGAGTAAAACCAAGAGGTCGGCAGAGTTCACTGCTCCATCATTATTCACGTCTTCACTGCATGCTACGGTACATCCAAATCCAGAGAGCAAAATTAAGACATCTGATACATCTACGTTGCCCGATGAATTTAAATCTACATTGCACTCAAAGATTTCATCCCCGTCAATGCTACCATCACAATTATTATCAATGTTTTCCCCTGTACCTGGGGCATTTGGATACTTGCTGGCATTGCTATCATCGCAGTCAGTGTTGTCCAACACATAGCCAGAAGGCATGGAACAGGCAGAGAGGGTATTGAACAAATCACCAAATCCATCTCCATCATTGTCTGCGAAATAGATGATGGCTCCTCCAGTAATCGTGGGATCGGTATCATCACAATCCGTTCCACCGTATTCAAATGAGATCGCACCATCCATGTCTTGGTCAAAATCATTCAAACCATCACAATTTTGATCAATCCCATCATACCAAATCTCCATCGCTCCAGGATTAATACTCGAGTTGGAGTCGTCGCAATCACTCAAAGTGGTAAATCCATCACCATCCACATCCACAATTCCAGCACACTGATTGAAGCTTTCAAGGCAATTCGCCGCAATGCAATCCGCACAAGCGCTTTCAGAACCAAAGGCACATTCAAAAAAACAATTGCTGGTGGCACATTCAACTTGCTCAGCAAAACAACCGATACAAGAGATGCTTAACGATGTTTGAGCTTGCATGCAGGAAGTGAGACAAGCCTCAGGATCGGCCGCAAAGACACAATCGGCACCGCAATCGGCGGCAACACCTTGCACAAATTCATTGTTTTCGTTCAGGTATTGGAGGTCATTTGAGTCACAACTATTCTGTGCGTGAACAAAAATGGTGGCGAAAAGAGTCAGCCAAGTAAAGAGTAATTTTGTTTTCATGAAGTAGTTTTTAGCAGAACGCTCAATTTAATCAAAAAATCGGCCTTCAACGACATGTATATAGTATGTACTTTTGAGGAGTGAAGAATCGAAAACGACAGGTGCTCCTATTGGGACTACTAACACTGATTGCAATGCCCGCTCTCGGGGCGTTACTCATCATTTTTTTGGGTGACTACAGCATTTCAGAGCGATTAGTGAGCGATGTGGTATGGTGGAAACAGGTGTTGATTGGAATTCCCTTAGGCTTGAGCTGTGCTTGGGGCGCCAAATGGATCATTGATTTGCCATCCATGCGCCACACGAAAATCGAAGCGAACTCCATGATCTCGAGTTTGCAACTTTCGAAAACACAAATGGTACTGCTTTCTCTGTGCGCTGGAATAGGAGAGGAGTTGCTTTTTCGAGGAGCCATTCAAGCACTGATAATACCGTATCATTCCGGTCTCGCTATTGTTTTGACCAGTATTTTCTTCGTTGCTATTCATGGATACCTCAACCCAAAAGCCGGAAAAATGGTTTGGTATGGGGCATTTCTTGTTGGGGTGGTGTCGATTTGGGGAGTTTTGACCGAAGAAATTGGAATCGTTGTGGCCATCGTTGCTCATACCATCGTGGATATCTATTTATTCTTCAGTGTTGCAAACGAAGCTCAGAAATCTGAATTACCTTTGTTCCATGAGCAAAAAGCGGAATAAAGATCGAGTAAATGTGGTGTACAGCACCAATCCCGACTTCTCCTATGAGCACCAAAAGGAAGATGAAGAGGAAACTTTGGCACCAAAAGACCAAAAACTCTACGTCAGTTTAGACCGGAAACAACGCGCTGGAAAAGCCGTCACGCTGATCGAAGGATTTGTAGGTTCCGAAGAAGATCAAAAAGCATTGGCGAAAAAACTGAAGAACGTTTGCGGAGTGGGAGGGTCAACAAAAGACTATGATATCCTCATTCAAGGTGACCAGAGAGATAAGGTATGCGCTGCCCTCGAATCAGATGGTTATAAAGTGAAAAGAAAAGGAGGATGATGGAAACGTATTTCGCAAAAACATTGGCCGGACTCGAAGGTGCCCTCGAAAGTGAATTGAAATCTTTGGGCGCAAAAGATGTTCAGCTAGAAGTGAGAGGAGTTTCCTTCAAGGCAGACCAAAAAACGATGTACCGCATTCATTTGTGCTCCCGTTTGTGCATCCGTGTGCTTCAAGACCTAACGAGTTTCTTCGCTAAGAATCCAGACGACCTCTACAAAAAAGCCATTCGCTACAATTGGAAAAAGGTAATTGACGTGGACGGTACCTTTGCCATTGGTGCAGTGAGTACGGGCGAGCATTTTCCCCACTCCAAATATGCGTCCTTGAAGCTAAAAGATGCCATTGCTGATCACTTCCGAATGAAAAAGGGACGCAGGCCAGACATCGATGTGAAGAACCCAGATGTTCAACTTCACCTCCATATTCGAGATCAGCAAGTCACCATTGCCATCGATCTCACCGGAGAATCGCTTCATCACAGAGGATATCGTCCAAAAAATGCTCGAGCTCCTTTGAACGAAATTTTAGCCGCCGGGATGCTTACCCTAGCCAATTGGAACAGTGAACATGATTTTCTAGACCCCATGTGTGGAAGTGGTACGCTGCTGCTGGAAGCCATGCACATGTCGGCAAATGTACCCTCCCAATGGAAAAGAGATCATTTCGCATTCATGAACAGCATGGATTTTAGCGAAGATCTTTGGATGGAACTTCGAGCAGAAACCGAAGCTCAGTTCACCCAACCAAAAGTGAAGTTCCATGCAAGTGATTTGGACTTTGCGGCAGTGGTCCAATTAAAAAGTAGCATCAAAGAGCTACCGTTTGAAGCGGATGTCGAAGTCAAAACAGGCAATTTTTTCGAACGCACTCCTCCAGAAAAACCGATGTTCATCATCATGAACCCACCCTACGGAGAACGAATTCAAACCGATGGAGAGATTGAAGAACTGTATATTGAAATCGGAAATGAGCTGAAAAAGAATTATTCGGGAAGCACAGCTTGGATGATTTCGTCCGATTTACAAGCATTAAAACGGGTAGGGTTGAAACCTACAAAACGAATCCCTTTGAAAAATGGTCAGCTCGATTGCCGTTTTGTTGGATTCAACCTCTTTCGAGGGAAGAGAAAAGATCAACTTCAAAACCAAGAAGACTAAATAAGAAAGCCTCAATTCACCTTGAGGCTTTTTTAATGCTTCAAATTTCTAAAGCAAGCAGCATACCATCAGCCCGAAAAACCCAAAGGATGATAACAAAGCGCTGTACATAAAGTATCGGCACACTTCTGATAAAAAAGCAAGTGTGCCGTATTTTTATAGCATGAAGAAAACGGTATTGATAACAGGAGCTACGGCAGGTTTTGGCGAAGCTTGTGCTCATCTTTTTGCAAAAGAATCCTGGAACCTCATTATTACAGGAAGAAGAAAAGAACGATTGGACCGATTGGCGAGTTCCCTTGCTGAGGAGCATCAAGTGACGGTTTTGCCACTGTGTTTTGATGTGCGTAATGAGCAAGAAGTCAAGAAGGCCATTTCTCAAATTCCGGATAACCTTCAAAAAATAGATGTCCTAATCAATAATGCCGGACTCGCTTTAGGGAAGGGAAGCTTTGATCAAGGTTTGAGTGAAGACTGGAACACCATGATAGACACCAATGTGAAAGGACTTATGTATGTGAGCCAGGCCGTGATTCCCTTTCTGAAGAACGCTGAGAACGGACACATCGTGAACATCGGTTCCATCGCTGGAAAAGAAGTGTATTCAGGAGGGAATGTCTATTGTGCGAGCAAACATGCTGTGGATGCACTGAGCAAAGCCATGAGAATTGACTTGCTTCCCTACGGTATAAAAGTGACTCAAATTGCCCCGGGCGCTGCAGAAACGGAGTTCAGTTTGGTGCGATTTAAGGGAGATGAAGAAAAAGCAGGAGCAGTTTACAATGGTTTTGATGCATTGAAAGCCCAAGATATCGCTGAAACGGTTTGGTTTGCCGTGAGCAGACCTCCTCATGTATGCCTCAATGATATTCTCATCATGCCTACAGCACAAGCCAACTCAAATACCTTACTCAAAAACCAATCTTGATGCGCCGCACATTCCTCCTCCTACTCGTTATTACCCTCGCTTCTTGCAGTTTCAAAAAGGAAGAAGTGGATCTCATTTTGCACAATGGAAGCATTCATTCACTTGACCCAAACAACCAAGTATTTCAGGCCATCGCGATAAAAGATGGGCGGATTTTAGACTTGGGTGCGGAACGTGCTATATTAAATAGGTATAAAGCACCTCAAGTCATTGATCTCAAATTAAAGCCCGCTTACCCCGGTTTTATAGATGCACATTGCCATTTTTTGGCTTACGGAAGAGCACAATCTGAAGTCGATCTCACGGAAACCAACTCGTGGAATGAGATTTTAGAACTACTTCAATCAGAAACAGTAGCTCCAGGCGAGTGCCTCAAAGGAAGAGGATGGGACCAAAACGATTGGGCGAATACTGATTTTCCAACCAAAACTGCACTTGACAGTCTCTTCCCCGACAACTCAGTAGTGCTTTCACGGGTTGATGGACACGCCTCCATCGTTAATCAAGCGGCACTTGATCTCGCCGGGTTGGATGTCAATAGCACCGTGGAAGGAGGCCAACTCATTGTTGAAAACGGCGAACTCACTGGAGTATTGATTGACAATGCAATGGTATTGGTCAATGATCAACTTCCTACTGAAAGCTTTGCGCAAGACAAGCAAGCATTGATCAAAGCACAGGAAGATTGCTTTAGCGTTGGACTCACTACCGTAAGTGATGCGGGGCTCATGAAGAACGACATCGCCACCATACAATCGCTTCAAGCTTCGGGGGAATTAAAAATGCGCATTTACGCCATGCTCAGTGACAATCAAGAAAACATTGATCATTTTCTTCCCAAAGGCCCCATACTTAATGATCTTTTGAGTGTTCGGTCCTTCAAGTTTTATGCCGATGGAGCCTTAGGTTCAAGAGGGGCATGTTTGTTCGATCCTTATTCAGACCTACCAAAACACCAGGGATTCTTGCTCGATAGTGCCGAGCACTTTCGACAAAGAGCTGCAGAAATGTACGAAGCAGGCTTTCAAATGAATACCCATTGCATTGGCGACAGTGCAAATGCTTTGATATTGAGCATTTATGGGGATATTCTTGAGCCAGGAAACGATAGAAGGTGGAGAATTGAGCATGCTCAAGTGCTGAGAACACAGGATCGAAAGTATTTCAGCGAATACAATATCATCCCATCAGTACAACCAACTCATGCGACTTCAGACATGCCTTGGGCTGAATTGAGATTGGGAAGAAACAGAATGAGAAGGGCATATGCTTACAAGTCGCTCCAAGAACAATTAGGTCTTTTGGCTTTGGGCACAGATTTTCCCGTTGAAGGAATCAATCCACTGAATACCTTTTACGCCGCCGTGAGTAGGACAAATGCAGCAGGACAACCAAAGGGAGGTTTTTTGCCCAACGAAAAGCTGAGTAGAGAAGAAGCACTGAGAGGAATGACGCTGTGGGCCGCGCTCTCTAATTTTGAAGAGGAGAACAAAGGATCGTTGGAAAAGGGGAAGTTCGCAGACATTGTGGTACTTGATCAAGATTTGCTTACATGTCCTGACAGCCTGCTACTGAACACCCAAGTGCATTATACCATCATAGGAGGGGAAGTGGTCTTTCAAAAATAGGAGGGAAGTAGCGCACTGAACAATGACAAATCTCAGTTTTAGGGTCTTCAGAATGCAGAAAAAAATGAGCCTTAAAGAACGAACTTGCACGTCAATTAGCGGTTATTAAGAAAAAGTGAGTAAATGAAGAGAGCGAATTTGGCCCTAGTGGCGTTTATAGGGGTGTTTGTGGTGAGTGTCCTGATAGCCTACGCAATATTAAAGAAGGATCAGACCTTACCAATCTACCAGCCCGGTGATATCAATCCCGCTTTGGTGGATGAAAGCGTTAGGAATAACCAGGATCATCACGTGCTCCCGTTTGAATTGTTGAATCAAAACGGTGAGGTGGTTACCGAAGACAAGTATAAAGGAAAGATATATGTAGCCAATTTCTTCTTCGCTCGTTGTGTTACGCTTTGTCCGGAGCTCAGTAAGCAGCTCGCTCGATTGCAAACCTACTATGGAGAAGCTGAAGAACCCTTGCTCATATCTCACAGTGTTACTCCTCAAGCAGACAGTGTGTCCGTATTAAGAGCTTATGCCGATCGTTTTCAAGTAGATGATCAACGTTGGGACCTATGTACAGGTGAAAAGCAACACATCTATGAATTAGCGAGAAAGAGTTACTTCGCCGTATTGGATGAAGGAGACGGAGGGATGCAAGACTTTATACATACAGAGAACTTTGTCTTGGTAGATCGGGAAGGAAGGTTGAGAGGGTTTTATGATGGCACCAGTACTGAGGAGGTCAATAAGATGATATTAGACATCGAGACATTGCAGGCATCCTACCTCAAATAAAGTATTTTCAAGCCTTGTGAACTGAACATCAGTTTATTGTAAAATTGCGGTAAAAATAAGTTGTGATAATGCTTGTAGGAGTAAAAAGAGCCACTATCTTTGCACCCGCTTTTGAAACACAGAGCAACGTTCTTTAAACATTGTATAGAGGTAACATCAGAAGAAATTTGAAAATTAATTTCATTGAGACTTGCGAGTAAAGAAATTGTTACTACCTTTGCACCCGCTTTTGAAACACAGAGCAACGTTCTTTAAACATGGTGACCGGTAGCTTCAAAAAAGAAATGAAAATAAATTCATTTCGAGCTTGCAGGAATGAAAATACTCACTACATTTGCACCCCGCTTTTGAAAAACAAAGCGGACGTTCTTTACAACGATGTGAATGGTAGCTTAAAAAGAATTTGAAAAATAGTTCAATTAATGCTTGTGAGTAATGAAAAGTTAAATACCTTTGCGCCCGCTTTTGAAACAGAAAGCAACGTTCATTTTAGATGAAAGCAAAGCGAAAAATATTTTTCGAAATTAGTTTGCAAGTTGAATAAAAAGTTTCTTACCTTTGCGCCCCGCTTTTAACGAAGCGAGCGTTCTTTAAAAGGTTTGAGAGTTAACAACGAGAGAGAGAAAAAAAACTTTGAAAAAGGTTTTGAGGAAAAGAAAAAGAAGTTACCTTTGCAACCCGTTTAGAAAAAACGAAATTACACGAAGCGCAAATGAGCGCCGAGAAAATAAGTTCTTTGATATGATACAGCAGCCTAGTCAACGTCAATTTTGAGGCAAAAATAAGATTAAACTTTTTACAATGGAGAGTTTGATCCTGGCTCAGGATGAACGCTAGCGGCAGGCCTAACACATGCAAGTCGAGGGGTAACAGGGAAAAGCTTGCTTTTCCGCTGACGACCGGCGCACGGGTGCGTAACACGTATGCAACCTACCTTGATCAGGGGGATAGCCCAGAGAAATCTGGATTAATACCCCATAATATAATTCTCTCGCATGTTTGAATTATTAAAGTTTCGGCGGATCAAGATGGGCATGCGGCCTATTAGTTTGTTGGTGAGGTAACGGCTCACCAAGACTACGATAGGTAGGGGTTCTGAGAGGATGATCCCCCACACTGGTACTGAGACACGGACCAGAC
>CAZYPV010000019.1:38773-46551 GCA_964649515.1 uncultured Comamonadaceae bacterium | reverse complement strand
GTCTCCTATTCTATTCCGGAGGTGAAAGGACTTTTGGCTGACCTGATCGCTACTATTCCCTCAGACAAAATCATACAAGGCTTTTTATCTAGCTTGACCAATAAACGCTTGGATTGGAGATCGGCAATGGGAAGTTACTTCAATGCGCGTTTGGTTTTGAACGGCAAAAGGCCGTTTTACCCCATTAGCGACACCATCTACCAAAACGTTGATTTGAATGTCTTGAATTTTGAACGGATAAAATGGAGCGGAGTGCGTCACAGCGATTTGCTTTACAATTATTTTGACCTAAATCTATTCCAAAAAGAAGAAATCACTGAACCAACACCTGCGGACATCAGCACCTTCAAAAACATCTTGAACTGCATCTCCACTTCAAACCAAAGCGATTATCCAAGCAAACTACGAGACCGACTGAAAGACGTGATGAAGGGAAGCAAAAACGAACGGCACACCTTCATGGAAATTTTAGGGGCGAGTGAGGTTCTTCGTCCGCAAAGCTTTGATAGACCTACAACTGGGCGTCATGACTGGGTCTTTATTGAATACTGGAGAGGTGAAGATTCGTTTAATGCCGAAGTGGTTGAGCGGTATTTCGAGAGGCACTTGAAATAGGACGAGGTTGGTTTTCAAGCCTCGAAAAACATAATGATGGCATCATTCTGAAAAGCCAAGTTAAATCAGATGGTACAACACCTTTTCTTAGAACGTGCGTTTTACCTGCCGCTGATTCACTTGAAAAAGACTTAATATTGCTTTTTCTAACTCAAACTATGAGAAAAGCAGTTTACCTTTTTAGCTTGATTATGGTCCTCTCGGGATGCACCTTTGAGGGCCAAGAAAAAAAATCAATTCCTGCTTCCGACACCAAAGATTTCACATCTCAAAGACACTTACATGAAGCTGAATATGGAGCCTTGAATTTAGAGAATGAACAAGCATGGGACTCCTTGAATCATACCTCAAAAAACACGGTTAAACACGTTGCCGGCAAGGTTCACCCCAACGTTCGAACTTTTGGCTGGCATACTTATTCCAAAGGTTCTGCTTGGAAGAATTACAATTTTGATATGCTTTGGGGAATCTCCTATTTCTCCTACGCTATTGAGCCTGAAACCGGTAGTTACAAAAACCTTCACCAATGGAAAACAAGCGCTATGATAGACAGCGCTAGTGCACACAATTGTAAGGTTTTTCTTTCGGTTTCAAATTTTGGAAATTCAAACAATGCCACTTTCTTAGAAAACGAAAAGACCCAAGAAACGTTGATCGATAGCCTCGTAAGTCTTTTAGCATACAGAAATGCAGACGGTATCAACATTGATTTTGAAGGTGTGGCCAAGAAAAATAAATCTCAATTGACGGCATTCATTGCCAAAGCTTCTACAAGGCTGAAAAAAGAGAACCCGAAATACATGGTTTCACTTTGCCTGTATGCTGAAGATTGGAACTCAATTTTCAACATCAAATCCATAGATGAACACATTGATTTTTACACCCTCATGGCCTATGATTACTACGGAAGCTTCAGTAAAACCACAGGTCCCGTTGCCCCACTTCAAACGAGCCCAAAATTTGGTAATGGTATAGAACACTCTGTTGCTGCTTACCATCAAAGCGGTATTGCTTTTGAAAAACTCATTGTTGGCTTGCCCTACTATGGTGCTGAATGGTACACCTCCGAAAAAGAAATCGGTGCAGAGGCCATAAGTTTCAAGTCCCACCCGCCATACCACACCATTAAGGAATTGTACATCGACTCCCTCAACATTCCCTTGGAATTCGATCCAAAAAGTTCAACCAGCTATCTTGTGATTGAAGATAGCTCGGGCCATTATCGACAATTGTTCTTTGAAGATCGGAAATCCTTAGCGGCTAAGTATGATTGGATTAAAGAAAAAAAGCTAGGGGGTGTTGGCATCTGGGCCCTTGGATATGATGATGGATACTCGGAGCTCTGGAACCTCCTCACCGAAAAGTTTTCGGTCGAGAATTACTAGTCCAAAAGTAAGAGTCCTTCCCACCTCGAAAAAAAGAACGTTTCTTGCCGCGGAAAAGCCAATGTAGAAAGCCTTACAAATTGACAACTCAGGTCAGGACTAATACCAACATTGTAAAGGTATGGAAGTAATAAGTTGATAACTGATCGACTGATTTTAGGCTGGGTCAGATCATCAAGGAAGCTTTATCTATCGTCATTCTCCCCTCTCATTCTCCCTCTTAAAATTGGCCACGGAGACAGCTCCTCTATCCACTTAAATAAAGTTACGAGGGAAATAAACACTGCGCTCAAGTACTTTAACGCTGACTTCCTTTCTTTTATCGTTGATTGAATCACATCCAAAAAAGCCTCTCGATCAGAGCTAACTACCATTGTTCAAACACAGGAGAAAAGTGAACAAAACACCTTTCCTTATGTTACAGTTTACATCGAGTTCATCTCTTGATTTTGATGAAAGGAATATGCTTTGTCCGTGTCAACAAAACACAGCTTCATTTCGAAGGAATACAATAGTCTTCACAACTTAAATCAAAAAACCACGGGATTGCAAACCATTCCCCTGAACTTGTAAAAAAACCACCCAAATGAAAAACATCCTACTCCTACTTTCCTTCCTTTTCTCCAGCGCCTTCCTCTTTGCTCAATCGTGGGAATCGATGGCACCTCTCCCAGGCGGAGCGAATGATGCCCGACACCATCCTGTGACTTTTTCGTCGGGCGGCTTTGGCTATTTGATGGGGGGAGATGTGAACGGAGAAGAAGAAAACGATTTCATGCGCTACAACCCCATGAGCGATTCTTGGGAAATGTTGCCCGATTTCCCAGGCTTAGGAAGAAGTTTTTCCTACGGTACTTCGAGAGACACAAAGGCTTATGTAGGCTTCGGTGGTGCTGATGAAGTCCCTTTCAACGATCTTTGGGAGTATGATACCGAAACAGCCACTTGGACAGAATTGGCTACTTGTCCGTGTGAACCACGATACCACCCTGCCTTCATTCAAGTGAACGATAAAATCTATGTGGGGCTAGGAAACAATCCTGCGAATTTGAACGATTGGTGGGAGTACGATATTCCCTCCAACACTTGGACGGAGAAAGAAGATCTTCCCGGACCAACCCGCCACCACCCTTACCACTTCGCCATTGACGGTATCGCTTACGTAGGGCTCGGACATGGAGACAGCGTGAACGGTGTCATGAGCATTTATCAAGACTGGTACATGTTCGACCCTGTGACAAGTGAATGGACCCAATTGGCCGACTTTCCCGGCGAGGCCAGAGTTGCGGGCACCCAGTTTGACTACAACGGCAAGGGATATGTTCTTAGCGGTGATGGAGATGATCACTCTTTCATGGAAACGGGTGAATTTTGGGAATACGACCCCCTTGTTGATGCTTGGGTGGAATTAACGCCGCATCCAGGAAGCAGTCGTTGGGCACCGGGAAGTTTTGTGATTGATGATTTTGTTTACTTAATGGGCGGATTGAGCAATGTGCAGCTCGAAAGCGACATGTGGCGTTTTAACTTGGGAAGTATCGTGAATGTTGAAGAAGAACTCAATGCCGAAAACCTTGTCGTTTACCCCAACCCCGCTCAAACCAGCTTCACCATCAACGAGAACATCGGTCAATTCACCCATATTCTTTTAGTGGATGCCTATGGAAAAGTGGTGCAAAATGTTGTTAACCAACAGGTCGATGTAAGCCAAATTCCAAGCGGAATGTACTATCTTAAGCTCTTCAAAACCGACGAAGTTTTGAGCAAAAAACTCATGATTATCGATTAGCATTAAGGTCAGCTTCATGGGCTTTTTTCGGGCTGAAACTCCATCTAAATGTGGTGACACATTGTTGGAATTGAGGTCGGAAAAGATTCATTTTTCTCGATAAAACCTGAAACAATGAGGACCATGAGGTTAAAAGCACAAGCGAGCCATTGATTGAAGCACAACCATCCATTGAGATTTTAGGACTCATCATTGAAGAGCCCGTAACAGCCTTGACCGATGTTTTGGTCGCCGTCATCTGTTTTGTGGCATATTGGAAGTTGAAGCGGATTACTCCTCGCGGACAAGTGCATACTTTGTTCAAGTACTATTTCCTCAGCATGGCCGTGGCTACCTTTCTGGGTGGAGTTGTGGGGCATGCGCTCTTGCACTACGTTCCTTTTTACATGAAAGTTCCCGGTTGGGTGGTGAGTATGTTGTCTGTAGCCCTCCTAGAGCGGGCGATCATTCAATATTCCCGGAAGTGGACCAAACCAAAAATTGGTGCCTTCTTCTCCAAACTAAACATTGCTGAGTTGCTCCTATTTTTGGTGCTTTCGCTCGTTACCCTCAACTTCCAGTTCGTCCTTGTGCATGCTGCCTACGGAATGGCCATCGTTGTGCTGGGCTTTGCAAGTTTTGTCTATTACAAAGAACGGAGCCAAGGCAGTAAACTCATCATCACTGCCGTGCTGATTAGCGCTGTGGGTGCCGCTTTTTTTGTTTTTCAAATTGGCGTGAGTAAATGGTTCAATCATGTGGACATCAGCCACGTTTTCATGATGATTGCCTCGGTGTATTATTACCTCGGTGCTAAGAAATTAATTGGGGCTTAAAATCAATCTTTGACAAGAATTTATACTCTTCAAAAGGTGGGACAGAATCATCAAAAAATAAAAATCATTATTCAAGGAGCTTTCACGGTTTTGGCTTTAATGGTACTGCTTGACTTTCTGCTTCCGGGAAAAGTGTTTGAAAGTGAAAACATCAAAGTTTTTTCGGAACATCAAGCATACAACAATGCTGGAGGGAATTCGCATCAGGCTTACTTCATTCGAACAGACGATCACAAATTTTGGGTGGAGAGAGATTTTGCCCTGCTGGCCCGTAAACACCAAAAACTCAGCTATTCCATTTCCCACGTTTTTCAAGAAGTGAACTGGTCCTATCTTCCCGGGGACGACGTCAAGCACCACGGATCATTGCGCATCACTTCAGGCCTCGTCATCCCCATTTTGATGCTCATCGCCGTGGCCGTAAAATTGAAACTGAAAAGAGATTTAGGAATCTTGTTTTTCATTCTTCAGGTGCTATTCCTTGCAGATCTGGTCTTCTTGCTGATGTGACCTGCCCATGGTCCAATCGAACTTCGGCCTAAAACTTCCGTCTCAAGAACATTAAACATTATTTTCGCGACGTGAGATACTTCATCCATCTACAATACCGAGGCACCAATTACGCCGGCTGGCAAGTTCAAAACAACGCCTTAACCGTTCAGGAAGTATTGGACAAAGCCATGAGCACCATTCTACGCCAAGAAATTGCCACTTTGGGTTGCGGTAGAACCGATGCAGGAGTGCACGCCAGCTCATTTTACGCCCATTTTGATGCACATACCAACATGGACTTAGAAAAGTTGGTCTTTAAACTCAATCGTTTTCTACCCACAGACATTGCGGTTTTCAGCATCATTCCGGTGCACGACGATGCTCATGCCCGATTCGATGCCACAGCACGCACCTATCATTACAAAATTCATCAACACAAGTCGGCATTCTTGCACGGACTATCTACTCCCACCCACCTTCCTCTCAAGCTCGACCATCTCAACGAACTTGCCGCTCAATTCATCATGAAAGGAGATTTTGGTGCTTTTCAGCGTGTTGGGGGTGATAACAAAACCAACATATGCGACGTGCGAGCCTCCTATTGGAAAAAAGAAGGAGAGCAGTTCATTTACACCATCACCGCCGATCGATTCCTTCGAAACATGGTGCGCGCAGTTGTGGGTACTCAACTCGATGTGGTAGCGGGCAGGTTTAAGGAATCAGACCTCTCGGAAATCATCGCCTCGAAGGATCGGAGCAAAGCGGGAACATCTGCCCTGCCCGATGGTTTATATCTCGCGGAGATTGCCTACCCCTACATTCCGAATGAAAACAATCCACTAGGAACGAAGGCAGGTGATAAGAATTGATAAAATTAAGGTGCAGAGTTTTTGAGCGAATAAAAATCACCGACCTTTGCGTCCGTTCATCCATTTACACTAGAAGAGCATTGAGCAGTACATCAGCACAGGGAAAAATTTTTGACGGCAAGATCTTGAAGCGCATCTTGAAACAAGTGCGCCCTTACCGCTCAAAATTTGTGCTCACCGGAGTGCTCGTCATTGCCCTAGCCGGCATCGTTTGGGTGAGGCCTTGGTTGGTTGGCCGGGCGGTGGACCAAGAGATTGCCAATGGAGACGCAGAAGGCTTGCTTCGTGTTTTCCTTTTGGTTGTGGGCTTGCTCATTATTGAAGCCTTGCTCCAATTTTATCAGACCTACTGGGCCAATTGGGTAGCTCAAAGTGTGACGCTCGACCTCAGATCGAAACTCTACGAACACGTACTTCGCTTCAAACTCAAGTATTTCGACCGAACACCAGTGGGAACTTTTGTAACTCGTTTGGTGAGTGATATCGATGGCATTGCAGACGTTTTTTCGAACGGCATTTTATCCGTCATTGGCGACCTCCTCAAGCTCACGGTCGTCATCATCGTGATGTTCAGCATCTCATGGAAGCTCACCCTCATCATACTCATTCCCATTCCCATTTTGCTCATTGCCACCCGCATCTTTCAAAAAGCCATCAAAAAAGCCTTCATCAAGGTGCGGAATGAGGTATCAAGGATCAATGTTTTTGTTCAGGAGCACGTTACGGGAATGAGCATTGTTCAATTATTTCACCGAGAAGCACGAGAAAAAGCCAAGTTTGAAGCCATCAACAAAGAGCACAGAAAAGCCAACATTGCCAGCATCTGGGCCTTTTCCATCTTCTTTCCTATCGTGGAATTGCTCTCCGCAGGAAGCATTGCCCTTCTCTTGTGGTTTGGAGTGCGCGGAGTGATCGACGAAACCATTACCCTGGGCGATATTTTAAGCATCATCCTCTTTGTGTTTATGCTGTACCGCCCCATTCGTCAGCTTGCTGACCGGTTCAACGTGCTTCAAATGGGCATTGTGAATTCTGAAAGGGTGTTTAAGTTGTTTGATAGCAATGAATTTATTGCCGACGAAGGAACACGAGATGACGTCAACTTTACCGGCAGCATTGAATTTAAAAACATCTGGTTTGCTTACAAAGAAGAAGACTGGGTATTGAAGGACGTGTCTTTTGAGGTGAAGGAAGGAGAAACCCTGGCTTTTGTTGGCGCAACAGGGGCAGGAAAGTCATCCGTGATCAACCTTTTGAGTCGGTTTTACGAATATCAAAAAGGAAGTATTTTGGTGGATGGTGAAGACCTGAAGAACATACAACTAGCAGAAGTGAGGAAAAACATAGCCGTAGTGTTGCAAGACGTTTTCCTCTTTTCAGACAGCATTCACAACAATGTTACGCTCTACAATCAAGACATCTCCCGAGAGAAGGTGATTGAAGCTGCCAAAGCAGTTGGTGCCCACGATTTCATTTCTCAACTTCCCGGTACGTATGATTACGATGTGAAAGAACGCGGCGGAATGTTGAGTGTGGGTCAGCGACAACTCCTCGCCTTCATGCGGGCCTATTTGTATGATCCCAAGATTCTGATTTTGGATGAAGCCACCTCTTCTGTTGACACCGAGTCGGAAGAGCTGATTCAAGAAGCCACGATTAAACTTACCAAAGGGAGAACATCCATTGTTATCGCCCACCGCCTAAGCACCATCCAAAACGCAGACCGAATTATCGTAATGGATAAGGGCAAGGTTTTGGAAAGTGGAAAGCATCAAGAACTTTTGCAACAAAATGGAGCCTACAAAAAGCTCTA
>CAZYPV010000019.1:20750-38763 GCA_964649515.1 uncultured Comamonadaceae bacterium | reverse complement strand
CTACGAATTGCAGTTTGATGAAGACGAAAAGTCTTAGGAAGCACCCCCCTCTACCTCAGTATTTTACTTGCTTTTTTGTCAAGTTTTTACGAGCTTCACACTTCCTACAACTAACCAGATGCTTACTCGAATTTCCTTTCTTTTACTAGCCATGTTTTGGGCTTATTCAAGCTCCGCACAATTGGGTTGTCCGAGCATTGATGCCGGCGCAGACCAAAGCGTAGATTGTGAGAATCCCTGCACCACCCTCACTGCAGACCCTTTCGAAACAGGTTCTACCTCCGGCTATACCGTATCTAGTATTCCTTACAATCTTCCTTACCCGATTAACCAAGGTACATCGCTCTTTATTGGTGTCGACGATACGTGGTCCAACGCCCTACCAATGCCGTTTCAATTCTGTTTTTACGGCAACAACTACACCAATGTGGTAGTTGGATCAAACGGCATTTTAACCTTCGACATTGGAGAGGCCGGAGGATATTGTCCGTGGAACTTCACAGCAGCAGCCCCTAGTGCAAATCTTCCTACCAATGCCATCTTTGCTCCGTACATGGACATTGATCCGTCTGATTGTGGAACTGTTCGCTATACCGTCTTGGGAACAGCACCTTGCAGAACCTTTGTGATCAACTACTCTGCCGTTTGTCTCTACAGTTGTTCGGGTACGGTGAATAGCCAGATCGTCCTTTACGAAACCACCAACGTGATTGAAGTTTACCTTGGAAATAAGCCCTCGTGCAGTTCTTGGAATGGGGGTAGAACACTCTTAGGTATCCAAAATGCAGCAGGAACTCAAGCAACCGTCCCCCCCGGACGCAACACGGGCAATTGGAGCACCAGCAATGAAGCTTGGAGATTTACTCCTTCAGGTCCACCCATTTACACTGTCAATTGGTACGAAGGGGGAAACCTGATTGGCCAAGGACTGAGCGTTGACGTTTGTCCAGAAGTAGCCACCACCTACACCGCTGAAGTGGTTTACGATGCTTGCAATGGTGATATCACTGTGAGCGACGAAGTGGTGGTTTCTCCAGACGGGACCATCGGAGAACAACCCGATCCCAGCATTGATCTCAGCTTACCAACGCAAATTTGCTTTGAAGATATTCCACTCCAATTTTTAGCTGCTGAAGACGGAGGAATTTGGAGCAGTGATTGTGCCAATTGCTTGGATGAATTTGGGCTCTTCAATCCTCAAATAGCAGGTACAGGTACCTTTGAAGTAAATTATACCTTGGAAGGGCCTTGCGGACCGATTAGTGACACTTTTACTATTGAAGTGCTCCCAAATGCCGACGCCAGCATTGAAGAATTACCTGTTTTGTGCACGAGTAGCACACCAGTTACTTGCACCGTTCTGCAGCTTGGTGGTGAATTCACGGCCTCTTGCGGGGCTTGTATAGACCCTGTGAGTGGAAGTTTTGACCCTGAAATTGCTGGCACTGGAAACCATGAAATTACATACTCATTAGACGGACTCTGCGGAGCAACACAGAGTATTGAAGTTGTGGTAGAAGAACAAAATGTGGCTGATTTTGATTTACCACCGTTTTTGTGCGAAAGCAACCCAGGCATTCAAATCGATCCTACACAAGTGGGTGGTGAATGGGCTGCAAGCTGCGGGGATTGCTTGAACGAAACGGGTTTTTTCAACCCAGAGAATCTGAACGATGGGAATTATGAAATCTCTTATGCTTTTGGAGGGAATTGTCCGGCTGAATTAAATCAAAACATTCAAATTATCAACGAGATCAACCCCAATTTCACCATTCAAGAAGCTGTGTGTGAATCTGAGGGCAGCCTCGTCCCCAGTCCTGAAACAGCGGGGGGAATTTGGGATGCTGATTGTCCTTCTTGCATCGATCCAAACACCGGCATCATCGACCTCAATGCGAGTGGTGCAGGAAACTTTGAAATTGAGTACGAATTCGAAGGAAACTGCCCGAGCAGTAGCAGCAACCCATTTTTGGTCAATGAACAACTCAGTGCCCAAATTACGGACCCCGGTCTCCTCTGCAACAATGAAGCGCCTATTCAACTGGTTACCGAGGACCCAGGAGGGGTTTTTACGGCGAGTTGTGGTGATTGTATTACTTCGGGTGGACAGTTTTCTCCGAGTCAGGCGGGCGAAGGAGTACATAACATCACGTACACCATCTCTGGTAGTTGTGGAGACCAACAGAGCATTGCGATTGAGGTACAAGGTGCCGCCGATGCGAGTATCATTGAACCCTCAAATCAATGCCTTAACCAAGGGAACATCATCTTGGAATCGGTGGAAGAAGGCGGTACATGGAGCGCGAGCTGCGGGAATTGTATCGATCCTAGTACAGGGGTATTCAACACTTTGATAGCGGGCATCGGGGAACACGATATCACCTATGAAATCAACACCTATTGTGGCGATCTTCAGAGCACCAGCATTACCATTACTCCGAACGATGATAGCTCTTTTAGTACTCAAAGTAATTTTTGCATTGATGGTGCTCCTTCCCCCATTACTCCGAACATTCCCGGTGGAACTTGGGACGCAAGCTGCGGCACCTGCATGAACTCGCAGGGTTTCTTCGCACCAGCTCTAGCGGGCCTCGGACAACATGAAGTGAGCTACACCTTACCGGGGACTTGCGGAACTACAAGTACACAAACCCTCACCGTTCATGCTTTGCCAAATGTCGATTTTACCGTAAACCAGCAAACAGGATGCGCTCCTTTGAACGTGATTTTCACGCCCACGAGCAATGATGCCGTACAGTGCTTTTGGGGCTTTGGCGATGGACAAACGAGCGAAAACTGCAGTGGAATCAACCACACTTACAACCAACCTGGCTGTTACGATTTATCTTACACCGCTGTTTCCAACCAAGGCTGCACCCAAAGCGTTGTGCTGAATGATTTGGTGTGTGTTTATCCCAATCCTGAAAATACATGGACTTTTGGACCGCAAAACCCAAGTACCGACGAACCTTTGATTTTACTCAGTGAAACCACCGGACAAAGTGACGTGAGCTTTGCTTGGGAAATTGGAAATTTCGACTCTAGCGCTGAAGCCGAATATTGGACCGACTTAAGCATCGTAGGAGGAGAAAGTGTGGAGGTTTGCTTGCGCATTACCGACCAGAACAATTGCTTTGCGGTAAATTGTAAGGAGATTGACGTTATCCAGAACCTTCAGATCTTCATTCCGAATGCCTTTACTCCAGACAACGACGGAGTCAATGATGTTTGGCAAGCCACTGTTTTGGGTGCTGTGGAATATGAAATTTTGATTTTCGATCGTTGGGGGAACGTCGTTCATCAAAGCAATGATCCAAATGCGTATTGGTATGGAAATGTGGAAGGACAAGAGCATTACGCTCCTGATGGAGTATATAACTACATCATTAAAGTGTTGGGAGAAGACCTCATTGGAAGAGAGTATAAAGGGCATATCACCCTGATTCGATAGCGACCAAAGGACTTTCTTATTTGATATCTACCTTAAGTAACTTTTGTCCTTCAAGAAAAGCCTCCAATCGATCTCCGGGACTCACCTTGCCTACCCCAGAAGGAGTACCTGTGAAAATCAAATCGCCGATCTTTAGAGTCATGTACTGACTCACATAAGCGATGATTTGATCGATGTTGAAAATCATGTCGCTCGAAAGTCCATCTTGCACCAATTCACCGTTCTTTTTGAGTTGAAAAGCGATCTTTTTCTGGTCTTCGAAATCCTTCAGTGGAAGGAATTTTGAACCAAGAGCAGCAGAACCATCGAAGGCTTTAGCGATTTCCCAAGGATGTCCTTTTGCCTTCACCTCTTCTTGAATATCCCGAGCTGTAAAATCAATTCCAATGCCCACTTTATCGTAATATTTGTGCGCATGTTGGGCTGAAATGTACTTGCCCAAACGGTTTATTTTATACACCAACTCCACCTCATAGTGCAAGTCTTGAGTCCATTCTGGAATGAACAACGGATTTCTTTTGGGAAGAACCGCACTGTCCGGCTTGAGGAAGAACATGGGTTTGCTGGGAATTGCGTTCTTCAGTTCCTTGGCATGTTCACTGTAATTTCTACCTATGCAAATGATTTTCATAATCTAGTAGCTCATAAATTGAATGTTCACCCTTCGATCGTCAGGATTCGCACCTTGATCGCTCACCCCGTCTCCAAAAAAGTTGAACATCACACGGTGTTCTTGGATGCCACTCATCAAAATGCGAGCACGAACCTTTCTCGCTCGTTCTTTAGACAGTTGAAGATTTCTTGCCGGATCGCCCACTTTGTCGGCATACCCGCTCACCATAATCCGTAAACTCGGGTTTTTCGCGAGGATATCTACGAGTTCGGCAATCATCATTTCTGCATTCAAATCCAAGGTGCTTCCACCCAGACGGAAATAAATATCAAAACTCTCTGGCAGGTTGCTGGTAGCTGCATCCACACCATTGTTTCTTCCACCTTGATTTACTGAAGGGATGCTCACGTTGTTGGTATTGGAGGTATTTTGGGTTTGTCCCAAAGCCATGGCGAGCACCACCTCTCGAAGCTCATCTATTTGGCTTTGCAGGGAATTGTTTTGGGTAGGTGGTGAAGGAACATTTCCATTTTTGATGGCGCTCACCTCGTTTTCCAAGGTTTGGAGGCGGGCATTGTTTTCCCGGAGCAGCTCAAATACCTTCTCGGCGAAGTCGTTTTGTTGGTTAGAAGCTTTTTTTCCACCTTCGAACTCGGGCAGAGAGGTATCATCAGCCGCGGCAATCATGTTCATGGTGGACAAGCTGAAATCAATTTCAATGGGAGCCAAAGGGTCGTTCTTTTTAAAGCCAGCCACATCTGCCAGCAGGGCTTCCTTTTGTTCTTGCGAAAGTTGTGAAGAACTGGAGCCGGAATACGCCATCAAGTTATCAATGGAAAAGATGCCTACTTCCTTTGAAGCCTGGTGTTTGGCTTCGCTCAAAAAGCTCTGAACGTAGCGGTAGGCTTTCTCTTCTTCAGATCGTCCGCCGCTTCCTCTAGCTTCCGCCAAACGATCGATTTTACCTTTCCAATTCAAGTTCGCCAACACTTCAATTCTCCTCTCCAATTCTTCGGAAAAGCCTTGAAAACCTTCAATTTCTTTTAGATCGTAGTACTTCACGACGTCTTTCACAATGCCGTTCATGTCCTTCATCATCTTAGAAGGCTTTTTTCGAAGGACCACCTCGTGTTCATCCATCATTACCGACTGATCGAGGTAATAGGCCAGGGCCTCGTCAATGACTTTATTGAGGCGTTGATGATCTTGCTCGCTCACCGTTTCGTAGTAATGGATGATGATGGTGTGTTCTTCACTGTGTTTCAGGCGCATGTTGGCCGTTCCCACTCCGGTAGTATCGCCAGCGAAGTGATTGATCACCGTGGTCTGTTGTCCGAAAAGCGGAAGTGCGGTGCAAATGCAGAAGAATGCTATGAGGACATTTCGTTGAAACACAATGCAAGTTAGCACCTGCGCGCGGGCGTTCAACCCGAGAAAAAAAGAAGCTATCCTCAAGGTTTTCAACAATGAAGATGAGGCAAGTGTGCTATTTTCCTTCACCCCGAAACACGATCAGGATGGTATAGAGAAGAATTTTGATGTCCACAGCAAGAGACATGTTTTCGATGTAGAGCAGGTCGTACTTGAGTCGTTGAATCATTTCCGCCACATTTTCTGCATAACCGTACTTTACTTGTCCCCAAGAGGTAATTCCAGGCCTCACCTTTTGCAAATGCTTGTAGTGAGGAGCTTCTTGGGTGATTTGATCGATGTAGAACTGGCGTTCGGGTCGCGGACCAACCAAGGCCATTTCTCCTTTCAACACGTTGATGAATTGCGGAAACTCATCAATTCTTGTTTTGCGAAGAAAGCGACCAATAGGCGTTATCCTTGCGTCACTGGCTGAGCTTAATTGCGGACCATCTCGTTCGGCATCCTTCACCATGGTGCGAAACTTGATGATTTTGAAAGGTGCCCCGTATTTTCCAATCCGTTCTTGAAAAAAGAACACCCCACCTGGAGAAGTAAATTTCACCAAAGCCGCAATCACCAGCAAGAATGGGAAAAGAACAATTAGGGCGAGGAGGGAAACGAAGATGTCCATCACCCTTTTGATGCTGAACTGCCACGCCGGCATGATTTCTTGGTTGATGGCAATGAGTGGAGCACCAAAAATGCTGGTCATCTTAACGGATCCGGAAAGAATATCATAAACGTCGGGGATAATTTTGATGTTCACCCGTTCTCCTTCCAGCAGGTTCATGATGGTACCCAACTCCTTATGATCGCTGGATTCCACCGCCAAAATCACCTCTTCGATATTTTTCGTTTTGATGAGTTGAGGAAGGTCCTTGTAGGTTCCGAACATTTGAAGGTGTTCTTCCAACAGGGTATCTTTCCCATTCACCCTCACGAAGCCCAAGAATTTGAAACCCGGCGATTTTTTAAGAGCAGTGATCTCTTCATAGGTGGCCAATGAGCGTTCATTTCCTCCAACAATGATGGTATTGAAACCGAGCTTCCCAGCATGGATCCGTTTCACCGTGCGGGTTGTAAGCACCAATCGCACAAAAAAGGTGAGTCCGAAGTGCGCACCAAAGAGTACCAAAAGGCTTTGATAATAGCTTTTGTAGCTTACAATTTGGTCGTCCAAAAGCAAGACAAAAAAGATGATCATCACTCCAATAAGCGAGACCAAGAGGGTTTGGGACAGTTCTTTGAGTCGGTGTTTACGATAGATGTTGGAATACTGGCCGCTCATGATGTAAAGTGCGATCCAGAAAATGGGAACGAAGAGCAAACCGTAGAAGAAGTTCTCATCGAATTGCAGGGGAAAGTCGCCTCCAAACTTGCTCGCCTCCAAAATTTTCTTTCGGAAGATGTAGAGCAAAACCCAAGCCGCCGAAGCACTCAGCCAGTCGCCAATCAAGTATTTTAGTACTTGTAAACTTCGGTTCATCATGCTTTAGAAGTGAAGCATTTTAATGTTATCGAAATACAATTCGGCAACGTCCACCCCATCATCCTTGTTACTTTCGATGTACATCTCATAGTGAACGGCATTGGGGGTATTGGCAATGATTTCACTAAAATCCACATAAATTTTATTCCATTGTGGCTCCCCTCCATCGCGATTGGTGGGGTTGATGATGAGTGCCAGGTGCTTACCTTCTTCTCCATTGCTGAGGTAGGAATACACCCCAACAGCGAAGGTATTGTTGCTTTTGTAATCGAGTTCCAGAAAGGTTTGAGAAAAGTCGGGGAACCAGATGTTTTGATCGAAACTTTTTATGCGAAAGATCTGCTCTCCTTCTTCAATTACCGCTTTTCCAGAACCATTGCCTTCAAAGACGTTTTCCGGATCGTTGGTGACTTCAAAATCGGCTTGGCTCGATGATTCTACGACAAACAAGGTTCCGCTATCGAAATCGTCGGCAAAGGCCATGGGCGCAATGTCTTTGTAAGTAAAATAAGGACGGATCGTATCGGTTTCAAAGGCCTCTAAACTCACATCTTGACGAAAATCGGTGTAAAATGGATATTGAATTCTTGTGGCTGAAATTCCGTTGTTCTTGATTCCCGCTCGAAGCAAGATGTTGGTGGTCCCGAGGTCCAGCACAGGTATATCTGCTGGAAGGTCGTAAGCACCGAGGAGCTGATCGTTGGAATAGGCCCAGATTTCGGTGATGTTTTCGGAGGCGGATCCAAAACCCTGTGCAGACTCGAATTCAAATTCATCGATGTGGATATAACCGGGCAGCGACTCATCAGGATTGATGATGTTGCACGCAGTCATCACCAAAGCGATGAGCGTTATGAGAAGATAAGAAGTTGTTTTCATGTTGCCCTTGGTCATTAAAGGGAGCGCAAAGTTAAGGTTTTCACTGCATTCGCTTTCCCATCCCCCTTTGCTCCTTTAAAACGAAGGAAAAGCGCGAGTATTTTATCTTTCTTTAACTTTTTTTTATCGCTTACAAACCGCTGGAAAACAGTATGCTTCACCATTACTTTGAGTATTCTTGGGCTAAAACGATGAGTGTAGCAATCAACAAGCCGAGGAGAATTGCCCCAAAAATCTTCCAAAACGAGTAAGGTCGTTCTCCTTGTACTTCACCTGAGTGTCCGTTCACTAAAAACTGATACGTTTTTCCTTTGAACTGATATGCGCTAATGTATATCGGTAATAGCACCAATTTGAATCGTTCGTCAGACCAATTGATGTTCATGGTGTGAATTCGCTGTTTATCTCCACCAATGTCTCTACGAACCCTTGCCTTAATAAGGGTTTTCATGCGAGACTGGGCGTTGCCAAATCCATCTTGAAGTGATAGGCTGTAGGTTTCCACCGTGAAGCCTTTCAAGTATTGATCTTGAAATGGCACGAGTTCATCTACCGCCCAAGGACTGAGTTTCCATGCTTTCTTTTGCGGAATGGAGTTGCTTGCGAGCACCAATAAATCGTCAAAGGTATTGTGCACGGTTCCGCTAGCTGGGTACCAATCGGTCACTGTTTTTTGTTTGTCGCCATCTTTGACCCTTCGGTTAACTCCTTTTTGACCGGTATAGTGGGTTTCGGCCCTTGCATCGAAAGCCCAGTAGGGAATATAAATCCCGCGAATTTGCTGGGTTCCGTTCCCCATCTTCTTTAAATCGTTGGGCGCCCACCAAAGTTTCTTCACCCATTCGTCCCAAAAGAGCACCACTTCTCGCTTGGTTTTGGCAAAGGGAAGTAAGGCATCGGCATGGTACTGGTCCAATTCATGCACATTCTTGAGCATCAGGTGTGCTCCACAAAAAAGGCAGTTTTCCGCTAGCTTTTGTTCGTCGAGAGGATTATCAGCGCCACAGCCATTGCAGGAAATAACTTGCACCTTGGTTGACGGTCGCTCAACTTTATGGAGAAAGTCATGAAGGTGTTTCTCCTCAATTTCAAGGTCGAGCTGTTCAATTTCGTTTTGAGCTCCGCAGTAGGTGCACTCGAGGTGTTCTGTTCCTGGCTTGTATTGAAGTTCTGCACCGCAGGAATGACAATGAATTCGAGTGCTTCCCTCTTTGTTAGGTTCGAGTTCTGCTTTGTTCATTAACTCAAGAATTGGGCAATGGAGGTGGTCCTGAAACGAATAATTTCTTGGTTTCTTCCAATTCACTCGCGCTCACCCAAGCACTGAGTCCTGTTTTCCAAACAAGAGTATCTTGGGTCAATTGTCCGCTCGAAACCATTTCTCTCAAAGTTTGTTGATTAAAAGGACCAGCTTGTTGTCCGTTCACCGCTACCCACACGGGTGCTGTTCCTGGAATTGGAGGAGGTGTTGGAGCGGGCGCGCTGGCTTGTTGCTGTGCTTGATTCATGTTGTTTCCCATTTGGGTTCCCATAAACATGCCCATTCCCATCCCCATGCTGGCTCCAGCAGCGCCTTCATTTTCCGCTGCTTTTTCGATGGCTTTGGCCGCTTTCATCTTGGTAAGTTTATCCAAGTCGATGCGGTCCAAACGACTCAATTCGAAGATCTCCTTTTTGATTTCTTCTGGCATCGAAACGTTCTCTACCAAGAATTTGGTGAGTTCGATTCCGTATTCTGCGAACTCAGGAGTTAGGGCTTCCTGACTGAATTCCGACAACTCGTTGACATTGCCCGCGAGTCTTTCAACGGGAATGGCGCTTTCTCCAATGGCATCTGTAAACCGGGTAACCGTGATGCTTCTGAGCTGTTCATCCACCTCATCTACCGTGAAGTTGCCATCGGTCCCCACAATTTCCTTCAAGAACTTACCTCCATCAGAAACCCGCATTGCATAAGTTCCAAAAGCGCGAATCTCGAGCATTCCAAAGCGATCGTCATTCAAGATAATCGGACTCTTCGTGCCCCATCTTCTATCCGTGAAATTTTTGGTATTGATGAAGTACACCTCTGATTTGAACGGACTCTCGAAGCCATATTTCCAACCTTTAATGGTGGCCAAAATGGGTAAGTTTTCAGTATTGAGGGTGTACATCCCTGGCGTGAATACATCGGCAATCTGACCTTGATCTACGAAAACCGCCATTTGCGACTCTCTCACGGTGAGTTTTGCTCCGTTTTTAATTTCGTTATTGAAACGTTCGAAGCGATACACCATCGTATCATTAGTAGGATCTAACCATTCAATGATGTCGATCAACTCTCCTTTTAATTTATTCCAAATACTCATGTTTTTTGAATTGGATGCTGTTTCTTTTAAGATTGTCTGTCGCGCTGCGGTTTACTCACCAACGCATTCATCAGGGCTAATATAAAACTAAATAAAAGTGCCCACCAAAAACTCATCACCAGAAAGCCATCTATGAAATAATCGGTGAGCATGATGATTGCAGCATTGATGACCAGCAAGAAAAGCCCAAGGGTGATGATGGTAGCAGGTATAGTGAGAAAAATGAGAATTGGTCGGAGAAAAGTGTTTAACAAAGCCAAAACAATGGCTACTAAGAATGCCGTGCTGTTGTTCTCTACCTCTATTCCCGGAAGCAACCACGCACCGAGCAGCACCGCTAAAGTGTTGGCTAAGATTTTTAATAAGAATTTCATTTGTTTAAGTTGTTTTTGTGTCTGAATATTCAGCTTCAATTGAAAGTAAGATAAGAGAAAAATCTCCTATCGACACAAAATTTTGGAGCAACGCACCTACAAGCGGATGAGCGGTACATCGGGCTATCGAAGCACCGTAACGTGTCCCACACGATCGATGATTTTCGCACCCAATGGCAAAAGCAGTTCCACCTTCAAATGCCAAGTGTAGACTTCATCTTCTGCAAAATGGGTGCCTCCTCGAACACTTCCATCCCAGAGTATTCCAGGCTCATCCGCTGAAAAAACCATTGTCCCCCAACGATCATAGATTTTGAAGTCATAATTGAAATGATCACACGAAATCTCGTGAATGAAGAAGTCGTTCACCCCATCTTGGTTTGGAGTGAAAGCTGTGGGAATATAGATCGGACAATCACAAATCAATTCAACAATCTCCAGTTGGTCATTGGCTTCACCGCATTGATTTTCCACCGTCAACGCATAAATTCCCGGTGCATCAAACACACGGAATTCACCCTCTTCGCCATCATCCCAAAAAGCTGTGCTGGCATATTGTGCTGCTGCTTGAAACTCCAATACCTCGCCTTCACAAAGGTTCAATCGTTCGGGTAAATCCAATGTGGGGAGCTTCACTTCATCCACAAAAAGGGAGAAATTGCTTGAGCACAAAGTAGCCTGGTCGCTCAAGGTAATATTGAACTCTCCAGGCTCAGAGAAGTACACCGAATCGGCATCGGTATTCAGTGCACTTGTAATTTCATATTGACTTGGGTATGCGATGGACATCGATTCTCCTTCGCAAATGGTAAAGGTATTGTTGAAGTTCCACTGGGGTGATGCATTAAAGACAATTTGGGTGGTGTCGAAACCCAAACAATTGGCGTCGGAAAGCACCTCAACGCTGAATTGTCCTTCACTAGAAACAGTAATCTGATTTTCAGTTACTCCATTACTCCATTGAACTACGTTTCCCTCTTCCGGACTAAGCACCACCTCTTCTCCATCACAAAGACTGATCTCGTTGGGCAAGTTTGGGTTGGGAATTTCGTGGATGATGGCATTTCCTTCATAGCTCTGAACACATCCATCTGCACTGGTCAGCTCCACTTCCACCAATTCACTCATATTGGTAGCATAGGAATTGGATATTGATGCATCATGCCACAAGTAAGTAGCACCTTCCAACGAAGCATCGAATGTGATCAGTTCACCTTCGCACGCTTCAAGTTCAGCCAACCAGTCGATTTCTGGTAAAGGCAAGGTACTCACCTCAAGGTCGAAACTTTGGGAACAGTTTTCCTCAGATACCGTTAAGGTGTACACCCCTTCCTCTGAGAATTGGGCCTCTTGTCCGTTGACATCATTGGACCACACATATTCCCAATCGGGGTCTCCTACCGCCGAAACAGTCACCGTTTCACCTTCACAAAAAACAAGACTCTCTTGAAGATCGGGAGAAAAGGGAATCACTTCTACGCTCAGTTCCTCCTGAATTTGAGTACCACAGAGATCAGTATAGGTAACGGTGTACTGAATATTCTCCTCCGGCGTGCACAAAGTGGTGCTTTCGTTTGGGGTATCGAGGTAGGTTGTTGGCGACCATTCGTAGCTACCATTGTCTGTACCTACCACGCCCAGTTCGATGCTTTCACCCGAGCAAACACTCACCACATCGGGAAGGCCGAGTGCATAGTTGCTGATGCACACCGATTGCACATTCACCAATCCGCCAGTAGCTCCACTAAATCCCCAAAAAACTTCTGGGTTTCCATTGAAAACGTCCGCAACCAAATCGATGTTCAGTTCCAAACGCAATTCACAGTCGAAAAACACCTTGACTACATCCAGCACTGGATCCCAAGTTAGCTTAAAAAAGTGATCTTGTCCGTCTTCCACATTTGCTCCACCAGCATCGATGCTTACGGGTCCGAGCAAATTCCCTGGGGTAAAGTGGTTCACATTTCCGTTCACCAAAAGGGCCATATGATCTTGAAATGGATCTCCGAGATCTTGGTTTTGATAGGTATCCATCTCCACTCCAAAGGAAGGTTGAAACCCACCAAATCCCATTCCACCGCCGGCTTCTCCTAGCGCATTGATGCCTACTTGTTGCATAATGAACACCATTCCATCGGCACCATTTGCGTCTGAGCTTCCGAAATTAACGAGCAGTTCCATCTCAAATGAATCGCTCAAATTGAGTTGTTCATTGAACCACACCGCACCTAATTGAAACTCGCTAGCATTGGTGAGAACAAAGCAATCTTCTGAAGAAAGATAAGCATTCCCCACCGGATTGGATGATTGCGCCTCAGCCATCAAGCCGCAGCCCATAGCTAGACAAAAAGCCAGCACGCATTTTACAAAAGTGTTGAACATACACTACAAAGGTAAGATAATGATCAGCTTAACGTTACAATCCCCTCACTTCTGCTTGCTATTATTGAAAGGACAAAGCATTGTTTTATTCCAAGCTCAACCATGATCTACTCGCTGCACGAAATAGAAAGTCGGAACACTTTTACCGAGAAAGTCAGAAAAAAAGTGTATTCTAAACGCATGATCATATCCAAGAAAAAGCCGATCTACTTGATCAATGATCGCTTGAAGCATTATTTAGAAAGGTATGACCGCGAGGTAAAACTTCCTTTGTCGTACGAAGATCTCACGCGTTGGTCTCAAGGAATGACGCTTTATGATGCAGAAGGAAAGGATACCTTATGGGAATCTGTTATCTACCCGAACAGCGATATGGAGCAGCTCCAATTGGGCTTAACCAAAATATATGCACTCCTGAAAACGGACGGAGATACAGATGTTATTCAACACCTTAAAGTGGATCGTATTGACTACTGTCACTTTGGAAACTCAAAGCCTTTTCGCATCAAGATTAAGAATCAATTTAACGATAACCACGACTACTTTTACATCAAGAAAGCTGATGCTTCGAGGGTATATGGATTGGAGCTTGAGTACATTCTTAGTCCGAACAGAATTAGTTTCATTGTTGACGGAACCACCCTCATTGAAGAGCACATTGCTGGGATTCCTGGGGACATCTACCTCGATCGTTACATGCACAGCGAACAAGTGAATAAGGCAGGGTTGGCCAAAGAGTTTGTAAAATTCAACGAACGTTGCTTTGTGCTGCTTTTGGGTGATATGCGATCCTACAATTACGTGATTGACGTTACCCCAGATTTCGACCGTGAACAGTACCGGGTTCGTCCCATTGATTTTGATCAGCAATGTTACGAAGGAAGACGGCAGATGTATTTGCCTCAGTTCTTTAAAGAAAACCTACCCGTAGTTGAATTTTGTACTGAAATCCTCACGCCAGTAACCGTAAATCAGTACCAGTATGAAGAGCGTGTGCTCATTAAAAAACGCTATCTCCTCGCTCAAAAACGCTTGAATTTGCTCTTGGACTGCATGTCGAAAGATCAGATTTCAAAACCTGACAAAATCAAACGGCTCAAATCTGAGCTCAATGCTTACCATCAAACCCGCCGATTTAACCGTTGTGTTTCCATGGGAGGTGTTCTTCGATTGCACTTGTTGCTCATGCTTGGAAAGCCAAAACCGAAGAAGCTGCGAGGGAAGACCACTTTTAAGACGTAGTTTTTTGGAGGACGGGCGCGGGCGGACGGGCGCGGCACGTCCTTTTCGCGGGTGCGGCACGTCCTTTTCGCGGGCGCAGCACGTCCTTTTCGCGGGTGCGGCACGGGCGGACGGGCGCAGCACGTCCTTTTCGCGGGCGGAGTGGATGGGTCACTTTCCTTGCTTGAGTTTTTGGATGAGCTTTTGGGGGTTGTTGCGGATGTAGTTGCGGACGGTTTCGAATTCGTGTTGGTCCATGATGATGTTGTCTTGGTAGCGAGAAACCCATTTGAAGTTGGGTTGGATTTTTCTTGCACGAGAGGTGATGGCGGCCTTGATTCCTCGAACACAGGCTCCCAAACTTCCACTTTGAACTCCAAACTGATTTTGCCCAACGCTTGGGTCGTATTTCTCCCCTTGTACCCGAAGGAGCAAATGGAGATGGTCGGGCATCACGACGTACTCGATTACTTCGATATTCGGGTTGATTTGTGCGGTTTCTTCAATACACTGTTTCGCAATTTCCCCTACTTCTGTTAGATGTAAAGCGTCATCCTTCACGAAAGCTAAGAAGGGCTTCCTTTTTGAAGTAACAATAGTGACGTGATAATCTCCTTTTGCGGTGTAATTCCAAGCGTAATGGCGTAAACTTCTTTTTGGCATGTGCTTTTTCGACGAATTTATTTCATTGAACCCCTCGAAATGAATCGAGTTTGTGCTTGGGTAGCGATGTTTTGTAAGTGTTTTACCTCTGAACCTCACAATTTAACCTTTCCTCACAATGCCCATCAAAAAACAAGAGCACTTTTGTATCTTACCCTCAGCAATAATGCAACGCAACTCTTAACCCAAGTGCCATGACAATGCCCGTTATCATTTTTTTAGTGGTCATCCTTTTAGTTCTGTCCTTCTTCTCAGTGAAGCAGCAAACCGCAGTAATTATCGAACGATTTGGAAAATTTCAGTCCATCCGAAAAGCCGGACTACAAATGAAAATTCCTTTCATCGATAAAAAGGCCGGGCGTTTGAGTTTGCGAATTGAAGAGTTAGATGTGATGGTAGAAACCAAGACCAAAGACAACGTGTTTGTTGAAATCCGCGTTTCAGTGCAATACCAAGTTATTCGTGAGTCTGTTTACGATGCTTTCTACAAACTTTCACACCCGAGGGATCAAATTCGCTCCTATGTTTTTGATACTATTCGGGCTGAAGTACCCAAATTGCGTTTGGACGACGTTTTTGAAAACAAGGATGAAATTGCCGATGCCACAACGAGAGAGTTGAGCCAAGCAATGATGGATTATGGGTATCAAATCATTCGTGCATTGGTTACAGACATCAACCCCGATGAAGAAGTTAAGAAAGCGATGAACCGCATTAACGCTTCTGAACGAATTAAAAAAGCGGCGGAATACGAAGCAGAAGCCGAAAAGATCAAAATTGTAGCAAAAGCGGAGGCTGAGGCGCAGAGTAAAAAACTTCAGGGTATTGGTATTGCTGATCAAAGACGGGAGATCGCTCGCGGATTGGAAGAATCGGTTGAAATGCTCAATAAAGTGGGCATCGGAAGTATCGAAGCTTCTTCCCTCATCATCGTAACCCAACATTACGATACTTTACAAGCAGTGGGTGAAAACTCCAATTCCAACTTGATCTTGATGCCCAACAGTCCGAGCTCTGCAAACTCATTGCTTTCAGACATGATTACCTCTTTCGAGACCTCACGAAGACTGGGAGAAGCTGAAAAGATGAATGGAGCAACTAAAAAAGGAGATGAGGCATAAATAATTTGATACTGCGCAATAAAACGAGGCCGATCTTCCCAAAGGAACATCGGCCTTTTTTCATCCAATCGTCCCCAATGGAAAATTGTGAATAAGCAATTTTGTCAATGATGCAGCTTCGGCGTACTTTTGCCGAAAATCAGAAGCAACTATGAAATTTTTCATCGACACCGCCAACCTCGACCAAATCCGTGAAGCACAGGACCTTGGGATTCTTGATGGGGTAACTACCAATCCATCACTCATGGCCAAAGAAGGCATTACGGGTGAGCAAAATGTTATCAACCACTACAAAGCCATTTGTGACATTGTTGATGGCGATGTGAGCGCTGAAGTCATTTCAACCGATTACGAAGGAATGGTTCGTGAGGGAATGAAATTGGCCGAATTGCACGAGAACATTGTGGTGAAAATCCCAATGATTAAAGACGGTGTAAAGGCTTTGAAATACTTTTCAGATAAGGGAATCAAAACCAACTGTACCCTTGTATTTTCTGCAGGGCAAGCCTTGCTGGCGGCAAAAGCTGGAGCGAGCTATGTTTCTCCGTTCATTGGTAGACTAGACGACATCTCAAGCAACGGAGTACAATTGATTGAGCAAATCCGTTTGATCTACGATAACTATGCTTTCGAAACCGAAATCCTTGCCGCATCTGTACGTCACACCATGCACATCATGGAATGCGCGGAAATTGGAGCAGACGTTATGACCGGACCATTGAGTGCAATCGTAGGATTGTTGAAGCACCCATTGACCGATAGTGGCCTAGCTCAATTTCTTGCAGATCACGCCAAGTCGAATGAAGGAAAGTAATTGAATACTTGAAATGAATAGAAACGCTACTCTCCATGGGTAGCGTTTTTTTTTCATTTTTTTCGGGCAAAAAGAAAGTCGGTTGACTAGACCGACTTAAATATCTTTTATTGACTGATTGTTTAGTAACCTACAAGTTACCCTCTCCTTTACGCCAAGCGATCTTATTTGGTTACATCTTTTTGGAAAATTTCTGTTCATTTTCTTCTTTCACCTTCTGAATTCAAGAAAACAACACGATTTTCGCCGAGGGACGCATGGTCTTTTTTCTGAAAATGAAGAGAATACATCGTATCTTTACATTGTGTTAGTCGATATTCATCAAGAAAACCCAGATCAGCGCAAAATTCGTCAAGTAGTAGATGTTTTGCGAAAAGGAGGAGTCATTATCTATCCTACTGACTCCGTTTATAGTATTGGCTGTGCGATCAGTCAGAACAAAGCCATTGAGCGCATTGCCCAAATTAAGGGGATCAAAGCTGAAAAGGCCAATTTCTCTCTGGTATGCGAAGACTTGAGTCAGCTCTCCAAATATGCCAAGCAGGTGGACACTAACATCTACAAGCTCATGAAACGCGCACTCCCGGGTCCTTACACCTTCATTCTGAATGCCAGTAACTTCGTTCCAAAAATCTTCAAGTCGAAGAAAAAGACCATCGGTATTCGAGTACCTGATCATCTCATTCCGAATTACATTGTTGCCGAATTGGGTGAGCCCATCATTGCAACTTCGGTGCATGCCGACGATGAGATTTTGGAATACATTACCGACCCAGAGTTGATTCATGAGAAGTATGAGAAAGTGGTGGATCTAGTGATCAACAGCGGAATGGGTAACATTCATGCCTCCACCATATTCGATTGCACCACCGGGGAAGCGGAATTGATTCGAGAGGGAATTGGTCCGGTAGAAGGTCTGATTTGAATTCCTGCTTAGCTCTTCAAGTAAGCGATAGTATTGTTCATTTACAAAGGAAAACGATGCTTCTGCAAAGTGCTTTTCCAGGCGTTTTGAGAACCTGTTATATTCGTTAAGAATTGATTCGAGACAGGGCAGGAAGCAGCCTCAGTGGAAGGGGAAGAACCTGCAAGGTGGATCGGTATGTGGGTGTTTTTGATTTGGAAACATTTGCATTCACAAAGTACGGTAGTTCATCCACAAAACGGGCTGTAAATTCTTTTGCAGCCTTGAAAAAACTCCCGTACTTCGAGAAGCCAGGTTGGCGGGGGCGGGGCGGGGCCCGC